>DASTQE010000064.1:0-11977 GCA_035761895.1 Nitrospira sp. | reverse complement strand
GGAGTATGAAAAGGGGAAGATGCCGGACAAGTACAAGGACCTGATGGAAGAGCAGGACGTCGTCGCCCTGGCCACCTGGCTCGTCACATTCAAGAACACATCGGTCAACACGCCGAAACCGATCAAGAAGAAGTAAGCGATGCAACCGCAGCTGAAGTCAAAAGTCCGCTGCACGGACCGGGAAATTGGCGAGGTCACGAGGGTCATCGTTGATCCGCTGTCGCGCGAGATCAGCCACATCGTCGTGTCCATGAACGGCAGCGGTGAGCGGCAGGTGTCCATGGCGCTCGTCCAGGCCGTCACGGATGGCTCGGTTCAATTGCGAAACGCTTCCTCTGAAGTCGCGGCGTTGCCGCCATTCAAGCGCGACGAGTATCTCAGTACCCATGAAGTCGAGATCGCCCATCTGGAAGAGAACATTCATGTCACGCCGGGTGAGGTACTTGTTCCGTTCCCAGAACTGGAAAAAGACGTCAAGCGCCGCACGTTCTTCATGAACTTCACCCACGTGATCGGGTTCCTGATCGGGCTGCCCATCGCGTTCCCGATCCTCCGCTATCTCATGAAACCCATGTATGCGCCGTTGGACAACGGATGGCTGAAGATCGGCAACATCAGCAAGATAAAGGCGGACGATATCGGGGTGCAGTTCAAGTACAAGAAAAAGGTCAAAGAAGTCTATCTGCCGGAGGCGGAGGTCGAAAAGAACGTCTGGATCTTGAAGGCCACCCCGGCGGTACTCGACAAGGTCTATCAGGGCAAGGACATGGAATTTCGCGATGCGACCGGGAAATCAGTCTGGACGAACAAGAAAGACATTCCCTATGTCGCGTTCTCGGGAAAGTGTCCTCATTTGGGTTGCGGGTACAAATGGCGGAAGCATAAAGTGCTGGGCCAGGTCTTTCTTTGCCCCTGCCACCTCAGTATCTACGATGCCTCCGGCAAGGTGCTCGACGGTCCGGCGCCGCGCCCGCTGGATGCGCTGCCGATCAAAGTGTCTGCGAGCGGGGACGTTCAAATCATCGACATGGAATTCAAGGCAGGGACGAAGTCCCAAATTCGGATCGTGTAACAGGATGCCGGGTGATGGGCTTTTGAGCATCCTGAACACAGTGAATCATGATGGATAGCAAACCTTCAACGGCTGTGAATCCTCCCGGTACCCAGCCTACCGTCATCGAAAAAGTCTTCGCCTTCGTCGACGAGCGCGTTGGCCTCAAGCAGATCCAAGCGAAGATGCTCAACGAGCCGGTACCCGGCGGTTCGCGCTGGGCCTATGTGTTCGGCTCGGTGCTCCTGTTCATCTTCATCATGCAGGCGGTGACGGGCATCCTCCTGATGTTCTATTACGTCCCAACGGCCGATCATGCCTACGCGAGCACGCAATACATCATTCACGATGTCGACTACGGCTGGTTCCTGCTAAGTTATCACTTCTGGGGCTCCACCGCGATGGTCGTCTGTGTCTTCGCCCACATGTCGCAGGTGTTTCTCTGGGGGGCGTACAAACCTCCGCGGGAAATGATCTGGCTCGTCGGCCTGGCGCTCTTCGGCATCGTGATGGGGTTTGGCTTTACGGGCTACCTCTTGCCCTGGGATCAACGCGCCTATTGGGCTACGACCGTCGGCGTCGAGATCATGGACAAAACGCCGCTCGTCGGCGATTTCATGGCGCGATTCCTCAAAGGCGGCCCGACGCCGGGCCAGATGACGTTGAGCCGGTTCTTTGTGATCCATGTCATGATCCTTCCGGCCGCGCTGATGGGGCTCGCCGGTCTCCATCTGTTTCTGTTCCGCTCGGCCGGCCCGGCCGGTCCGTTCCGCGGCACGCCGGAGGAAATCAGGGCCAAAACCGATTTCTTTTTCCCGCGCCAGGTCTGGAAGGACATCGTCGCGATGGCGGCGGTGTTCGCGAGCATCTGTGCCATGGCGTTCTGGGAGCCGGTGGTCCTGCTCGAAGAGGCGACGCCCGACCCCGGCGAGTACCACCCGGAACCAGAATGGTACTTTCTCTTTCTGTTCCAGTTGCTGCGGTTAAAAGTCTTTGCCGGTGAGTTCGGCCAGTTCCTCGGGGCGATCGCGCTACCGGGCGCCTTTATGGCCTTACTGGCAGCGCTGCCCTTCATCGACCGGGATCCCGAACGGAACATTTTCAAACGTCCGGTCGCCTTGATCGGTTGGATCGTCGTGATGGTGGCGATCCTGCTGTTTACGGTGTCCGCGATCATCAACCGCGAGTTTCTGGATTAGCGCGGAGAGCCGCGCCGCACGAAGCTATGAGCGACGAACGCGATTCCATGTCCCCCACCAGGATTGGCCTCGGCGTCCTGTGGCCCGCGTTTTGGACGGGTTTCCCCGTCAAGATGGCTTTTGCGCTGGTTTTTTTCGCCATGGACATGATGCATTTCGAAACCCGGCTGGGGGTGGGTTTTCTGATGCTCTTGGCCAGTCCTGTCACCGTGTTTGCAGTGCCGATTATTACGATGGGGCTGGACTCGCACATCGGAGAGGGTGCCGGGATTGGGTTGCTGTTTTTGCTCGCCATTCCCATTGATATCTGGGCGCTGGGCCTTGTCGGCCGGACGTACTTCCTCGAGAAATTCCGCAAGGAGCCGCCGGAGGGACTTGGGGTGACGCTCTGGTGGAAATGCGCCGTCGTCGGCGCAGTGTTCCTCCCGTTGGTGTGGTTCATCGTCGGGACGGTGACGGAGACGGCCATCTCCATGTCCCACTCGCTGTTTGACCTGGAGATGTTTCACGGGCTTCCGGTCGCTGAACGCATCGGAATTGAGCTGAGCCTCTGGGGCGGCGTGTCTGCGACAGTGCTGATCGTCCTGCTGCTGATTGGAGTGTCGCTCGTCGGACGGATCATTCGAAGCACGGCGGAAACGGCGCGGCCCGTCTCAGACAGCTTTCAGAACATTGTCAAACGATGGGATTCGATGCGGGTGCCGGCGGATCAGGGCCTGGTGCTCACGGCAGTCACGCTCGGGGGCGTGGTGTTGGCCGTCTTGTTCTGGGCGGCGCTGCCGGTGACCACCCCCCATCCTCATGAATGCTGCAAGAAGCCGGACGTCAAAGCCGCGCCGCCCTTCAGGCCGGTCGAGGCGCTGAACAAAGGCGAAAAGACGATTGCACAGTTGGCCGTCCAGGTCGAAGCGTTGGAGAAGCAGAAGGCTGAGGCCGAAAAGGACAAGGGCAAGGGAAAGAAGGCGGGAAGTGAGGCAAAGGCTTCCACGCCCAAGAAACCGTAATCGTGCCTGACTCGATGAGGTGAGTGCCATGCGACACCAGGGCGGACAGCTCCAGCGGATGCTCCTGACCCTTCGCGGTCACGGAGGATGGCTCTCGGTGTGGGTGCTTGCGGCGGGGTGCCTTGCGTTGCCCTCGTTGGGTTTTGCCGCGGAGGCTGCTCCGGCGGGTCCGGTCGAGTATCGCGATATTCCCGGCATCGGCAGCCGGAACATCGTGTGGGTCATCGCACAGTTGCACCTGCTGCTCGCAGGCTTCGTCTTGGGCGTGCCGATCTTCGCCTGGCTCTGCGAAATCGTCGGCTGGAAGAGCGGGGAAAAGCGCTACGACAAGCTGGCCAAAGAGTTCACGAAGCTGCTGACGTCATCCTACGCGACGACGGCGCTGTTCGGCGGCATCCTGCTGTTCCTGCTGATCGGCTTCTATCCCAAGCTGATGAACTATCTGACGGATATCTTTTTCCCGTCGTTCGTCTTCTACTGCATTCTCTTCCTGCTCGAGACCGCCACGCTCTATCTCTACTGGTACGGCTGGGACGCGATGCAGGACGGGGGGAAGAAGACGTTTCACATTTTCTTGGGCTTTTTGCTGAACTTGTTCGCGTTCTTCATCATGATCGTGCCGAACTCCTGGGCGACGTTCCAGGCGAGCCCGGTCGTGATCGCGGAAGGAACGGATCTCGCGCGGGCCTGGGCGGCGACCTGGAACCCGACGTGGTGGCCCGTCAACATCCATCGTCTCATTGCCAATGTCGTGCTCGGCGGCTATATCTGCGGCGCCTATGCGGGCATCCGGTATCTGGCGGCCCGCAACGCGGAAGAGCGGGATCACTATGATTGGATGGGGTACGTCGGAAACTTCATCGGCGTCTTCGGTTTGTTGCCGCTGCCCTTTGCCGGCTACTGGTTGATGCGGGAAATCTATCAGTACAACCAGCAGATGGGCATCACCCTCATGGGTGGATTTCTCTCCTGGCTGTTCATCCTGCAAGCCATGCTGATCGGCGTGCTGTTCCTCGGCTCAAATTATTATTTCTGGCTGGGCATCACGCACCGCATTCCCGGCTCCGAGCACCAATACAAGAAGCCGATCATGACCATGCTGGTCATCCTCCTGTTGTGCCTCGGCGTGTGGATGACCCCACATTCTCTGGTCGCCAGTCTCGAGGAAGCGCGCAAGATGGGCGGGACGCACCATCCGTTGTTGGGTGTCTTCGGAGTGATGTCGGCCAAGATGACCGTGGCCAATCTGATGATCCTCGTCACGTTCATGAGCTTCATCATGTACTGGCGCGCCGGGAAGCAGGAGACGGCCACCTGGGCCAAAGTGGCGCGGTCGGTCATGGGTGCCGTACTGGTGCTGGCCGGCATCGCGGTGATCGTGCTGGGCGTGTGGGGGTACTTCGTGCCGGCGATCATCCGCATCAACTACTTCTCGACGTCGCAAGTGCTGATCGTCCTCTTCGTCATGCTGACGATCACGCCGCTCACGGCGCTGTTATTGAAGAGCGCGAGAACCACCACCGAGATGGTCTGGGGCCGGATGCCTCCGCGCGCGGGCTACGCGCTGGTGCTGAACGCCGTCATGGTCATTCTCCTGATGACCTTGATGGGTTACGCCCGATCCTCGTCGCGGGTGCATTGGCACATTTACGGCGTCATGCGCGATTCGTCGCAATATGCATTTTCGCCGGCATTGGGCTACGCCGCGGCGTTCATGGCCTTGAATACGTTCTTGTTCTGTATGCTCGTGGCGTTTATTTTCTGGGTCGCGACCATGGGGGACAAGGGCAAGGCCTCCGGCTACGGGGGGGGCGAGAAGGGCAAATTGCCGCACGGCGTGCCCGCCATGGCCGGCGGATCGCCGGAGCCGGGCAATGAGCAATGATGAATGTGGAATAACAATGAAATGTATCCAATTCATCATTCCAAATTTCTAATTCCTAATTTGCGAACCCAGGGAAGCATATGGATGAAGTTGTAAAGCTGCAGCTCATCGGTCTGACGGTGATCGGAATGGGCATCGTCATTCTGCTCTTTATCCGGGCGCAGTTCGCCCGGGTCATCGGCTTTGTCGCCATCGTCCTGGGCCTCTTCTCGCTCGTGGCGCTCGCGGTGCCGCAAATGGCGTCCCTGCCGCCAGCGGAGGAAAAGTTCGACATCGCCACCGTCAAGACTCCGACGGACATGGCGGCCATCGGGCAGAAAATCTTTTTCAGCAAAGGGCAATGCGCGCTGTGCCATTCCATCGGGCCGAGCGAATCGGCACGCTGTCCCGATCTGAAAGGCATCGGCGCCAAGCTCAGCAGAGAGTTCATCTTCGAAAGCTTGACGCAACCCCAGGCCTACATTTACCTGGACTACCGGCACGAAGGGCCCCCCAAGGAATATCCGGCCCGCATGCCCTACATCAACAAGAACCCCATCGGCCTGACGAAGAATGAAATCTTGTCGGTCATCGCGTTTTTGCAGCAGATGAGCGGGGAGCCGATATCCGTCAGTCCGTCTGAGCTCGAAGTGCCGGGACAGGCTCCACCGGCGCCGGTCAAGGCGGACGATTCCGGGCCGGTTGCCGTTGCACAGGCACGTTGAGGAGGCACCTATGGGATCGTTGACCAAACCCGTCATCCTCTTGGTCGTCATCTATCTCTTGTTGAAGTTCGCCGTCCCGATCATTCCCGGATCAGCGCCGCTGCCGTCCAGTCTCATCTTTCTCTACCTCATGTTGACCACCGCCGGCATCGTCATCTATTACACGATGAGCGGCGAGTCGAAGGACGCCTTCTGGGGACCGATTCAGCGCTTTCTGACCGGCGAGAATATCGGCGCGCTGCAAACCGCGCGCTACGCCGTGCTCATCCTGTTTCCGCTCTTAGTCGGTTGGCAGACGTACGGCAGCACGGCGGTGAGCGATGCGCCGCCCGCGGAGAACCGTACGATTCATCCCGCGCCTCCCGGCGAGTACACGGGGCTCTCGAACCCTGTGGCCAAGACTCCCGACAACATCATGCAGGGCAAAGGTTTCTACGCTGCCTTCTGTTCCCCCTGCCACGGCGGGAATTTCGACGGCAAGGGTCCTGCGGCCCGGGGCTTTAACCCGCCGCCGGCCAATTTCTCTGATCCGACCACCATTGCCATGCTGCAGGAAAGCTACCTCTTCTGGCGCATCAAGAAGGGTGGAGTGGGGTTGCCGATCGAAGGCATGCCGTGGAAGTCCGCCATGCCGCGATGGGAAGTCGAACTGCCCGATGAGTGGATCTGGAAGATTATTCTGGGCGAGTACGATGGGGCGCATCAATCTCCCAGGACATGGGAATAATACGTGAGGCTAGAGGCGAGAGGCTAGGGGCGAGGGGTTGAAGACAGTGATGGGTGATGGGTGATCGGTGATGGCCGATCGGTACAGTAAAGGCGAGGGACGAGGCGAAGGAAAAGCACGGAGATGAGGAGCCAGAGGGGCGAGGGGAGGACCAGAGTGAAACAGCCTGAGAGCATCGCAACACAAGGAAGGATGTTAATCCTTTTACTGACTTGCTTCGTGCCTCTAGCCTCTGGCCTCGTCCCTCTTGCCCATGCTCAGGAAAGCGTCGCGGTTCGCGCGGTGATGACCAAGGACCCGATTCCTCTCGACGATCCGAATGCTGCCGCCTGGAACAGTGCCCCTCAAGCCCAGTTCCCCATGTCTCCACAAGTGCATTGGCAGAATCGCATCCAGGAAGTGACGGTGAAGGACTTGAAGGTGCGCGCCTTGAATGACGGCCAGCACGTCGCGGTGCTGCTGGAATACGCGGATCCGACCGAAGACGCAGCCGATGCCGCCGCGCTGGAGTTCATGGTCGGTGATAAGAAAGCGCACTTCGCGCACGGGCAGCCCATGGCCCAGGTGGAAGGCGGACCGGTGAACATCTGGTTTTGGCGAAACAAGGATGGCAAAGGCGTCGACATGAGCGCCAAGGGCTTCGGCACCCTGAAGCCCCAAGCCCATCAAGACGTCACCGCCAAAGGCGTCTACGCCAACGGCACATGGAAGGTCATCTTCTCTCGTGCGATGACGACGGAGCATCCCGACGAAGACATGCAACTGAAGCCGGGAGAATTCATTAACATCGCCTTTGCCGTGTGGGATGGCCGTAAAGATGCGGCCGGTGACCTCGTGGAAAAAGGATCGCAGAAGGCGGTGTCGTCCTGGTGGTATTTCCGCGCAGAAGCGCCTCCCGACTATTCGGGCTACATCTATGCGGCGCTGGCCACCGGGTTGGCGCTGGCGTTTCAGTTCGTGTTGATCCGCAAACTGAGGAAAGGGCAGTCAGCATGAAGGCCGCAAAGCTACGGGTGATGGGAGCCGTGCTGGGCCTCGTGGGCCTGTGGGGCCTGCTCGCAGGCGGCTGTGCGAGCGAGCAGCAGAAGCGGGGCAAGGAACTGTACGCCCATTACTGCATGCATTGTCACGGTGAGAACGGCCGCCAGAACGAAGGATTCAACTGGTCGTCGATGCCCGATCCGAAGCCGAAGGATCTGTCCAACAAGTCGGAGATGAGCACGTTTAAAGACGAAGAGATTTTCAACACGATTTCGCGCGACATGAAGGACACGAGTCCCGGCGGAGACAAGATCGGCGACGACGAGTTTGCGGTCCCCACCATGCCCACGTTCAAGTATACGCTCGCTGAGGAAGAAGTTTGGGCGATTGTCGGCTATGTTCGTTCCCTGCACGGCATGAAGATGGAGTTCAACGTCGAGGAGCGCAAGAAAGAGCTCACCGACGCAGTCCAGAAAGCTCAGACGAAGTTCGACGAGGCCAAGCAGGCCTATGAAGCGGCCGAAAAGCGGGCAAGCGAGGAAGCAGAGAAGAAAAGCGCCGCGCTGAAAAAGGACGTGGACGTTGATGAGTCTGCGTATGCCAAGGAGCAGGCGGCGATGGCGCAGGCCAAGAAAGAGCTCGACGCCGCGCAAGCCGCACTGACCTATTTTTCCACCAGGCCCGGCAGGGGTGTGAGTGTTCCGAGACCCGATCTCGCCGTCAAAGTGGAACAGTCGACTGCGCTCGCGGAGGTGGGCAAGCGGCTGTATTCAAACAAGTATGGCTGCAACGGTTGTCACAGTCTCGCCGGCGAAGGCGGCAAAGTCGGACCGGCGTTGGACCGCGCCGGCTTCCGTCTGAACGGCACCTGGATCTATCGCTGGGTGAAAAACCCGCAAGCCATGAAGCCGGAGACGAGGATGCCGGCATTGGGCTTGAGCGACGCAGACGCGAAGGCCGTGACTCTGTACCTCAACACCCTGAGGGCTCCCAAGGCCGACGAGGCGCCGGCCGCCAAACCGGCGAGCTGAAGCGTACGATCGCCGTCTCACTGGATCACCACAGGAATCCCAGGACCAACCCGCAAAGCACGACCGTTCCGGCCCACGCGTGTTGACGAAAAAGTTCGAACGCCCGCCCGGGTGAGACCGGCCTTCTGAGTTCGCTGACCTGCCTGGCGAAAAAGACTCCGACCGCCGCGAGGACGCCGTAAGCGATCGCGCCGATTTCCGCCATTCCTGCGGCGATCCCAAGCAGGAGCAGCATCATGGCACAAGCCATTCCGACGGCCAACCATGTTTCTGACCCGAAGTACAGCGCTGATGACTTGACACCGATGCGGCGATCGTCATCCATGTCTTGGAGCGCGTAAATCGTATCGTAGGCGACCGCCCAGCAGATGGTCGCGGCAAATGTCAGCCAGGCTGCGCTCTCGATCCTCCCTCGCGAGGCGGCCCATGCCATGATCGTTCCCCATCCGAACGCGATGCCCAACGCCGCCTGCGGGAGGTGTATGACCCGCTTCGCAAACGGATACAGGGCGGCCAGGGCAACGGCGGCGGGGCTCAACATGATCGTCAGGGGATTGAGCTGCAGCACGAGAAGCGCGGCGAGTGTCAGAAGAACGGCGAGGATCAAGAGGGCATGCGCCGGCGTGAGATCGCCCGATGCCAACGGCCGCTGCCGCGTTCGTGCGACATGACGATCGAATGAGCGATCAGCGAGATCGTTGAGAATGACCCCCGCGCTCCGCATGAGAAAGGAGCCCAGCATGAAGATCAGGAGCAACCGCCACGGGGGAATGCCCTTCGACGACAGGACCAGCGCCCACAAGGTAGGCAGCATCAGCAGCCATGTGCCCGTCTGGCTCGGCAGCCGGATCAGCCGGCTGACGTTCGCCCAAGTCAGCCGCGGGACGGTCTCCACGGTGGACGCCGACATGAACGCACCCTAGCCGAGGGCACCTACCCTGTCAATCGGAGGGCCGAATGGCTCGGTTGTGTCACCCGGAGTGATTTCGGTATAACGATGCCTGTGCGGTTCCATCTTCCAGTCGTGGGGAGGCGCGGCCAGCCGCTTCTGGCCGGCGTCGGTCTCTTGTCGTTTTTGCTGGCGGGGTGCGGGCTCTTCAGCAGCCGAGACGGTGCCGACATCGGCTATTACCTCCCGCTGGCCGTCCAACTGCGGCAGGCGCCCACGGTCGCGGCCGCCCAACTCACGTACCAGGATGCCTGCGGTCAGACCCAAAGCCTGCCCTTTGGTCAGCAGCTCGCCGAATCGATCACCCGTAAGTCGGGCCGCGTCTTTGAGAAGTTGGTGACGGATAAGGCGTCCGCCCCCGTTGCCATCGACGGATACGAGGATGTCTCGGTCGGTCTGATCGACCTGGATTTGTTCATTCCTAGAAAAGCCACGAGAAGCTATCCCGCTACCGTGGCCATAGGGCTGGACTTTGCCTACACAGCGGCCGACGGCACCGTCCTCTTCAGCAAGAAACTCCAAAGCATGGGCACCGGCGATGTCGATGTCAACCAGTCCTCTTGTGAGGTCAAAGGCCTTGAGAAGATCGTGAAGGAGGCAATCGCCAAGGTCACCGACGGCATGGCCGAGCAGTTAGGCACCTCGGCAAAGATCCGTCAAGCGGCCAACGCCGGACATGCCGGCGCTGCCGACCAAGCGACGGTGGCGCCGCCTTCTCCCATCGCACCGGACGCATCCGTCGTCCCTGTGGGTCCGGCCGTTGTTCCAGTCCCGTCGGCATCAGCGCCCGACGCTACAGTCGAGCTTCCGTCCACGCTGGTGTTTCGGGCAATCATTCGCGATGAAAACCGTAACCAGCTCCTTCACGAGGGTGAAAACGTTTCTGTCGAGATCGAAGTCAAGAATGAAGGGCCGGGCTCCGCCGCCGGCGTGGAGATCCTGGTGAGCGGCAATGCCGCCCTCATAGAGATGATTCCCGGGGTCCTGCCCGTCGGCGATATTCCGGCCGGTGACGTCAAGCGCCTCACGGTGAATGGAAAGGTCGGCGCGGTCGCAGAAGCGACACAGGCCGAGTTGGTCCTTGCCTTGCGCGCAAAGTCTCCCTCTGTGCAGTTGCCGTCGGTGAAGAAATTTCTCGTTGCCGTCAAGCCGGCTAACGCTCCGGAGGCCATCGCGGTGCCGGTCGATGTGGATCAGCCGCCCAGTGTGACGGGAAAGTGGAAGCAGCCGAAAGCCGTCGGCATCGCGATCGGCATCGGACAGTTTCGCGACAACGGCATGCCGCGCGTGAAGTATGCGGAGCACGATGCGGACGTCGTCGCGAAGTACTGGAATGCGGTGGGAGGCATTCCGGCGGAGCGCATACGCCGCCTGCTTGACAGCCGGGCGCTCAAAAGCGACCTGGCAGAAACGTTCGAAGAATGGTTGCCGCGGCAGGCGGATGCAACGACGGTCGTATATGTGTTCATCGCGGGCCGAGGTCTCGTGGATCCGTCCACCGGCGCAATCTCGGTGATTCCCTTCGACGGCACGGCGGCCTCTCCGTCCAGGTTGTATTCCCTCAGGCGATTACAGGAGGCGCTGGGCAAATTGCCCGCCCAGCGTGCGATCGTCATGGTTGATCTCTCGCTCGAGCACATGCCCGGCCAGGAGGGGGCGGGCCAAGCGGCGCCGCTCTGGCCGCAGGAGGAGCAGGGCAAAGAACGAATCATGTGGATGGTCGGTAATCGGAGAGTGCAGGACTCCCACCATTTCGATTTGGGCCAGCATGGGCTCTTCGCCTATCAGTTGCTCAAGGGCCTCGGCGGCGCCGGAGATGTGGACAGGGATGGGACCATCCTCGCAGGGGAGTTGTGCACCTACGCGAAGGGGCAAGTGGGGAAAATGGCGCGCGAACAGTTTGGCAACGAACAAGAGCCTCTGTGTGTGCCTGGACCGGGGCAGGGGGCCATGATCAGGCTCCAGCCGGTCGCGAAGTTAAGATGACTCTGAGGATGGTCAAACTGTTACCTTTCTCACCCGCCTAGCTCGGCGCGACGCGCCTCACCCGAATTCAAGGCCACAGCGAGCGATGAGGCAAGGCGTATGCTTCTCGTTAGTTGAGACTCGGAGCGATCGAGAACGCAGCTGGGCGACAGTTCACCATCCTCTGCTCTTTCCACTTGAGGCGTGAGAAAAACCCGTGATAGGGTAGGACCTCTTCCTTCACACAAGCCGGCGTAGCTCAGTTGGTAGAGCAGCGGTTTCGTAAACCGCAGGTCGCCCGTTCAATCCGGGTCGCCGGCTCCAGTTTCTCAACAACTTACAAGACTCGGCTCAGAACAAGACGGCGCTTGTGCTAGATTTGTGCTAAACATCCGGGTGTCCTGAGGCAGGGTCTGCTTTTTCCGCGGTTCAGTTTTGTAAGTTTTAAAGAGAAGCCTGGGCTCGCCAGCGGAAGAGGAAC
>DASTQE010000063.1:0-44169 GCA_035761895.1 Nitrospira sp. | reverse complement strand
ACGGCAATTTTCCTCACGCATGATCATGACGATCACGTCGATCCGCGAACCTTGCTCCATCTGCCGAAAGACACGCCGGTGATTGTGCCGAGCCGTCGAAACAAAAAACATTTCTTTTACGACTATCCGGCGCTTCTGCGGGAACTGGGGTTTGGACGTGTCGTCGAACTGGCGCACGGCGACGTCTGGCCGTTTGAAGGCGGTGCGGTGGTTTCCGTTCCGTTCTATGGGGAGGATCCGTGCGACCTCGAAATGCCCCGCAACTGCTATCTGATCAGCGATCGAGGCCAGAACGTGCTGGTCCATGCAGACAGCGGCCCGACCAACGACGGCCGATCGTCATTGAAGGATGACGTTATCCGGCGGCTGGTCGACAGATACGGTCCAATCCGCCTCGTGTTCGCCTCGCAGCAGCAATTGCTCGAGATCCGCAGCCATGCGGCGCATGCGCCGCTCTCCCATCCTGGCAAATGGCTGGACGTTGGAGAGAACGGATATTTGACCAATAGCTATCTGGCCGAGCTCTGTGCCACGGCCAGAGCGAAACTATTCGTGTCCTATGCGACCGGGGGAGCCGACTGGTACCCCGATCATCTCTCGTTCATGTTCAGCCAGCGCAATCCGGCCCGAACGGCGTTGCTCACGGCTCATTGGGAGCCGCCTGAAGCGCTCAGTGCGCTTCTCGAGCCCAATGGTTGCGGGTATCATTACGGGCGGGCGCTCGACGTGTTTAGCGACAAGGGCCACGGAGACATCGAGGTCAGGTCGATCGGCGAAACGCTTTCTCCATTGAACCTGTATCGCGCCGCGCACGGCGAGCCGCCCTTCACGAAACAGGGCGGCGGCGCCTGACGGAAGACGTGCTTATTGAGGAGGTAGCATGACGGCAGGACGCTCTCTCACACTCGTGACCGGCGCAGCCGGATTCATCGGCTTTCACGTCGCCCAGCGTCTGATCGAGCGTGGTGACCAGGTGATCGGTCTCGACAACCTGAACGATTACTATGATGTGCGTCTCAAGGAGGCGCGGCTTGCTCAGCTGACGCCATTGAACGGCTTTCAATTCGTCAAGCTGGATTTGGCGAATCGTCAGGGCATGAAGGAGTTGTTTCTCGAGTACCCGATCCGGCGCGTCGTGCATCTGGCCGCCCAGGCCGGCGTGCGGTACTCACTGATCAATCCTCACGCGTATACCGACAGCAACATCGAAGGCTTCATGAACATCCTTGAAGGCTGTCGCCAGGTGAAGGTGGAACATTTGGTGTATGCCTCATCGAGTTCGGTGTATGGCGGCAACACCCGCATGCCGTTCTCCGTCCATGACAATGTGGATCATCCTGTCTCTCTGTACGCAGTGAGCAAGAAGGCCAATGAGTTGATGGCGCATTGCTATGCGCATTTGTATCGTATTCCGTGCACAGGCTTGCGGTTCTTTACGGTCTACGGCCCCTGGGGAAGGCCTGACATGGCGCTCTTCCTGTTTACCAAAGCCATCATCGAGGGCAAGCCGATCGAAGTGTTCAACCACGGGAAGATGCGGCGGGACTTTACCTATATCGACGACATCGTCGAGGGCGTCATTCGGACGCTGGATCACACGGCCCAGCCCAATCCGGCATGGTCGGGCGAGAAACCGGATCCAGGGACCAGCTCGGCACCGGCGCGCATTTACAACATCGGCAATCACCAGCCCGTGGAACTCTTGCATTTCATCGAGGTGCTGGAACGGACGTTGGGTAAGAAGGCGGACATGACGCTCATGCCACTGCAGCCGGGCGACGTCCCCGCGACCTATGCCGATATTGAAGAGTTAGACCGTGACGTCGGATTCAAGCCCTCGACGCCCGTCGAGGTGGGTATTCCGCGTTTCGTGGAATGGTATCGTCGCTTCTATAAGATATGACCAGGGCGCCGGGCGGTCCGGCCCGACGCCTTGCGGTGAGCGGTGCTGCTGTGGTTATCGGCAGCCAACAGGAACAAATCCCGTCCCGAACAGTTTGGATAACGTCCAATAGCGGGCGTTGTCATAAAAGGAATAGCTGGCGCCCCGCTGGTTCTGCCCTGAAAGGTCTCCGCCGTACGACGGGTCGGACCCAAACCAAAACCCTCCACGGGTTTTTTGGACCAGATTGATCCATTCGCCATAGAGCAAGCAAACTTCGGCTTGCACTGACCCGCCGGTCCAGGCAATGCTCGAGTACCAGTCCTGAGCCCATCCCGGAACTGTTCGAGTAGGCATGGCTGCCGATGCGCGATCCATGGAGTACGGCATGTCAGACGAGGGTCCGGCAGCGTATGGCGATCGATAGGTCGGCATGTGGTCCAACGAGGGCACAACGGACAGTTCCTTGAGGACCATAAGCTTACATCCGGCCCGTTCCTTGTTGGTGTAGATCGACGATCCATCCGCCTGTGTACATTCCCACATACGTGCAGGATCGAATTTCTCGGTGGTATCGGCGATCACCGGCGTGGCGGCCATAACGACGGCGGCCGCTGCGACAAGTGAGAAAGTTGTGAATGGCCGCATAAAACACCTCCCGTGAAACTGTGCCATCGTGAAGTTGCGTGTCATCATGGACATTGGTTGATTCATTCGAGCTATTGACAAGCTATGCCAAGGCGGAAGAAGCCGTCTATTCATCTTTGGAGGGGGTCTTCGAGCAGGCTTTGGCTCCCAAGCCGTAGCTGGAGCCGATCTACGCCAGACGAGCGATCATTGCCTCGGGAGTCAGACCCTCGAGGCTTCGGACGACACCGTCCGCTTCTTGCAGTTTATCAACCGGATAGGTCGTGGCCAACCCAAGCACCCGCATGCCGGCGGCTCGGGCCGAACGGATTCCCGCCAGTGAGTCCTCCAGGACCAGGCACGCGGCAGGTGTGAGGTGATCGCTCGATCCCCGGCCGGCATTGAGCCGTTCCCACGTCATGAGATAGATGGCAGGATCCGGCTTTCCGATCGGACAATCTTCGGCGGCCACGATCACATCGAAATCAGACTCGATCGGCGAACCGGCCAATGTCGTCTCGATCTGCGCTCGCCGGCCGCCCGAGGCGATCGCGAGTGGATAGCGCCCTTTTGCCGCTTTGACGAATGGGATGACACCGGGAAACAGCTCCGGTTTATGCCGGGCGGCATACGCATGAAAGAGTTCCGCTTTGCGTTCGCCGATGCGGAACAGTGCCCTTTCGTCGCAGGTCCCGTCCCGTTGCTCGAGCAGCATTCTGGCGCATGTGCGCTCATCCATTCCCAGATACGCATCGTAATAATCTTCCGTGCTCAGGGTGAGGCTGGCTTCGGCGAGCGCCTGCTGGAAACAGAGGAGGTGCGGAGTTTCATCGTCGGCGATGACGCCGTTGAAGTCGAAGAGGATCGCGCGAATCACGGGGCACTCTACCCGATCGTGTCCCGAGGCAACAAGCGGCGGGACCTTGTTCGTTTTGCCGGCCTGGAGTATTCTCGCGCCGGGACCCGCCGTTCTACTGCGTGTCTGCGCGCTTCCATCCCTGTGAGTGCCCGCTATGACTGATTACGGTGTCCTCGGCAATCTTCTTGTCATCTTTTCCGTCTCGATCGCCGTTGTCTTCGTCTTTCATCAGTTCAGGCTTCCGTCCATCGCAGGGTTCTTGGTTGCCGGTGCACTGATTGGGCCACACGGCTTGAACCTCATCGGGGACATCGGCACCGTCCAGGTGCTCGCTGAGATCGGTGTCGTGCTGCTCCTGTTCACGATCGGGATCGAATTTTCGCTGGTTCAACTGGCGTCACTGCGCCGTCTCCTTTTCGTCACGGGCCCCCTTCAGGTCGGGAGCGTGCTGCTGGTCGCATGGCTCGGAGCCATGTGGGTGGGATTGACTTGGCAAGAGGGCATCTTCTGGGGGTTTCTCGTCTCACTCAGCAGCACGGCCATCGTGTTGAAAGCGCTGGCGGAGAAAGGGGACAGTGATTCCATTCATGGCCGAACGACCATTGGCATTTTGATTTTCCAGGATCTTGCCGTGGTGCCCATGATGCTTCTCACTCCGATTCTGGCCAGCCGTGTTCAAGGATCGGCGGGATCGATCCTCTATACGTTGGCCGAATCGATTCTCGTGGTCGGACTGATCATTGCCGCCGCCTGGTACGCCGTTCCCAAACTGCTGGAACACATCGTACGGAGCCGCAGCCGCGAACTGTTCCTTTTGACGATCATCGTGCTCTGCCTGGGGATCGCCTGGCTGACCTCTCTCGGCGGGTTGTCGCTCGCGCTGGGAGCGTTTATTGCCGGACTGGTGATTTCTGAGTCGGAATACAGCCATCAGGCCATGGCTGATGTGCTGCCGTTCCGCGACAGTTTTAACAGCCTCTTTTTCGTTTCGATCGGCATCCTCATGAATTGGCGGGTCTTGATCGATCAGACCGTGTTGGTGCTTGGTCTATTGCTCCTCATTCTCCTCGTCAAATTCGTCGCGGGAACCGCCGCGTCTCTCGCGATGGACATTCCGCCGCGCTCGGCGTTCATGGTCGGGGTGGCGCTGGCGCAAGTGGGAGAATTCAGCTTCCTGCTGGCTCAACAGGGGCAGGAAAGCGGGTTGTTGCGCGGCGATGCGTATCAGGTGTTCCTGGCCGTGTCTGTGCTCTCAATGATCGTGACGCCCTTTTTGATGCAGTGGTCGCCCGTGATGGCCCGGCGGGTTGAAGCGGTGCAGCGGCTCCGGCGTTGGTTGCCCACCAGGACCGAGGCGCACGTGCTTCAAACGGAAGGGAAGCAGATCCGTCTGAAGGACCATGTGATCATCGTCGGGTACGGGCTCAACGGACGGAATCTCGCCCGGGTGCTCAGCGAAACCGAAATCCCGCACCTGGCGCTGGACCTCGATGGCGATATTGTCCGGCAGGAGTCCCGCCACGGGGTACCGATTTACTATGGCGATGCGACCAATCCCAACACTTTGCGGCATGTCAAGATCGAAGACGCCAAAGTGCTGGTCATCGCCATCTCCGATCCCTTCATTACGAGACGGACAGTGCAAGTCGCCAAAGGGCTCAATCCCAAAGTCCATGTCGTGGTCAGAACTCGGTATCTGCGGGAACTGGAGGAGTTGCACGACATCGGCGCCGACGACGTGGTGCCCGAAGAGTTTGAGACGTCAATCGAGATCTTTGCCCTGGTCCTTCGCACCTACAACCTGCCACAGGACTTCATTACGATGAAGGCGGAGCAGGTCAGGCGGGAAGGCTACGCACTGCTGCGGCGGAGTGAATTGCCTGAACTGGCCCACCATCTGCGTGGCGGCACCCTGACCGATGCCGAAGTGGAGACCTGCCGTATCGATGATGATTCGCCCGCCGTCGGGAAATCGTTTGCTGATCTCTCCATTCGGCCGCGCACCGGGGCTTCCATCATCGCCTGGACCCGCAATGGGGTTACGGAGTCGAATCCCACATTGAAAACGAAACTCCAAGGGGGCGACATCGTGGTCCTGCTCGGCTCACGCCTGCAGATCCGGCGCGCCATGAGTTTGCTCTTGTCGGGCGACTAGCGTCGCACCTGAAATGACGACGTTTGGTTGTATTGACAGGAAAAAGATGCGGAGACTATAGTCAAAAACCTGCGGAATTCCCGATCCCAAATGAGTTTAATCCCGTGAGGCGTCTATGACCACCACACAAATAGACCCCGCTGTCGCACTAGCGGACCTTCACGCTGCGAAAACGGACAGGGTCACCATCGTGCTGTTGAGCGGAGACCTGGATCGGGCTATGGCGGCCTTCATCATTGCCACCGGTGCCGCTGCGATGGGGATGAAGGTGACGATGTTCTTCACGTTTTGGGGGTTGAATACGATCCGCCGTAAGGGCGCCTCCAGCCAAGCCAAGGACTGGCTTCGCCGCATGTTCGGGTTCTTGAACAAGGGAGGAGCGGAACAGTTGCCGCTTTCCCGTTTTCATTTCGGCGGTCTTGGAACCAGGATGATGCAAAAAGTGATGAAGCAGAACAAGATGCCGGGCGTTCCTGAACTGATGGAAATGGCCCTGGATCTGGGCGTCCGTTTTATCGCCTGTACGACCACGATGGGCCTGATGGGCATCACGAAGGACACGTTGATCGACGGCATCGATCAGTTTGCAGGCGTCACGACGTATCTGGCAGAAGCGAAACAGGGCAGTGTGAATCTGTTCATTTGATTGAGGCTAGAGGTCCGAGGTTAGAGGCGAGGGGAGTCGTTTAATATGCAGGCGGATGTGAAGCTGGACACGCTCGGATATTTTTGTCCGATGCCGATCATCATGACGAGCAAGAAAATTAAGGAGCTGACCTTGGGCCAGGTGCTGGAGGTCGTTTCGGACGACGAAGGGATCAAGAAAGACATGCCTGCCTGGTGCGAGACGACGGGACATCATTTGATGGGGATGGAAGAGGAGCAAGCGACTTCGGGACGAATCTACAAGGCGTTCGTCAAGAAGACCAAGTAACACGCGCAGTGCTCAGGGGGCTGGGAATGGAAGCCGGAGGGACTGGATTGCACCTCCGGCTTTTTTATTGTGGAGTGACACATTGGCATGGACCGCATCGTTGAATGTGTGCCGAATTTTAGCGAGGGGCGCAATTCCGCCACGATACAGGCGCTGATCGATGCGTTGGCTTCGGTACCGGGGATCCGTCTCCTGGATCATGCGTCGGATTACGATCATCATCGATCCGTGATGACCGTTATTGGTACAAGCCTGGAGGACATGATTGAAGCCATGTTTCGGGCCATTCGCATCGCCACTGATCTCATCGATCTGCGCGCCCATGCAGGCGTGCATCCGCGGGTCGGTGCCACGGATGTGGTTCCCTTCGTCCCGATCAAAGGGTTCTCCATGCGTGAGTGCGTACAGGCGGCGAAGCGTCTGGGGCACCGGGTCGGAGCCGAACTCGAGATCCCTGTGTTTCTCTATGAACGGGCGGCTTCGCACCCTGATCACGCTCCGCTGGAGTCGGTCCGCCGCGGAGGGTTAGAAGGATTGGCATTTCGCATGGCCTCTGATCCCGACTGGACACCGGATTTCGGGCCCAGCCGGCCGCACAAGACCGCGGGCGCCATCGTGATCGGCGCCCGACCTCCGTTGATTGCGTTCAACGTTAATCTGGCTTCAACCGACCTTGGGCTTGCCCAGGCCATTGCCAAGTCCATTCGCCAATCAAATGGAGGGTATCGTCATCTCAAGGCCATCGGTGTCGAGTTGGCCAGCCGCGGTGTGGTGCAAGTGGCGATGAACTTGACGGACTATGAGGTGACGCCCCTTCACGTGGTCTTCAGCGCTGTGGAGACCCAGGCAGCTCAACATGGCGTGGCCATCGCCGGGACGGAAATCGTCGGACTTGTCCCCCAGGCAGCGATCACCGAGCCCGCGAGACATGCGCTTCGTCTCGATCGCTTGGATCCGGCGCAGATTCTTGAAGCAAAAATCGATACCGCCATGACGCAACCGATCGCCCCTCCAATCGGCTCAACGGCGGGGAGAGCACTCCTCGAATCCTCCGTCGCCGATTTTCTTGCAGGCGTCGCGGCGCCGACTTCGGTGCCAGCCGGAGCGGCCGTGGCGGCCTTGACCGGGGCGCTGGCCTCGGCCCTGGGGGTGATGGCAGCCAGACTAAGCCGGCAACCGGCCCTGGAACATCGTCTTGACGAGATCGCCCGGCGGTTGAGCCATTTGCTTGAGTCCGATGGCGAGGCCTACAACACCTTCGTCGCCGCGACAAGGTTGCCTGCCACCGATCGTGGGCGTCCGGTGGCGGTGTCCTCCGCGCTGCATGTCGCAACGGAAATTCCTCTCGAAATGGCGGAGCGATCGGCGGAAGCCGCCATGCTATTGGCTGCGTGCACACAAGGGGTGAAACGGCGACTGCGATCGGACATGCAGGTGGGGCTGATGCTCGCAATTGCCGCAGGGGAAACGAGTCTCCATACGGCCAAAGAAAATCTGAAAGTGCAGCCAAATCAGCAACTTAGGGAAGCGATACTGACAAGAGTGCGCCAGGTGACCGAGAATCTTGAGGAACTGAAGGTGCTATGTTACACTCCGCCCCCTGGTTGGACAGAAAAAAAATCTTTGCAGGCATCGCCTGGGAAAGTGCAGACGAGAGACGAATGGAAATCAAAGTCTTCAACAACAACGTCGAGAAAGCGCTCAAAGTCGCCAAGAAAAAGCTTGCGGGGGAAGGACTCTTCCGGGAACTGAAGCGGCGGCGATATTACGAAAAGCCCAGTGTCCGCAAAAAGGCCAAGCAACGGGAAGCTCAGCGCCGCCGTCAAAAGTGGTTGTCGAAGCGCCGGCCGGAATAGCCTCGCCCCTTTCTTCGCATCACCATCCTTTATCGTCAGCTCCACTGGGTTTCCTCGGTCATGCGTGAGGATCAGATCCATGCGGCGATCAAGATCCTCAGGCGGGAGGTCCGTCAGTGGCAGGAACCGGTCGTCGGGGTCGTTGCAAGGACATCGGCTCGAGATCCATTCCGCATTCTGATTTCCTGCCTGCTCAGCCTCAGAACGAAAGACAAAACCACCAGCGAGGCGAGCGCGCGTCTATTTGCCCTGGCGCACACGCCGGCCGGGCTCCTGAAGCTGTCCCGACGCAGGATCGAGCGTGCGATCTACCCGGTAGGGTTTTATCGCACGAAAGCGAAAGCCATTCATGCCATCTGCCGGCGGTTGCTCGAGGCGTATCGCGGCCAAGTACCGCAGTCGATCGACGAATTGGTCACGTTGCCGGGCGTCGGGCGCAAGACGGCCAATCTGGTCGTGACGGTGGGTTATCAAAAGCCGGGCATCTGTGTGGACGTCCATGTCCACCGAATCAGCAACCGGTGGGGCTATGTGAAGACCAAGACGCCGGTAGAAACCGAAGAGGCGCTGCGCGCCAAGCTCCCGAAACGATATTGGATCACCTACAACGACCTGCTCGTGCCGTACGGCCAGAACCTTTGCCAGCCGGTCTCACCCTACTGCAGCCGCTGTAACCTCATCGGGATGTGCGATCGGGTGGGTGTCGTCCGGTCGCGTTAAAGTCAGATGAAGAGGGTTGTTTCCGCGTCTGCCGTCAGCGAAATAATGGCGGGCAGACCCAAGACCTCGTCGACCTGCTTGGACACCGCCTCGCTATCGACGCCCATATATTCCAGCCCGGCACTGCAGGCTATGAGCCGGAGCGTTCCGACCAGCTTCGCTTCGGCCAACATCTCGGAAATCTTGGGCACCTTCTTTTCCTTGAGCAAGCGGGCAACATCCTCGCCGGACGCCGCATATTCTGGGGGAAAGTCGATGTGATCGATCTTCCCTTCCGCCAGTTTCTTGATCGTCCAAAACAACAGAATGACGATCACGTCTTTGCCCATGGCGGCTGCCGTGAGGCCGAGCGTGGCTACCTGATGAAGCTTGTCATATGTGGCGTTATGGGCGAAGAGGACGAACTTCGGTCGCGGCTGGCTCATACTACTGTTTTGGAATCCGGGCCTTGACGCTGTTAATGTAATCATTGATCGCCGCATCGACCTCGACGGGTGCCAGCGGGCGATCGTGTGTTTCGCTTTCGTCCAGGACATACTGATCGCGGTCCTTTTCTTGACGGACGATCACCGTATTTTCCGGCGTCACCTCGACGAGCATGAACCACTCGCGCGGGCCCTGCGTGATCACGACTTCCTTCCCCAACCCCTTCTTGCTGACCGCAATCTGAAGGTCATCGGGCGCAGCGAGGACCAGGGTCGGGGTGACCCACGAAAGTGAGATCAGTGGCAGGAGCACCCACAGGCCAAGCCAAAGGAGAGTCATGCGCATGAGCGGATTATAGCTGCCGGCAGGAGCGCAGTAAACCAACCGTTTCGGCCTAGTCGTAATCTTGAGTGACTGTAGAACGCATGTTAGGATGCCCACCCCATGGAAGGGCTGCTTTTGACGGTTCAGCAGTATATCTCTAGCGAAACCCTCATTTGGCTGGCCGCGCTGTCCATCGTTTTTTTTATCGGCACGCTGATCGCCATTCCGTTTATTCTTGTCCGGCTGTCGGCGGATTATTTTGACGTTCGGGTTCCTCGCCCCTGGATGCAAGATCATCATCCTGTGCTGCGTGTCGCCGGCCACATTGTGAAGAACGCCGTCGGCGCGGTGTTCCTTCTTGCAGGCTTTCTCATGCTGTTTCTGCCGGGACAGGGAGTGCTGACCATGCTCATCGGAATATCGATGCTGGACTTTCCCGGGAAGCGGAAAATCGAAGCGAAGTTGATCGGCCAGCCTACTGTGCTCAACGTGATCAACAGCATGCGGAAAAAGTGCGGGAAACCGCCGCTCGTCCTTGCCCCTGACACATGAGCCGGACCGTGCCTTGAGCGCTGAACCTGAACGCTTGCTCGCGAACTTGAATGCAGACTGCCTCCAACCGGCCGACACTGTATCTGATCGACGGAAGCGCCTATATCTACCGCGCCTTCTTCGCCCTTCCTGCGCTGAATAATTCCAAGGGACTGCAGACCAACGCCGTTTACGGCTTCACAACCACCTTGATGAAGATCATCCGCGAGCATCAGCCACAGGGCCTCGCAGTGGCCTTCGATGAGGCCGGGCCAACGCTGCGCCATGAAACCTACAAGGCCTACAAAGCGCAACGTCCGCCCATGCCCGAGGGCATGAGCGCACAAATTCCCCTTATCCATCGGGTCGTCGAGGCGCTGAACATACCCGTCGTCAGGCACGCCGGGTATGAAGCCGACGATTTGATCGGCACCTTGGCAGTTCAGGCCGAGCATGCTGGTTACGATGTCGTCATCGTCACCGGGGACAAGGATATGTTCCAGCTCCTGACGCCGCACGTTCGCATCTACGATCCGGTAAAGAGCAAATGGATCGGCGAAGCGGAATGCCGTGAGCGATTCGGCGTCGAGCCCGCGCGCGTCGTGGAAGTAATGGGACTGATGGGAGACAGCACCGACAACATCCCGGGCGTCAGAGGCATCGGCGAAAAGACGGCGACGAAGCTGATTGCCCAGTTCGGCACGATCGAGGAACTCCTACGCCGGGTCGAAGAAGTGACGCCGGCGCGGATCAAGGCCTTACTGACGGAACAGGCGGAGAACGCCCGCCTCAGCCGCACGCTGGCCATGATCGAGACGCGTAGCCCGGTTGAGTTTCACCCCGGGCACTACCAACTCAAACCGGCAAATCAGGAACAGTTTGCCGATCTTCTCCGCGAGCTGGAATTTACGACGCTGCTCAAAAACCTGCAGCCCTTGGCGAGGCCGCCGGAATCGAAACGGCCGGACGCCACGGTTCTGATCGAGGACGAGGCCTCGGCGCAGCGCTTCGTCAGAGCCTTGCCACAACACGGCCAACTCGGAATCCACTGCCTGCTTGGCGGCGGCTCGGGGGTCCAGGCGCGACTGCTCGGTCTCGCGCTCTCGGCCGGCGGGACCACGGGCTTCGTTCCATTCGAGCTGCAATCCCTCATGCCCTCCATAACGGCGCTCCTGTACGACGGCGAGCGGCCGAAGGTTGTCCACGATCTGAAATCCGCGTTGCTGGCGCTGCATCAGGCCGGATTGGTTTTGCGCGGTCCCTGCATGGATACGATGATCGCCGATTATCTCCTCAACCCCAATCGCCGTGACCATCAGCTCGAGACCATTGCCTTTGAGATCCTGGGTACTCGGCTTCAGTTGGGGCACACGAAGGCTCCACAGTCGTTGTTCGAGGTCGATACGGGGTCGCGCGAAGACGCCGCAGAAGCTGCTGGCGTTTTGGCCAGCCTTGGCCCGGCCATGCGCGGACGCCTGTTGGAGCAGGGAAGCCTAAAGCTGTTCACCGACGTGGAGATGCCGCTCGTGCCCGTCTTAGTCGAGATCGAGCGGAACGGATTCCTTCTGGACGTCGGCAGGTTGCACGCCCTGGGCAAGGAACTGGAACGTGAGATGGACCGCACGATGGAGACGATTGCCGGATTGGCCGGAGGCGAGTTCAACATCAATTCGCCCAAACAGCTTGCGACCGTCCTGTTTGAGAAGCTCGGCCTCAAGCCGGTTCGAAAGACAAAGACCGGGTTCTCCACGGACGAAGACACGCTCACCCAGCTCGCAACCCAGCACGAGTTGCCGACGCATATCCTCAATTGCCGCAGCATCAGCAAGCTGAAATCGACGTATGTCGATGCGCTGCCCTTGTTGATCAATCCTCAAACACAGCGGCTGCATACCTCCCTGAATCAGACCGTGGCTGCCACAGGGCGGCTCTCCTCGACGGAACCGAATCTGCAAAATATTCCGGTCAAGGGCGACTATGGATTGCGCATTCGTGAGGCGTTCATTGCGCCAGAAGGCCAGCAACTGCTGTGCGCCGATTACAGTCAGATTGAGCCGCGCCTCCTTGCGCACTTGTCTCAGGACCCCCGGCTGTTGGCGATCTTCGCCAAGAGCGAGGATATTCACATGGCGACGGCCATGGAAATCTTTAACCTGCCGGCCAACCAGATCACCAAGGACATGCGCCGAGCGGCCAAGACCGTGGTCTTCGGGATCGTCTACGGGATCAGCCCCTTTGGCCTGTCGCAGAACATCGGAGTGCCGCAAGCGGAAGCCAAGAAATACATCGAGACGTTTTTTGAACGGTTCCCGGCCGTGCGGGCCCTTATGGACCGTAACATCGCCGAAGGAAGGGCCAAAGGATACACCACGACGATCCTGGGCCGCCGCCGACCCATTCCGGAATTGCAAAGCGGAGATCCGGTCCAGCGGAGCTTCGGCGAGCGCATGGCAGTCAATAGTCCCATTCAAGGTTCTGCGGCGGATTTGATCAAGGTGGCCATGATCACTGTCCACGAGAGATTGCAGCAAGAGCTGCCGGATGTGAGGATGATACTTCAAGTACACGACGAATTGATCTTCGAAGTGCCCGAGAAAGAATTGGACGCTACCAAACGGCTCGTCCGAGGCGAAATGGAAGGCGTGGGGAAACAACTGGAGTTGTCCGTGCCGCTCAAAGTCGATGTGGGCGTGGGCAAGAATTGGCGAGCGGCGCATCCCTGACGAAGAAGGGGACCTGGGTTCAGATGCAACGGGCGGCTGTGGTTCACAACACCTATAAAAAACGGTCGACGGGGGGGTGGGTATGAAACAGGGACGCGTCATGATGATGGTTGTGGGGATCAGCATGCTCGTATCGATCGGATTCTTGCGCATCGTGAACCCGGTGACTCCCGAGGCGCAGGAGCCCAAGCGGTTCGAGTACAGGATCGTGGAAGTGCTGCCTGACACCATGAATATGCAAACGAAACTCAACGAGTTTGGCATGGGTGGCTGGGAGCTCGTTGCCGTTTCAATGGGCAACATGACTGAGCCAAGGCTGATTTTTAAGAAGTAATCCCGGCCTGCGGTCCTTTACCCGCATCTCCTGCTCCTTCCATGCGGCTCAACCACCGCAGGACTGAGGAACGTCGGCATGTTTCGTCAACGACATATCTCCTAAACTTCGTCTTTTCGCACAGATGTCGCCTGTGTGAGAGGTCCGTCAAGTCGGCGTGTCCCCGGTATGTCTCTTGCTGTCTCTCGATTCGACTTCATCGTAGGACACTCAACCGCCGGTTGGGCGTTTGAGAGAACAGCTGGAGGGCACCCGTGGTCAAATTTCTACGCGTCCTTGTCTTTGGTCTTGGCGTATGCGTTGTACACAACGAAGCCATGGCCACCACGATCACGATCGATCCACTCAAGACATTCCTGTTCACCAATAATGACCCTTGGTCTGGGAGTGGCTCAGTCGCCGGCTCCGTCCCCATCGTCCTGAGCGACATCGGCATCAGCGGAGGGGACACGATACATCTCGAAATGCTGGGCGATTGGTACGACGGGCATGCAGGCTACAGCGTTAATGTCTCGTCCCTGGATGTGGTCAGCGAGATGATCGGAGTTTTCAGTAACAGCAGCGCATTGCTCGCGCCAAATATTCTCAACCGTGTCCCCGGTTCGTTGGATACTGGCTTGTCTATAACGACCTGGAATACGTTGTTCGGTAACCTGTCAACGGATATCCCGCACGATTTTGGCATTACCAATACGCTTGTCCAGGTTCCGTTTGGTGCCACTCATCTCTTTGTCGCTGCTCACGACATCTACTATAGTGACAACTCCGATCCGGACGGCGATTTTGCTGTCCGCATCAATAAGATTGCCTCTGTTCCCGAACCCTCGACGTTCCTCCTTTTCATTCCTGGTGTTGTCGCCTTTGGGCTTTTCTCACGATTCAGGTCCTGGAATGATCGATGCGTCTCCCGCTCGGTGGACGCGGCGATGTCTGAGACTGATTGAGTCGTCGGCCCTCCCGCACCCCCCGTTCAAACCTGTGCCTCTGGTGGGTCTCCGCCTTCAGTGTCTTCTCGCCAGGCGTCTGTTGACGCGGGTTTAGGATGGCATTCCTCTTGCGGTAGTCGCCGGGGTTTTGCTCTGCAGAACAACGGGTGATCCACCTGAGAAAGGATACCGTCATGATTCATACCCTGGAACTCGACAACCAGACAGCTTCTTTCGTGCGACAGCTCGAGGAGCAAAGGCGCATTGAAAAAAATCTGATGGTGGAACGCGTGCGAGGCTCGAAGGAGGGACTGGAATCTGTCTTTCAGGACATTAGAGAACGAGTGGAGGCGCTAGAGCGCATGACGAACTCGGTCAGCACCAGCTATATCGCGCCGATCGGCTGGAGCCAGTTGATCTTTGCGGGCACGGACGGCAACTCGTCAAACACGATCGTCTTCGGCGACCGGGACGATCTGCTCTGCAAACATGCCCGGATTCGCCATCTCGAAGATACGAACTACCTGCGCTTGAGCGCCAATCCGCATTATATCGAACGCATTCTGCCCAATAAGTCGGCTCATGCGCGGGCGGCGGCGAACCCTTCGACGTGGGACAACCTCGGATATGTCCACGTCGGCTATTCGACCGCGCTTGCACTTCCCGCTTCGCTTGATACGACGACGGTGTCGATCCTGTCGCGAGTGAATACGCTGTTCAATTGGGTGGAGGTCAATGCCGTGGCGGAGGATTGGTATGCTCACGTGGCGGCGACCGCCCGTCTGTGGGTTGCGTATGACGGAGTGTTCAGGCAAACGCCTCCGACGCAGTTTGTCAATCTTCTGGCGACGCCGAAAGAAGTGAAGACGCATCAACACATCGAATCGTTGGCTCCCAGCGCCGCTCTGGCCATGCAACTCGAAGTGTCGCCCGGCAGCGGTACGACCCTCTCCATCTATGAAACCATTGAGTTGGTCGCGACCACGCCGAACGGCCATGCCTACATCGACGGAGTCTTCGCCTGGGAACCAGTGGCGGTGCAGATCCGTGAGGGGTGAGGCACGAGTGATCTGAGCGGATTCTTAAGAATAGAAGGCCCCGGCGATCTGCGAGAAGTTGAACAACATGGCATGTCTCCTGGTGTAGGCGGCGTGACCATAATAGTGGTCGCGCGGGTTGGTCGACCCGGTAGAATCCTTGTAGTCAACAAGGAGACACCGGCCTTCGCTCGGGAAACGCACGGCACGTCTCGCGCATTCCAGCCAGCGCTCGAAGCCGTCGAATGGCTCGACCATTTCCCAAATGGCTTTGTTCGCGGTCTTCGCCAACTCCGGTTGCGGTACGGCGTCACTGCCCGCAACCGCGAGTTCCTGCACATAGTCGCCTCCCCACGCAATCGGCATTTCCATCGTGATCTGCGGCAACTCCATCTTTGACAGCCAGATCTTGTCGTCCGTGCGGAGATTTCGATGGTTCACCACATGAAGCAGCTTTCCGATGCCTGACGAGTCCCACCCGTAACGCACCGGTTGACCGAAGGTCACGACATCCAATGCGATACCGTTCAGCAGACTGCCGGACGCCAACAGCGAATCCAGACGAGCGACGGTTGCAGCAAGATCCGCTTGGCCTGCCTGTTCCGCATATGAGGCCAGGATGGCGAAGAGCTTGGTTCTGCCCGTAATCGGGCTGGGGCAAAGCAGATTGGACACGAGAGCCAAGACGAGTCCGGCTTGTCCGTGCGCCTGTACAAGGACGCGATCGCCGGCTTCGAGGTGCTGGGTGTCGCAGTGCGCCTTCAGGTCGTTCAAGAGTCGCACTGCGGCAACAGCCCGTCCAAGATGATGGTGTTCGGAAGACCAGACCCGTCGGATACACTGGATGGGCCTAATTAGTGTCTTGTTCAGGGCCCGTTGAGCCATGCTGACGACGGCCTGAGTGAAATTTCCGGCATCGCCGATCTGTTCGTCGAGCAGCTTCTTTGTCGCCTCGTCGTTGCTCAGAGGAGGCGTGACTCCGCCTGGGAGAAGGGGAATGCCGTTGCTTTCTTGCCGCATGGTGGCCAATAGCGCATCAAGACCCGATACTCCTCGGGAATACCCTCGCTTGAGTCCGCCGGCATCGTCGAGTCGCTGGACACCAAACACATCAGTTCCGTGTATGGCGCCGTGAACGAACACGATCGTTCGAACGCCGGCCTTCGACATCGTCTGGCCATGGCAGGCCATCGCCTCCGTCCACTCGGGTGAATCCGGCGGCGCACCGGGACTCAATTCGGTGGTCACTAAACGCTCGCCGGGATGTTTCCGGGACAGTTCGTCATGCTGGAAGTTGTTCTCGACCGGCATCGCACAAGGTCATAACCGATCTGGAGGGCTCACTGCAACGGAAGGACTTACCGGGCTATCGGAGATGACTGCGAAGGGACATTCGAAAGCGGGGACGGCGGCAGCTGGCTTTTTGGCATCACCGCCGTGGCTGAGCAGATCTTCTTCTCCTCATCGACGTGACGGTCAATGATTTTTACTCCCTGCAGATACTCCTGAACGATTTCCTCACGCGTCAGTTCAATGTCCTGATCGGCATCTCTCCCGGAGCGCTCATGAAGACGGTCGACCATGTGCTCTTTCACAAGAACGCGGATCTGTTTGGCAAGATCGGTGCGCGCCGACAGTTCGGACACGCGTTGGCAGACGATCGGTCCTTTCGCCATATCCCCCTGGCCGATGCCGATCACATACTGGTCTGACGAGTAGCCACCGGAGTTTTGGCTGTCGCGGGGGGATCCCGGGTTCGATGTCGTCGACCCGGCGTGACTATTTCTCGGCGTGAGTTGAGCGAAGGATCGCCCGGCATGACCTCGAACGGCGTCCGGATCGGAGGCCTGACTCTTTACGGCAAACCACGCGGGAGAGGTACCTAGGAGGATGACCGCCATCACGTGCTGAAATCTGCTCCTCAACACTTACCTTCCTCTCCCTCCGCCGTGGCCGCCGCCTCCACCACGCCCACCCGCTCCGCCGCGTCCGCCACCACGATCATGCCCTCCAAAGCCGCGGGGAGCGAGGTGGTAGGACCCCCGTGGGGCGAAAAACGACGGAACTTTCTGACGCATGGTCGGCGGCAGGCGGCGTGTAATGGGCGTTTGACCAAGTGGCGTCATGCCGGCAGGCGGCTGAAGAAACTGCTGAGGTGACGGGACGGACCGAGATCCGAAGGAGGGAGTCTGTTGCCCGGGTGCAACAGAGCGGGGGACAATCGGAACCGGTGCCATCGCACGTACACCCCGTGACTGGTTGCCCATACGGACGGGCGCTTTCGAAGTGGTGTGCGAAATCTCATTGAGTGTCAGCGGCACAGGCCGAGCGCCGGGCGGCTGCACTGTGATCGGCGGCAGCGCGTGCGGTTGAGCGGTGGCCGGTTTCATCACGACGACCTGTTGCGCGGCTTCCACATGCGGGCTGGCGGGATAGAGGCTGCGAGCGGTATTCAACAGGCCTTGCGGGGACATCCCTCCCCATGAAGCGAAATAACCGACCGGTGCAACGATGACCCAGTCGGTCCAAATCTGAGAGACCATGGCATTCGATTGAACGCGATTGAGGATGTCCTGACGCTGAACACTGGCCCGTTGGGCTTCTTCGTCCGTGATGGCGGCCGCCAGCGAAAAATTGGCCGCTTCGAGCTCTTGATGGAGCTCGTCGATCTCGGTTTTCAACGTGGCCAGTTGATGCCGCGCGCTTTCGTTCTCACGGAGAGCCAGGATTGCCTGAGCGACGTCTTCCGTATTGATCTGGGAAATGAGATCAACCGTCACGACTACGCCGTCTCCGTCTAGCCACACATTCGCTCGTTGATCCAGCACCAGGATCAGGCCGGCAGTGTAGGTTTTAATTTCATCCTTGGTGATGTCGTCGCCTTCGACGACAGTCACGCTCTCCAGGTACGTGGCGACTTGTTCCAAGGCATTGCGCTTGGCAGCCTCGGTCGCCAGGCGCATGGCGTCCTCTCGCGTATCGCGGTCGCCCATGCGAAATTCCCCCTGTGAGGAGATTACGCGCACTTCCGCTGAGACGGAAACTGCGCTTAACACGAAGAACAGGCAGAAAGTGAGTGAGGGGAGCAGACGGCTAGTGGTCGGCAGTGCCAACGCCGCAACTGAGTTCCAAGGGTGGTCGGGCATGATCGTCACCCTTCAAAAGACTGGCGCATCCCCCTGTCTGGTCGACATCCGATCACATACCGAGCGTGAGCATAACACCCGCAAACGTCCTTTCACCAGCGGCCTACGGAGGCGCCGGTGCGGCTTGCCTTCCCGAAAATTCGCGTGCTAATGTAACCATTCTCTTTTCGATTTATGATGTGGAGAAGCATTCCATGATCGCACCATTTCAGGGGATTTGTGTGCTCTCTATCGCTCTTTCCCTGGCGCTCGTCGTTGGCTCTTCGGCGGCCACGCTACGGCCCTCATCTCCGCAGATGGACAAGGGAACTCCCGCCAGTCCGCCGACCGAGCACGTGATTCTTTTCGTGTTGGAAGGGTTCAGCCAGGAGTCCCTCAAGGGTGGCACCATGCCGACCCTGAGCAAACTGATTAAGGAAGGTTCCGTGACCTGGTCGGCGACCGGCGTCAAACCGCCGCTCCGATTGCCGACAATGGCATCGATCATCACCGGAGTGCCCGTTGAAAAACACGGAATTAACTGGAACAGCTTCGAATTCAGCCGCGGATATCCTCGGGCGCCCAGCGTGTTTGATTATCTGGATTTGAGCGGAGGACGGGACAGCGCGATTTTTTTCATGGACGAGTCGCTCTATCAACTCGCGAGACCGGAGCCGTATACCGACTATCAGATGTGCGGCCCTTTGAAGCCTGAATGCAGTCCCGAACGGATCGTGGCCTACATTCAGCAATACTTCAGGAAGGCGACGAGCGGACACGGCTATGGCCACGCCATTCTCTCCTTGCCCCATTTTCTGGTGGTGCACCTTCCTGAAGCCGGTCGAGTCGGCGTGTCGCGAGGATGGGGCTCCAAGGAGTATCGAGAAGCGTTGCGCATGGTCGACAAGGCGATCAATTCCGTGTTGGAGATTTATAAGAGTGAAGACCTCATCAAGCGGACGACGGTGTTCGTGACCTCCTTGAGCGCTGAAGGGGTTGACGCCGGCCGCCAGGAGGCGACGAACGGCACACCGGTCGTCCCCTGGATTGCGTCAGGCGTTGGCATCAAACACGGCCACGCGATTCACCAGGCCGTCTCGATCATCGACACCGGCGCAACTGTGATGCGCACATTGGGCTTGCAGACGCACACGGAGTGGGAGAGCCGACCGGTTGAAGAGATCTTCCAGTCTGCGTTTGTGGCGGCGGCTCCCAATTCGAACGTACCCTGATGCAGGCAATGAATCGCGGACACCGACTCAGGGCATGGGGATGGGCAATAGGGTGTTTGGCCATCCTGTACGGGGGAGGAGCCGCACTCACGGTCGGAGGGGCTGCACCACCGCCCAGCTACACGAAGGAGCATGCCATCATGATCGATCCCACCGTGTTGGACCCTCCGTCCTGGTGGTACGTTCCCGGCGTGACGCCTTCCATCTACAACTCGGATCCAGAATCCTTGGACGCGTTCAAGACCACCGACAAACGGACGCTCGCCTTAAAGCCGGGCAAGTATAAATTCATCAGTTTCACCTTCGATTTTCCTTTTTCGGTGAATCTGGACGGTAAGCTGGATTTTGCTCCTTCGCTCGACCAATGTGTGGATGGCCGCGGGACGCAGACGCTGATCGTCCGCTGCAAGCGGACGTATCCTTACGGCGGGCAGCCGGATTACACGTATCAATGAGAATGTTGCAAAAGCTAACTTCTCACCCGCCCGGCCCCGATGCGCCGGGACGCATCTTTCCCCGGCCGTCGTTCTCGCATCCCTCGAGGCTGACAAGCCTTGGTGTGACGCACAAGCAAGCTCCATCGTTTGTCCCTGGTTTGCGGTGTTATAACACTACCATCCTATAACGAGGACATGGACCATGACGCAGGCCTTGGAAGATCTGTTGGAAGCGCTCGAAGACGTCGACGATGCGACGCGTGAGGAAGCCGCGAAAGCGCTCTGCACCATGGCAGACCCTCGCAGTCTGGACGCGCTGATCAGCGCGTGTGAAGACGAATACTGGTCTGTGCGCGCCCATGCAGGATCCGCCCTTGCGAAAATCGGCGGCGAGCGGGCGGCCGAAGCGCTGATCGGATTGTTCAACGACCCGATCATGGAAGTGCGCAGTCAGGCGGTCGAGGCCGCCGCGAGCCTTGGGACTGCGGTGCTGGACCGGATGATCGCTGCGCTGAAGGACGAGCGTTGGCGCGTACGAGAACACGCCGCCAAGACCTGCGGCGAAATCCGGGACCGCAGGGCCGTAGACGCTTTGATTCTGGCGTGCCGCGATCGGGACGGCGCAGTCAAGAGCGCTGCGGCTGAAGCGCTCGGAAAGATCGGAGATCCCAAAGCCGTGCCGGTCATGATCAAACTGTTCCGAGACACCTCGAAAATTGTCCGGGAGACGGCTGGCACGGCGCTCGTGTACATCGGCGAACCCTCGGTCGATCCCTTAATCGAATGTTTCAAGGACAGGGATTTCGTCGTGCGCTGCCACGCGGCGCGTGCCTTGGGCGGCATGACGACCGACTACCAGATTGGCAGGACGTGGGTGCGTGATCCCAAGGTCGTCGATGCGCTCATTGCCGCGCTCAAAGATCCGGATCGCGCTGTACGTGAGGATGCGACAATTGCCTTGGGCATGATCGGTGATCCGCGGGCCATCGATGCCTTGATGGACGCGATGAAAGACGGGGCGGTGAAGCGCCACGCCATTGCATCGCTTGGCATGATTGGGGACCCCAGAGCCTTAGCCCCCGTCCTCGATGCGCTCAAAGGGAAGGGGATCAGGCAAGAGGGCACTCCGACGCCGGGCTGCATCGTGAGTGAGGATGCCTTCATCAAGGAAGCTGCGGCGACGGCCTTGGGTCAGTTCCGCGATCCCAGGGTGATCCCAGACTTGATTATGTTGCTGAAAGACGGCGTGTTGCGTGAAAAGGCGAGTGCCGCGCTGGCGGCGATCGGCGACACGGCGATCGAGCCGCTTATCGCGTTTCTGTACGACCCCAAGGCCTCGGAGGTGACCACGGAAGGCGAACGGGTGCTCTCCTATGCGTCGGTTCGGCTCAGCGCCAAAGATGCGTTGCGGCAACTCGTCCTGGAGACGCTCGAAAAGTTGGGCTGGACCTTGCCGCAAGAAGAACTTGCAGTCGATTCAAGCTCCGTGGACAACGCGCGCGTTGATAAGCCCTTGGGCGAGGCCGGGCGTTTTGGCCCCGCCGGGGATCTCGCCAGGTAACCGCTCTATTTCCGAGGAAGCGCCCTATGGTCGATTCAGTAGCCGAGCAGATTGCGGCCTTGAAGGACGAGGACTGGGCTGTCCGGGAGGAAGCCGCAATGACCCTGGGCACGTTCCGGGACCCCCGGGCGGTGGGGCCGTTGGTCTGTCTCTTGCGCGATGCCGATCGGGCCGTGCGGCAGGCGGCGATCGGGGCGTTAACGGCGATTGGGGAGCCTTCCGTGCCTGTGCTGGGTCTCTGTCTTTCTGATCCCCAGCCGGACGTGCAGGAGGCAGCTTCGTCCGTGTTGGCAATAATCGCCGACGAACGGGTGCTCGCTCCACTGCTCGCCGCACTGGAGAGTCAGGACTGGATTGTCCGCATGCACGCCGCGAAGGCTTTGGGGCGGATCAAAGACGCCCGCGCGATCGAACCGTTGATTCCTTTGCTGCAGGACAAAGTCAAGGCTGTGCGCGAAGAAGTTACGATTGCCCTGGCGGAGATTGGAGACGCCGCGCTCCCCTCGCTCCTGGAAGCCTTGAAACATCCCGAATGGTTGGTGCGGCTGCACGCCGTCGAAGCGCTTGGGAAGAGCCGGTCGGCTGACGCGGTTGAACCTCTTTTGTGGGTGCTGTTCAATGATCACGATCAGGCTATTCGCGAAGACGTCATTCGTGCGTTGGGCGAACTTCGCGACTGCCGGGCGATGGAATTTCTCGTGACGGCGATGAAAGAGCCTGGTCTCCGGCCCCTTGCCGTGGAGGCGCTGGGTAAAATCGGCGATCGCCGTGCCGTGCCGGTCCTCATCGCGGTGCTGGAAGGCGGCGATCGGCCGCGCGTCACGCGCGCGGTTGCCGGATGTGGCGACAACTGGGACGAAGAGATGGAAACGAAAGGTGCTGCGGTACGGGCGCTGGGCAGCCTCGGCGACGAGGCCGCCATTCCGGCGTTGCTGAAGGCGCTGGACCAGACAGTGACCCGTGCCGATGCCGCAGCGGCTCTGGTCATCTTCGGCTCAAAGGTCATCGCTCCATTGGTGACGATCATGACGCAGACGTCCGATGACAATGTGCGGTTCCATGTGAAGGACGCATTGGCGAAGGTCGGTTGGCGGGCCGGACGAATCTGATCTCGGGCCGGCTAAGCATATGCCGAAGGAAAGCATCGAGACGCTCGTCACGGAGCTCGTGCACGAAGAGGACTGGCGCCGCATGAGGGCCACGGCTGCCTGTCTGGCCGGTGGCCCCCGGGCGGTGCAAGCGTTGGTCGATGTCCTGCGTTCCGGGACATCGGAGTTGAAGCGGGAAGCCGCGGCAATGTTGGCCCGTATCAAGGATCCTCAAGCCGGAGTGGCGCTGGTCGGATTGCTTGAGGAAGGAGACGAATCAGTCCGAAAGGCCGGTGCCACCGCCTTGGAGCAGATGGCCGGGGTCCTCGATGCCGACACGGCGTCGGCGTTGGTCGCCTTGCTGCCAAGGACACGAGAAACAGACAGCCGCGAGTTGGTGACGCATCTCATCGGTGCGATTCCGACAGCCGTCGCGCCGCTGTGCGAGATGATGAAACATCCGGATCCGGGCGCCCAGGTGGCCGCGGCCACGATGCTCGATCATTTGCTGGATCCCCGGTCGGTCGATGCGTTCATCGATGCCATGGCGCAGCCTGCGGTACGGGATCTTGCCGTGGGAACGCTCAAGAAACTGGGAGCGATTCGAGAGCGCATCGATCACTCGTTTAATGCGTTGCGAGATGTGGAAGGCGCGAGCGAACGGGAAGAGGCCCGCATGGCCACAGTGATCAATCTGCTCGGCATCGGCCGTCCCAGTGTGGAGATTCTGATCGAATATTTGGAGGACGAGGATTGGCTCGTCCGCGAGGCCGCGGCGGATCTGCTCGGCAAAATCGCTGATGTGCGGGCCGTCGAACCGTTGATGAAGAGGTTGGCCGCTGATCAGGACACGGGCGTCAAGGAGCTCGCCATCAAGGCGCTCGGACTGATCGGCGATGCCCGTCCCACACAGCTGTATCTCGAAGCCATCCCCATACGGCCGTTGCGTGTCTATGCGATGGAGGCCCTGGCGAAAATCAAGGATGTCGAGGTGCTGCGCCCCCATAAGGAGTTGTTTGACCGATTGCGCACAGACCGCGATGGGTTGGTGGCTTATAACGCCGGACTGATTGCCGATAAGTTGGACGCAATGGACAGCGCCCACGCGATAAGCCAGGAAGGACACGGGGATGAGTGACGAGGGACAATCGGAGCGGATCGAGCAGCTGATCGGCGCGTTGCATGATGACAATGAGGCGCTGCGCGACCATGCGATCGCCAGCCTCAGCCAACTGGGCGAAGAAGCCATTGAACCCCTCATTGGGCTGATGGCCGACGAGGATGTCTTGATTCGTGAAGCGGCGACGATCGCTCTCGTTCGAATGGGGCCTGCCGTTGTGGATCATCTGATCGAAGCGATGGAGGACGACGAGTGGTCGATTCGGGAACAGGCCGCTTCTGGCCTGGGGAAACTGAAAGATCTGCGCGGTGTGGACCCTCTTGTGAAAGCACTCAAGGACAAGGATGGAGCGGTTCGCACGGCCGCCGTGTGGGCGCTTGAGCGGATCGGTGATACGCGGGCCGTGCCTGGATTGGTCGAGGCGTTGACGGACGGCACTGTGCGGGAAGATGCCGCCCGCGTGCTCAAGAAAATCGGCGACGCCAGGGCAGTAGACGCCTTGATTGACGGTCTGCTGGGAAACAATTGGATGGTCCGCCGGCATGCGGCGGAAGCGTTGGGGAAGATCGGGGATGCGCGCGGCATCCAGCCCTTGATTGAATCCCTGCGCGACGAAGACTGGCTTGTCAGACGAAACGCGGCGGAATCCCTCGCCCGGCTTGGCGCCAAGGAGGCGATTGATCCCCTGCTTCCCCTGTTGGAAGACGAAAACACAATGGTGCAGGAGACCGTGGAAGGCGTGCTGGCGAGTCTCGGATGGAAGCAAGCGGCACAGTGATCATTTAATTGATGCACAGTAAAGGATAGACATCATGGCTGACGAAGCGCCTGTGAAACTGGTTCAAATCGGGCCCAAAGGGGGAATGAAAAAAGACGGCTTCAACCTCGTGACGGAGCGGGTAGTCGCCGTCAACCCCGAAGCCAAGCAGGTGGAGGTCGAGCTGTTGGCCTACGACGGCAAGACTGTCCTGCTCGACGTTGATGACGCGGCACTCGAAGAGTTGAAGCAGCTGAAGGCAGGGGATGGCGCGACCATTCGCGTGGTCGAAGAGGGCGGTAAACGGGTCGCCAAAAGTTTCAGGATTCGCGCCAAAGATCCCGATGCAGCCAAGGCGGATGCCATGCTGCTGGATTTGAAGGACAGCCATTGGCTCAATAGGAAATATGCGGCTGAAGTGCTTGGGGAACTCCGTGAGCCGCGAGCTGTGCGTCCGCTGGTCGATGCGCTGACCGACGAAGTCGGAGACGTCAGGCAGCGGGCCTATGATTCCTTGATCAAGATAGGCGGCGCGGCGGTTCCCAGTCTTGTGCCGCTGCTCGTCTCGGAGGAGGACGAGCTCAGGCAGTCGGCCACCGAGATTATCAGGAAGATCGGCAAGCCTGCCGTCGAGCCGTTGGCCACAGCGCTGGCGGAGGCTGACGACCGCTTGAAGACGCGCGTCCTGAAAGTGCTGGACCGGATGGGCTATAAGCCCAAGGCCAAAGAGGCGGTGAAAGAAGAAACTCCTCGACTCACCCAGTCGCCGAGCTAGTCCGGATCTTTTGACGGGCGCCCGACGGAGACGTGCCGAAAACCGAAGGATGTCACGCGGCTTGATTCATAGACGTTGCGCAGGTCAATCAGGACAGGTCGGCGCATCAACGTCTTGAGCTTGTCAAAATCCAGGTTTCTAAATTCATTCCATTCTGTCATGAGGATCAAGGCATCGGCATCCTGCGCCGTCTCATAGCCATTGGGGCAAGAGACGAGCCGGGGGACGAGCTTTGACGCTTCCTCCAGGGCCGCAGGATCGTAAGCACGGACCATTGCGCCCTGCTCCAGGAGTTCCTGTGCAATGGAGAGCGCCGGGGCTTCTCGCAGGTCGTTGGTGTTGGGCTTAAACGACAGGCCGAGGATGCCCACGGTCATGCCCTGTAATCCACCGATGGCGTCTTTGATTTTCTCGACCATCCGCGTGCGTTGCTGGGCATTGACAGCTGCGGCGGCTCCGGCGATCTGCATCGGGTATCCGGCACGTTGTCCCATCTGCACGAGTGCGGCAAGGTCCTTGGGAAAGCAGGACCCCCCGAATCCCGGTCCTGCATGCAGAAATTTCGAGCCGATCCGCTGGTCCAAGCCCATGCCTTTTGCCACCATTTGGACGTCTGCCCCGACCCGTTCGCAGAGTGTCGCAATCTCGTTGATAAAGGAGATCTTTGTCGCGAGGAAAGCATTTGAGGCGTACTTGATCATCTCCGCCGTGGCCACATCCGTGACGACAAACGGTGTCTCGATCAGGTACAGAGGCCGGTACAAATCCTTCATGACGGCAATGGCGCGCTCGCTGTCGGAGCCGATGACGACACGGTTAGGCCGCATGAAATCTTCGATGGCGGACCCTTCGCGAAGAAATTCGGGATTGGAGACCACGTCGAAGGTGATTTTCTTCGACTGAGTGCCGGCAATGACTTTTTGGAGTAGCGCGCCCGTCCCCACCGGCACAGTGGATTTGGTCACAATGACCTTATAGGAAGCCATCTTTCCGGCGATCCCACGTCCCACTTCCTCGACAAACGAGAGATCTGCCGAACCGTCTTTTCGCGGCGGGGTTCCGACCGCGATAAAAATGACCTCTCCGTGGTCGACTGCCCTCGTGAGATCGGCGGTAAAGCTGAGCCGTCCGTGGCCGATCCCCTTCGCGACCAGTTCCGTGATTCCAGGTTCGTAGAATGGCACATCGCCTTTTTCCAGGCGGGCAACTCGCTTTTCGTCATTGTCCATACAGATGACGTTTACCCCGAATTCCGCGAAGCACGCCCCCGTGACCAGTCCGACATAGCCGGTCCCAATGACACTGATCTGCATGAGTGAGAACCTCCTCTGCGCGACGTCTGCTTAGATCGCAGTATACCCGTGACCTGTGGCGTGGGCAATGAAGATTCAGCATGTCTCCCGCAGCCTAATCCCCACGCGTTGACAGCTTCGGGACGCCATGACTACTATGAGCGCCCTTCAGGAGAGTGACCAGCTCTGCGTCGACGTTAGCTCATGGTAATAGCCGTTTTTCCTGCATGACCCCTCACTCGCCGATGCACCATCCTCCCTGGTTTCTGTTTCTCACGGCATTCGTGACCGGCGCAGTGGTCATGGCGCTGGAAATACTGGGCAGCCGTTTATTGGCTCCGGTGTTCGGCAACTCGCTGTTTGTGTGGGGGGCGCTTATTGGAGTGATCCTCGCAGCGATGAGCAGCGGCTATGCATTTGGCGGCTGGGTCTCCGATCGTCGTCCCGGCGGACAGGTACTTGCGGCCCTGCTTCTAGTTTCCGGCGCCTGGACGTTTCTGATCGCCTGGACCGGCCAGGCCGTTCTCTTCAGGGTCGCCGGCACCATCGAAGACCCCCGCTGGGGACCCTGTCTGGCTGCCGCTGTGTTGCTCGGTCCCCCAGCCTTCGGTCTCAGTGGTGTGCTTCCGGCGATGCTACGGCTGGCTGTTTCAGATTTGGAGTATCTTGGCCGCCACACGGGTCGCATGATCGCACTGTCTACCGTCGGAAGCTTGGCCGGCACCTGGGGCACCGCCTTTTTCTTTCTTTCATGGATTGGCAGTCATGCCTTGGTCGCCTGGCTGGGAATTATCCAGACGGCGCTCGGGATGTGGTGGCTCCTGAAAGGCGCCGGTGCTAACCCGCTCATGGTCGTCTTCTGCGCCGTTCTGCTCGCAGGCCTTGGGACGGGCGCTTGGTTTCCAGTCCAAATGCTGAAGGCGCCCGTGTATCAGGAAGACAGTCCGTACCAACAGGTCAGAGTTCGTGACGACGATCTCTTCCGCTATCTCGTGTTGGATCGCACCTTCCATGCTGTCATGTGGAAAGCCGAACCGGATACGCTCTTTCTCCCATACAGCCAGCTCATGGTGTCTTCGCTCGCGCTCGTCTCGGATCCGAAGCGGGCGCTGGTCCTCGGCCACGGAGGCGGATCGTTCGCCAAATGGCTGGCCCGCTACTGGCCCGCGCTCGAATTGGATGTCGTGGAATTTGATCCGGTGGTCGTGAGGATGGCGGAAGAATATTTTGCCTATCGGGCCCCTTTACAGCATCACGTGTACGTTCGTGATGCAAGAGCCTTTCTCAACCACACGGAGGCGACCTACGATCTCATCTGGGCCGATGCCTTCACGCGTCACCTTGTGCCCTTTCACCTGACGACCGAGGAGTTTTTTGCCGAATTGCGGCGGCACCTCTCGCCGGGTGGCGTTCTGGTCGTCAACCTGGCATCGTCTGGAGCTGGCGGTGATCTCGACAGAGCGCAGGCCGTGGTCGAGACGATGAAGCGATCCTTTCCGGTCATCGAGACCTATGCGGTCAAGGGACCCTGGCCATCAAGTTCGAAAGCGGAGAATCTGCTTTTTTTTGCCGGGGAACCTGTCGAACGGCATGGAATTCCTGTCTTCGCGGAAAAGATCGCCGCACTCGTCGCACAGCAACGCCTCCCCTCGGAGGCCATCGCCTTGCTCGCAACACGTCGGGCGCAACCCTGGGAGCCGGGAACAGTGTTGACCGATGATTACGCGCCCTACGATCTCCTGATGGGCGCGGAGACGAAGGAAGATCGCGTGCAAGTGTCAAACTAACAAGGCCTTGAAAACCATGCTGGTTTTCTGTTGATAGCTATGTTAGCGGGCTACGGCTCAGAGGCACAGAGCATCTTGCTTCCCTTTTCCTCCCTGTGCTATAAGGTTGCCTCCCAAAAGGGCATGGACGTGAGCGCACGAAACGCGGATCAGATCGGCGGTTGTCGGAAGGGTCAAGGCTACCTGATCGTAGCGGTAGTTATTTACCAATCTAATCACATCTCTTCTTCTTTTTAAGGAGGTAGGTCATGGGCAAGACAATGTTAGGGGTCTTCTTCGGCCTCATTATGGTCATGGCAGGCGCGTCTGTGGCGCTGGCGCACCAGGCCGGCGGAGTCGAGGTCGGCGATTTGGAGACCGGATCCGTTGTCGGTCAGCCATTCAAGGAATTGGATGTGGATGCGGAGTTGTACGCGATCGAGATCGGCAACTTGAAGACATGGTATCCGCCCATGACCGCCATTGACTTTAAAGTGCGAGCCGGCCGGCCTGTGGTCATCAAGGTGACCAATAGCTCAACGGCAGAGCATGGTTTCTTGCTGACGGCCGAAGAAACCCAATCAGCGCCGACCGTACTGAAGGCTCAACTGGTCTTAAAGCCCGGTGAGACGAAGTATGTGGGTATTCCGACCAGTGACCTGTTCTATGCGACGGCCGGCAACACCTTGAGGTATCGCTGCCATCTGCATCCTGCCCATGTCGGTGGGAAGCTGCTTATGATCAAGTAGTCGTTGACGAGAGAAAAATAAAGCGCCCTCTTCGCCGTCAAGGCGGAGGGGGCGCATTTTTTTTGTCAGGTGTCTTCTGCTCGGCAGTCTTCTGCCGGATCCAGCGGAACATTCTGGCTCCCCCGGAGCTCGCCTGCCACGATCAAGAGGAGAAAGCGGCTCAGCGTTGGTTCCGTGTCACGCCGCTCTTTGACGATCGTTTGCACATCGACAATCATCTCATCCCCATCCCACTGGGTTTCGTTGATCACCCAATAGTGGCTTGCGGCATCGGGGAACTGTCGGGTCACAAATTTTTCGACGATGCTTCCAATGTCTCCGGTGCTTGCCAGGATCGGCGAGGCCAAGGCACATGCCAAAAGGAGGGTTCCGAGGAGAATCCATCGATAGCGCATAGCATCACCTCGCTCGCGCGTGAGGGGCAAGATCGGCTCCCTACGAGTAGACAAGGGCGGGAGCCGGATGGTTGCAGAGCTACATGTTTTGATTCTACTGCGCCTATAATGAGAAAGCCACAAAAGGATGCATTTGGGTAGGCGGGTAGGATGGATCGCAAAAACGCACGAGCCCTGCCTCGTCTCGCGAAGCAGGGCTCGCGTCAGAGATGAAAGTTCTTTCGCTCAGTTGCGGACGCCACTCCAGACTTTAGCGGCATCGATTGTCTTGTCGGGATTGAGCTTCCGTGCCTTTTCAAGGAGAACGTCCGTCGTCTCCGGATAGGCCGGATCCGAAATGCAGCAGTTGTCGACCGGGCACACAGCGGCGCATTGCGGTTCGTCAAAATGGCCGACGCACTCGGTGCAGCGGTCATGGGTGATCACATAGATGTTATCGCCCACTCCCTGGCCGTCGCCAACATGGTTGCCCTTGGTTTCCGCATCGCTGCGAGTTTCGAAAATCGCCTCGTTCGGACATTCGGGCAGGCAGGCCCCACAGGAGATACATTCGTCGGTAATCAGCAGTGCCATGACCCTTGCCTCCTTCTCACTACGATAGCTTGGAACTGGGTTGACAAGATTGCGACACCACGACATAGTGGCGTGGCGTAATAAGGCGTCATTCTAGTCTGCTGCTCTTTTCCAAGTCAACAGAACGGCATCGGATAAGAAGGCCTAGATTCCCTGTTATCATGGGCCTTTGGGCCCAGATCGCTCTCGCCTGACCAGGTGTGCGCCATGGCCATTCAGCCTACCTCCGGAGACCAGAAAAAAAAGCGGATCATCATGATGATCCTGCTCGCAGTTTTGCTGCTGAGTGTGTCGATGTTCCTTGTGCAGCGGGAGGACGAAAAAACCATCATCATCGCCTTTCCGAACGGGATCGAAATCGAGGCGGAAGTGGCGGATACACCGGAGAAGCTGCTCTTCGGGATGGCCTTTCTGGATGCATTGCCTCCGAACGGCGGAATGATCTATATCTTCGAGTCGACCGGTCCCCATCGTGTGACGACCAAGGAGTACCGGTTTCCCGTAGACATGATCTGGGTGGACGAAAGCCGACACATTGTTTCGATTGCCGAGAATGTTCCACCCTGCCGGTTGGAAACCTGTCCCTGGCACGGCTCGACGTCTCCCTCTGTGCGATACTTAATCCAGACCGCAGCGGGTTTCGTGAAGCAGACAGGTCTGGAACTCGGTGGCGAGCTCAAATACACACTTCGCATGTAGTTCATGCAACTCGTCAGGAAACGAGGAAGCACGTGGCCATTGAAGGATTCCAAGCCGTTGCCAAAATCGAGGAGGTCCCGCCGGGGCAATCCAAGCTCGTGACCCTGAACAACCGCACGATCGCCCTGTTCAACGTCGACGGGAAGGTCTATGCCATTCACAATCTGTGTCCTCATGAAGGGGGCCCATTGAATGAAGGGCGCGTGAAAGGGTTTGTGGTGTCGTGCCCATGGCACGACCTGGCGTTCGACATTCGGAACGGCCAAGGGACCGACGGAGGCGGGTATTGTGTCGGCAGCTATGACGTGCGTGTCGAGGACGGCGAGATCTACGTCGGCCCACGTCGCAAGAGCTAGTGCAGAAGAGGCCACCCATGGGTGAACATGCCTGACGTCAAGGAGGACTTGTATGACCAGGACAAGGTCATTCATGCCACCCTCGATCAGCCGATCGAGATCCACCTCTGGGAGGACCGCACCCGAGGGGAACTCTGGATTCCCAGCTATGATCCGTCCGCATTGGCCCTATTGAGCGACGACTATCTGCGGGTGGCAGGCAACAACGCGGTCGACAACGGACAACGGACATTTGAATTCAAGGCCCTTAAGCCGGGAAGCTTTGAAGTCGTGTTCGAAAAGCGAATGGGATGGAAGTTTACCGCTGAGGACCGGCGAGTGTTTCATGTCACGGTGTCCGCCGAGAGGAGCGTCTGATCGTGCCGGAGACGGCGTTTATCAACGGACGGTTTCTGCCTCTGGCCGAAGCGTCGGTCTCGATCGAGGATCGCGGTTTTCAATTCGGCGACGGTGTCTATGAAGTCATCCGCACGTATGGAGGCCGTCCGTTCAAGCTGGACGCACATCTTGCCCGGCTCAACCGCAGTGCCGAAGCGATTCATCTCCGCCAACCGTACTCTCTCGGACAGTGGGTCGACTACATTGCTGAAGGGCTCCGCCTCGCTTCTTTTCCTGAAGCCAAGATCTATGTGCAGATCACGCGAGGCGCCGCTCCGCGAGATCATGCCTATGCGCCAGACATAGAACCGACCATCGTGATGACCATTCGGGATCTGCGTCCGCTGGCCGCGGCCGTGCAAGCGGCTGGCGTCGATACGATGACCGTTGACGACCTGCGCTGGGGCCGCTGCGACATCAAGAGCATCAACTTGTTAGCCAACGTGCTTGCCCGCCAACAGGCGAAGCACGCCGGCGTCTTTGAGTCCATCCTCGTCAGACATGGGGAGGTAACGGAAGGTGCGGTCAGCAATGTGATCGTTGTGGAACACCGGACGCTCATTACGGCTCCGGAAGGTCCTCGCATACTGTCAGGGGTGACGCGAGAAGTGGTCCTCGCGCTCGCCCGACAGGAAGGATTGGCCATTCAAGAAAAGTATCCTTCGCAGAAGCAGCTTTACGGGGCCTCTGAGGTGTTCTTGACTGGAACGACGGTCGAGGTATTGGGTGTCGTGCGGGTCGACGGGAAGCCCATCGGCGACGGCCACCCCGGTCCCGTGACTCGAAGCCTGGCCAAGCGCTTTGTCGAGCAGACTGGCTAGTCACGCCCCTTGCTTTGGTGCTGATGACATGTTAAGGTGCGGCCTCCGGAAAGTGGGCTCAGGCCCACTTTTTTGTTTGGGTTAGAGCATCACCTAGAGAAGCGGGGCTAGGGGTGTTGGCGAAGGAGTCCCGATCAGTCATTGACCGCATCAGCGAGACCGTGTCCCCCATCTTATGGACGTTGGGCCTGGAATTGGCGGATGTCGTCTGTGTGGGGCAAGGGTCCCGTTCGGTCGTTCGGGTCTTTATCGATAAACCGGAAGGCGTCACGCTGGATGATTGCGAGCGCGCCCACAAGGCGCTCGGTCCTGCGCTCGACGTGGCCGATCCCTTTCCCCACGCCTACACCCTGGAAGTCTCCTCTCCCGGTCTGGATCGCCCCTTCAAACGGATTCAGGACTATCGCCGGGCAATCGGAAAGCGGGTGACGCTGAAGCTCAGGGAGCCTCTTGCCGGGCAATGGCGTCTGGTGGGAACATTGACTCGCGTAACCGACGACTCCGTGACGCTGGAAGTAAACGAGCCTCCCCCGGCGCGAACGGTGACATTGGAACAGAAGATGATCGGCGAGGCGAAGAGGGCGGTGGCCTGGTAAGCATCGAACGTGCGTAAGTGGAGCGAATCATGAACCGAGAATTGATTTCCGTCATCGACGAAATCGGCCGGCAAAAGGGCATCGACAAGACCAAAGTGATCGGCGCCATCGAAGCGGCCCTGCAGACCGCTGCGAAGAAGCGGTTCGGCCAGGCCGAAAATATCCAGGTCGAGATCGACTCGAAGACGGGAGAAATCTCGGTCGTCTCGAAGAAGACCATCGTCGAGTCGGTCAGCAACCCCAAAGCGGAAATCTCCTTGAAGGAAGCACGCGCCTATGATAGCGAGGCGGAAATCGGAGACGAGATCGGCTCGCTCATTGAAATGGATGAATTGGGCCGCATCGCCGCGCAGACCGCTAAACAAGTCATCTTTCAAAAGGTCCGAGAAGCGGAATGGGAGGCGGTCCAGAAGGAGTATTCAACCCGGCAAGGGGATCTTGTCAACGGCATCATTCTCGGAATGGAGCGTCGCAATTATCTCGTGGATTTGGGGAAGACCGAAGCGATTCTGCCCATTCAGGAACAGATTCCTCGTGAAACCTACCGTCGAGGTGATCGAGTCAAGGCGATGTTGCTGGAAGTCCGCCGGACGCCCAAGGATGTGCAAGTCATTTTGACGCGGAGCCATCCCCAATTCGTCTCAAAGTTGTTCGAGTTGGAAGTGCCGGAGGTCATGGAAAAGATCGTGGAGATCAAGGCGGTCGTGCGCGAGCCCGGCGATCGTACAAAGATCGCCGTCACCTCCCGCGAGAAGGCGGTCGATCCGGTCGGGGCCTGCGTGGGCATCAAGGGCTCCCGCGTCCAGGCGGTCGTGCGCGAACTGCGGGGAGAAAAGATCGACATCATCACCTGGACCTCCGATCCGCGCGTGTTCATCGCGGAAGCGTTGAACCCTGCGACGATCGAAAAAGTCGGCGTCGACGAAGAAAAGAAATCGGCGTTGGTCGTCGTGGCCGATTCCCAGTTGTCGCTGGCCATCGGCAAAAACGGACAGAACGTCCGGCTGGCGGCCCGGCTGACCGGCTGGAAGATCGACATCATCAGTGCCACCGAATACGAGAAGGAAAAGGCCGAGCGAGACAAAGAAATCAAGGCGGCGCTTGCCGAAGAAGCCGAGGCGCAACGCCAACAGGAAGAAGCCCGTCAACAGGAAAAGGCCCAGCAAGAGGCGGAAGGGTAGAGAATTTACCGTATGCGTGTGTACGAACTGGCCAAGCAGCTGGGGATGGAAAATCGGGATCTCATCCCGGAACTCAAGCGCCTCGGGATTTCCGTGGCCTCGCACAGCAGTGCCCTTGAACCGGACGCGGTGCAAAAAGCCCTCGAGAAGCTCGGACCCAAGCAGAAGACGTCAATGAAGAGCCCTGCCGATACCGGACGTATGGATAGACAGCGGGATCTTGAAGGAGGAGGGCACCACCCCGCGGGAGCCAAAGGCGTCGGCGCCCATGTCGCGACAGAAGAAGCCAAACCTGACAAGCGCCGCATTCTGATCAAGCGAAAACGCGATGAGGCGCCTTCCGAGGAACCGGCTCCCCTAGGACATGAACCGCTTGCAGCCCATCCTGCAGAAGCCGCCGCTCCGGCGATGTCACCACTGCATCCACCAACGGAAAGTCCACCGGCTCATCACGAACCGCACGCTCCCAGCACTGCCCCGGTCGCGACTGAGCCGCCGCTGGTGACGAAACCTATCGTCCCGCCAAGTCCTGAGGCGCTGTCTGGCAAGAAAAAGGTGCTCGAAGAGCTTCAGGGCGAAGGGTTGAAGGACAAGCTCAAGAAGGCGCGTAAGCCGGGACGGCCACGGGAAGAAGATGAAGTGCGAGTGCGGGAGGATGCCGCCCGCTGGCAGGACCTTCGAGCGATCCCGGTTCAGCGGCGTGACGACCGAAGCAAGCACGTCCATCACAGCACCCCAGCAGAGATTACCAAACCCAGGAAGAAAAGCGTCAAGCTGACCCCCGGCATGACTGTGAAAGAGTTTGCGGAGTTGATCGGGCAGCGCCCGGCTGACATTGTGCGCAAGCTCATGGATATGGGGCAAATGCTCACGTTCAATCAGCCGATGCACGTGGAGGCGGCTTCGATGATCGCGGAAGAGGCCGGAGTCAAGGTCGAGGTCGCCGTCGAGAAAGGGGGCGAAGACTTGCTCGAGGACATCACTCAGGTGCAGGGAGAGGTCCGTCTCGAGCCCCGTCCGCCTGTCGTGACGATCATGGGCCATGTGGACCACGGAAAAACGTCGCTGTTGGACGCGATTCGTGAAACGAAGGTTGCGGAAGGGGAGGCGGGAGGCATCACCCAACACATCGGCGCCTATACCGTGACTGTGCATGGTAAGCAAGTGACGTTTCTCGACACCCCGGGGCACGAGGCCTTTACGGCCATGCGTGCGCGCGGCGCCAAGGTCACGGACATCGTGATTTTGGTCGTGGCCGCGGACGACGGCGTCATGCCGCAGACGGTAGAGGCCATCCATCACGCCAAGGCGGCCGGCGTCCCGCTCATCGTCGCGATGAACAAGATCGATAAACCCGCCGCCAATCCCGACCGCGTGCGCAATTCGCTTTCCGAGCATGGCTTGATCTCAGAGGCTTGGGGCGGCGATACGATCATGGTCGAGGTGTCGGCCAAGCAAAAGACCGGTCTTGATCAGCTTCTCGAAATGATCTTGCTTCAAGCCGAAGTTCTCGAGTTGAAGGCGGATCCGCACCAGCTCGCCAAAGGCGCCGTCGTCGAAGCCAAACTCGAGCGGGGTCGTGGCCCCGTCGCCACCGTGCTGGTGCAGAGCGGGACCCTGCATGTCGGTGATGCCTTTGTGGTTGGCGCGTTCAGCGGCAAAGTGCGCGCCTTAATCGGCCATACCGGAGCCAAGGTGCAGCAGGCCGGTCCCTCCGTTCCCGTTGAGGTGATCGGATTACCCGGTGTACCGTCAGCCGGTGACGTCTTTCAGGCCGTGAAAGATGAGCGCATCGCCAGAGAAATTGCCGAAGATCGGGCTCGCAGGCAGCGGGCAGCCGAATTGGCCGGCGCCGGCAAGGTTTCGCTCGACGATCTATTCGCCAAGATTCAGGAAGGATCCGTCAAGGAATTATCGCTCGTGATCAAGGCCGATGTTCAAGGGTCGTCAGAAGCCCTGGCAACGGCCGTCGAAAAGCTTCCAACGGACGTGGTGAAGCTTCGGGTGATCCATAACGGTGTCGGCGGGATTACGGAGTCCGATGTGCTTCTCGCGGCGGCCTCCAACGCGATCATCATCGGGTTCAATATTCGGCCCGAACCCAAGGCCTCCGACCTCGCAGAGAAGGAACATGTCGACGTCAGGCTGTACACGATTATTTACGACGCGTTGAACGACATCAAGGCTGCGATGGAAGGCTTGCTGGAGCCGACGCTCAAAGAGCGGGTGCTCGGCCGGGCGGAAGTGAGGCAGGTCTTCACCGTGTCCAAGGCCGGCACGATTGCAGGTTCTTATGTGATCGATGGCACGATCACGCGCGCGAGCGCCGGCGTGCGGGTGATCCGTGACAATGTGGTGGTCTATCAAGGGAAATTGGGGTCCCTGCGTCGATTCAAAGACGACGTGCGCGAGGTCCAGCAAGGCTATGAGTGCGGCATTGGGGTGGAGAACTTCAGCGACATCAAGACCGGCGATGTGATCGAAGCCTACGCTATCGAGAAGATTGCGACGAAATTGTGATCGGAATGCTGAAGGACGGGCAGGCCGACGCCTCTTGTGTGATCGGCTGGCCTGAGCCGGTCGCGTCGTGAGCGCCATCGTCGGGCTCTGCACGGTCGAGCTCTTCATCGCCGACAGCCAATCGCTGAAGGACAAGCGACAGGTGCTGTTGAGTCTGAAAGATCGGCTACGGCAGAAGTTCAATCTGTCCGTCGCCGAAATCGAGGCGCAAGATTTGTGGCAAAAGGCAGTGCTGGCATTGGCCTGCGTCGCGAATGACAGCCGGCACGTGAACCAGGTGTTGGACCAGGCGCTTAATCTGGTAAGAAGTCAGACGGTAGTCGAGATCGTCCAGTCTCGGATCGAGTTGTTGTGACGGTGAAACGGCTTGTCATGAACAGTGGCAGGCCGGCCAAGGGAGCTGGGCGGTGGCTAAGACGGGATACAGTCGGGCCGAGCGGGTGGCCGATCAAATTCGCATGGAGGTGGCCGACATCCTCATGCGAAAGATCAAGGACCCGCGCGTCCGCGCGGTGACCGTGACGGACGTGGAGTTGACGAACGATCTGCGGATCGCTCGGATCTTCGTCACGGCATTAGGTAGCGAGGCCGAAACCAAGGACGTCTTCGCAGGACTCAGCAAGGCGAGCGGGTTTGTGCGAAGCGAACTGGGGCGACGATTGACGCTGCGGTATCTGCCCGAGGTGGTGTTCGTCAAGGACGTCAGCGGACCGCGCGGTGACCGGGTCTTGCAGTTGTTGGATGAAATTCAGGAGAAAACGGATGTTCCGGAGGATCATTCGTCGTAGCCTGATGTGGGTGACCGGATGACTGCCACGGTGCCAAAATGCGACGTGATGGACGGCGTCCTTGCGGTGAACAAGGAATCCGGATGGACCTCTCACGACGTGGTCGCAAAGGTCCGAGAGTTGCTCGGCGGTGTGAAAGTCGGCCATGCGGGCACCTTGGACCCGGCTGCAACCGGCCTCCTGCCGTTGTTGATCGGCAAGGGCACTCGCATTGCGGAGTATCTCGTTGAGTGGGACAAGGAATATCGGGCGCAACTGCGATTGGGTGAAACCACCGATACCTTGGATGCCACCGGGACAGTGCTCGCACGTCAATCGACGGCACACGTCACGTCGGCCGCCATCCGCGAAGTTGTGGAACGGTTCCGAGGAGAGATCCAACAACTGCCGCCGATGTATTCGGCAGTGAAAATAGACGGTGTGCCGTTGTATCGTTTGGCTCGTGCGGGAAAGACGCTTGCCCGCGAACCGCGAACGGTCGTCATTCATCATTTGGACGTTCTCGGCATCGACGGCCAAAACGTCACGCTCCGTGTGGTCTGTTCCAAGGGCACGTACATTCGGACGCTCTGCGCCGATATCGGCAAGGCCCTGGGAGTCGGCGGCCATCTGCGTGCCCTTGAAAGAACCCGCGTGGGCCCGTTGATGTTAGGCCGGGCCCTGACTGTTGATGAAATCAACCGTCGCCATCGTGTCGGCGACTTGACGGCGCACATCCGGTCGCTTGATGAGGTGCTCCGGAATCTGCCGGCGGTTGTCGTTGATAGCAGGGCAGCGGACCGCGTGTGCCACGGAGCACCGGTGGCCTGGTCGAACGTCGTGTCCTCAAAAGACGGTCTGGCGCAACAGGAAGCAGGGACGCCTGTGCGCATTCATGACGGCAGCGGGCGGTTATTGGCTGTGGGAAGGCTCTCGCAGCCGATCGCTGATCGCATCGCAATTGAGAAAGTGTTCGCCACGGACTTGGTATAGCAGGAGAGAAAGGAAAGGAGAATCCATGGCCTTGTTGAAGGACGCGAAAGCGGAATTGATCAAACGATACCGGCAGCATGACAACGATTCCGGTTCGCCGGAGGTTCAGATTGCCGTTTTGACGAACCGGATCAGTTATTTGACCGAGCATTTCAAGCTTCATAAAAAGGATCACCACTCCCGGCGTGGCCTGCTCCAGCTTGTCGGCCGTCGCCGGAGGTTGTTGGACTATCTTCGGGACATCGACGATGCGCGCTACCGTGCAGTCATCGAGCGATTGGGCATTCGAAAGTAAGCAACGATCCTGCTGTCGCCCACGCCGGCGCAGGCAACCGTCGCACAGGTGAACACTGACATGCGCTCTGTGCACTCTGAATGTGGAATCAGTAATGTGCAAGGTGGAATGAGTAGAGATCCGTACAATTCATCATTGCACATTTCCCATTCGACCTCTCATTAGAGCGCATCTTTGTGGGCATCTGTGGGACACAACATGAGGAGACCATAGATGGCACACGTCGTTGAACTTGACGTCGCCGGCCGGACGCTCAAACTTGAGACGGGCCGGGTCGCCAAACAGGCGGACGGCTCAGTTTGGGCGCAGTACGGGGACACAGTCGTTCTCGCCACGGCTGTCGCATCGCAAAACGCCAAACCGGGAGTGGACTTTCTTCCCCTGACTGTGGACTACCAGGAGAAGGCGTATGCCGCGGGGAAAATTCCGGGGGGCTATTTCAAGCGGGAGGGTCGACCTTCGGAAAAGGAAGTGCTCACCAGCCGGTTGATCGACCGGCCGCTTCGCCCGTTGTTCCCGGAGGGCTACTATTTCGAGACGCAGGTCATTGCTTCCGTGTTGTCGTCCGACAAGACGGGCTCTTCGGACGTCATTGGGATTACCGCCGCTTCCGCGGCTCTCGCAGTCTCCGACATCCCGTTCCTCGGTCCCATCGCCGGCGTGAAGATCGGCCGGGTCAACGGTCAATTCATCGTCAATCCTGATCTCGAAATGCTCAAAAGCAGCGAACTGGATCTGGTCGTCGCCGGAACAGCCGACGCCGTCATGATGGTCGAAGCAGGAGCCAACGAGCTGCCGGAAGTGACGATGCTGGAAGCCATTGAGCTGGCCCATGCCGAGATCAAGAAGATCGTTGCCAAGATCCAGGAGTTGCGCGTGCTGTCGGGGAACAAGCCCAAGCGCGTTGTGGTTACCGAGGAAATTTCTCCTCAGCTGACGACGGAGGTGAAGACCCTCGTCGCACAGGGCATCCGAGACGCGATCATGATCCCCAACAAGACCGCGCGGCAAGAACGGCTCGATCTGATCCTCAAAGGTGCCATTGAAAAGCTCAAACAGCCGGAAAGTCCCGATCGAGAACGTCACATCAAGATTGTGTTTCATGGGTTGGAGTACACCGAAGTGCGGAACATGATCTTGGAAAAAGGGTCACGCGCCGACGGCCGTGGACCCGCGGATATCCGGCCTATTACCTCGGAAGTCGGTGTCCTACCGCGCACCCATGGCTCCGCGTTGTTCACCCGGGGCGAAACACAAAGTCTGGCCGTGGTGACGCTGGGGACCACGGACGACGAGCAACGGATTGACGCCTTGGAGGGTGAGTACACCCGGACATTCATGCTCCATTACAACTTTCCCCCCTTCAGCGTGGGCGAAGCGAGGCCGCTCCGTTCGCCGGGCCGCCGGGAAGTTGGCCATGGTGCGCTGGCGGAGCGGGCTCTGAAGCCCGTCATTCCCCACAAAGACCAATTCCCCTACACGCTGCGCCTTGTCTCGGACATCCTCGAATCGAATGGCTCCTCGTCGATGGCGACCGTTTGCGGCGGCACGTTGGCCATGATGGATGCCGGTGTCCCGATCAAGGAGCCGGTGGCGGGAATCGCGATGGGACTGATCAAGGAGCAGGATCGCGTCATGATCTTGTCCGATATACTCGGCTTGGAAGATCATCTCGGCGACATGGATTTCAAGGTCTGCGGCACGAAACGCGGAGTGACGGCCCTGCAGATGGACATCAAGATCGGCGGCATTACACCCGCCCTGATGCATCAGGCGCTGGAGCAGGCGAAGGCCGGCCGCTTGCACATTCTCGGTTGCATGCAGAAGGCCCTCGAAACGCCGAGGGCGAATATGTCAGCGTTCGCGCCGCGCATTTTTACGATGAAGGTGAAGCAGGACAAGATCCGGGAAGTCATCGGTCCTGGCGGGAAGACCATCCGCGGCATTCAGCAGGATTGTGGCGTGAAGATCAATATCGAGGATAGCGGCGTCGTTACCATCGCGTCAGTGGACAGCGCCTCGCTGGAAAAAGCCAAGGAGATGGTCAGCCGGATCGTCGAAGAGGTGGAGATCGGCAAGACCTACCTCGGGACAGTACGGAAGATTATGGACTTTGGCGCGTTCGTGGAAGTGCTGCCAGGTACTGATGGACTGGTCCATATTTCCCAATTGGCGCATCACCGCGTAAAATCCGTGGCGGACGAAGTATCGGAGGGCGATCAGATCTTAGTGAAGGTGCTGGAGATCGACCGCCAGGGGAAAATTCGCCTCAGTCGCAAGGAAACGATGCCGGCTCCTACCGGTGCGGGAACCAAAGACCAGACTTCCGGGTAAGCATCTTGTACCGCAAGCTTGTGCTGGACAATGGCATGCGTGTGGTGACCGAGCGCATTCCAACGCTCAAGTCGGTCACCGTCGGCATTTGGGTCAACACCGGGTCGCGCGACGAAGAACATACGGAAGCCGGTTACTCACACTTCATCGAGCATATGTTTTTCAAGGGGACGCGTTCGCGCTCGGCCACCCAGATTTCGCGTGAAATCGACGGCCTCGGCGGCGAGATGAACGCCTTTACCACTCGCGAGACGACGACATTCTACGTCAAGGTTCTTGATCAACAGCTGCAACAGGCTCTCGAATTACTGGCGGATTTGTTCCACCATTCCCGTTTCGACTCCAAGGAAGTTGAAAAGGAAAAGCAGGTCGTCCTCGAGGAGATCCGCATGGTGCAGGACGATCCCGAAGATCTTGTGCAGGAACTGCACACGACGCAAGTACTGGGCCGGCATCCGTTAGGCCGATCGATTTTGGGCCGCGAAGAAACGATTCAGAGTCTGAAACGACCGGACCTCCTTGGCTACATCGATGCACATTACGATCCCTCTCAGATTGTGATCGCCATCGCCGGAAATTTTGAGCAGGCGGTGCTCGAGCGGCTCGTCGCACGGTTCTTCGGGAAGAAGAAGCCCGTGAACGGCCACTCGCGATCGGCGCGACGTCCGCCCGAAGTTCACGGCGGCGTGCTCGTGAAACGCAAACCCCTGGAGCAGGTGCATTTGTGCCTTGGGCTAAAAGGCGTCGCCGCCGGGCATCGCGACCGGTACGCCGTCTATGCGCTGAACAGTGTGCTGGGGGGGAGTATGAGCTCGCGGCTGTTTCAGGAAATCCGGGAGAAGCGCGGCCTGGCCTACTCCATCTATTCGTTTCTTTCAGGCTATTCAGACATCGGCACGATCACCGTGTATGCCGCGACCAGACCCAAAGAAGTGGAGCGCGTGGTTGATCTCGTATGCCGGGAAATCGCACGGATCAGCAGACAGGGTATTGAGCGCAAAGAACTCGATCGAGCAAAAAACCAGATGAAAGGCAGTCTGATGCTGAGCCTCGAGAGTTCGCACAGCCGCATGAGCAAGCTGGCGAAGGACGAACTCGTATACGGCACTCGAACCTCGCTCGAGGAGATGTTGAAGCACATCGACCGGGTCAGCGTCGACCAGGTGTCGACAGTTGGACGCGAACTGTTCGGGATGAAGCATCTGGCAATCACGGGATTGGGACCGCTACCTCCTCGAGCCCTACAGGCTTTTAGATGAGAATTTTCTAATAGATTGACCCACGCCGAGGGAAAAGCTGACTGGACATTGAAAAAGGTAATATTTTTAAGGCATTGTTTTTACAAGACAAAATCAATTTTATCTAGAGATATCCACAGGCCAAACATTTCCTTGACTCGCTTTTATATTTTTCAGTACCATGGCCGCGTTTTTCCTTGAAGACTCTGTCACCGGCGAAGGCGGCGTAAGCGCCACAGAAAAAGGAGGTGACAAACATACGCGCTCCTGACGCCGACTCGTCACAACCGTTACACTTTTATCGTCCTTAAATGAGCCCGTTTATCAGTGATGTGATGGTCATTTTTCATGAAGGAGGGATTTGGTATGAAAAGGGTCGTACTTCTAGCCGCAGTTGCAGTGTTTTCTGTGCTCGGCTTGCTGACGGCTGAATTTGCCGCCGCCGCGGATGCGCCGGGTGCCGCAGGACCCGCAGACCAGGTTGTCGGGGCAAAGCCGCTCAAAGGTGAAGTCACCAAGACCCTCAAGGGTCGTGTGTGGTCACAATGGGCCGATAATCCGGACGGCGAACTCCTCTTCGGGATTCAATATTGGAATACCGGTGAACCGGCCTCGGGGACGCCTGCCGGTCGTTCCTCCACCGATCTGGATGTGAAGCCGCCCGATCCGTTGTTTGTGTGTTGCGCCTGGGGATTCGTCGGCGGCAACGAAAAAAATAATCCCTATGCCGGTTGGTACCATGCCGCCACGACGGTTCGTCTCGCGGTGAAGGACAAGGCCTTGATGGACCAGATCATCAAGGCTTCTCAGGAACTGGTGGCGATGGAAGTGAGCTTGGACGGCCGGACGATTACCGGGTTCAAAGTTCTGAAGTAATCGACGGTAATAACTTCGACAAGAATCATTCTTTCTTTCATGCTGTTGAAGGAGGATGCGATTATGAAGTTTCATATGAAAGGCTGGGCCCTCGCGGCCGCCGTGGCGCTGGTGGTCTCCATTGCCTCCACCGCCATGGCCATCGAATCGTTTCAGGAGCGTTTCGAGTGGGGGGACATGAGCAAGCCGACGACCCTGCAGGGTCGCGTGATCGTCCTCGATCCTTATGATGAGGCCGTGTGGATCAACATCGCCGTATTCGGCGGCAATGCGGAGAGCGGGCTCTTCTGGCAGAAGGTGCATCCGGGCAAGAATCTCAAGTTTTACGCTGACAAAGGGGTCTGGGATGAACTCAAGAAGATGGGCCGGGTTCATGCCGGACCGGCAGCCGCTAAGGAAGTGCCTCCAGGCAGCACGACGGATTTGATCGAGTTCACGGCGGTCGAGACGGAGCAGAATCATCGCGTGATTACGTCGGTCAAGAAGCTTCCTGAGATTGCGGGCGCCCCTGGCAAGACAATGAGCATTTCGGCGCTTCGGCTGAAGGAATGTGCCGGAAAGAACGAGGCGGATGCCGGTTGCACCGCAGCTAAGCAGGCATTGAACGTGGCACCCAAGGGTGAAGGGACGGTGCCGATGCAATACGACGTGTTAACACCCGATAAAAAGCCCCTCGGCGGCCTGATCCCCTGGACGGCTAAGTACAACACCGGTAAATAAGTCATTCACGGGCAACGAATGAAGGCGGTAGCTCCTAAGAGCTACCGCCTTTTTCTTTGGCCTCAGGCCGGCGGAAGCATGGACGGGACCCTGCTGAAACGCGCGGTCTCGTTCCACCCACCCCAACGCGCACCGCAACGATTGTCATAGACGCGAAAGACGAGGCGCTTGGAACAGGCTTGCTCGTCACG
>DASTQE010000062.1:0-7406 GCA_035761895.1 Nitrospira sp. | reverse complement strand
GCCACCTCTTTCTCGGGGCGGTCGATCAACGCCCACGCCCCCTCGGGAATGCCGTTGTCTTGGGCCGCTTCGCGCAGGCCTTTTCCAATGACCTCATGGGTCTGGGCCCAGTCCGGTGACGCGCGGAAGACGCTCAAATTGCCGGACTTGAGGCAGAGGGCGATCGACTCTACAGTCACCAGCGGCTTCAGCTCGGAAATGATTCCGATGACGCCGATGGGCGCCCGCACGCGGGAGACAACAAGCCCATCTGGCCGTTCCCACCGCCCCGTCACCGCTCCCACCGGATCCGGCCGGTCGGCGATGATCCTGAGTCGTTCGGCCATTTCCTTGACGTCGTCGGCCACCACTCGGACACGGGCCACGGCGGCTTTGAGCCGGTCCTTGCTCACCTCCCCGCCGAAGGACTTTCCCAGCGCATCGACATCCGTTTCGTTGGCCGAGAGAATCGCCTCTTCGTCCCGAGCGAGCCGATCGGCCATCGCGCGCAACGCCCGATCCTTGACGGGTCCGGGAATCAACGCCAGTCGTGAGACGTTATTCCTGCATGTTTTCAGTATCTTATCCAGATAGAGCTTTACCGGTACTTCAGGCATTTGCATCCTTATCTGTGAGCATGAGCGTCGGACTATAACACGACATTTTTCGGGACGTAAACTCCCTCGGGCTTACGCTTGTCCCAACCGTTTGCGTTCCTCTTGCCGGGCGAGGGACCACCCCATCCAGGCCCAGACGCACGCTAATGGCACCAACCCCCAGGCGATCTGCGTGGCGCTGATCCCAAGTGTCTTCACACCGTTGACAATCCATCCGGTTGCCGCGTCGCCTCCCCGCGACACCGCCGTGTCGATGAAGTTCTTCGCCTTGTACTTTTCTTCCCGCCCGACGACGGTGAAGAGCACTTCCCGCGCCGGCTTGGCGATCGCATACTCCCCGACGCGCCGCACGATTGTAAATAGAATAAACGATAGTAAGACGGGCATGGATCCAATGACCATGAATCCGACGACGCTGGCGGCGGGTAGAAGAACCAGCGCCGATGCGAATCCGAACCGGCTGATCATCGGGCCGGTCATGAAGAGTTGGGTCAGGAACGTGATGACGTTCACGGCCAAATCCACGACGGCAAACAGCCTGGTGCGGCCCTCTGCGGACGCGACGTGTTCGCCCACGAGCCTGGTTTGCTCCAAGTAGAGGAAGGTGGCCGTCGTCGTCAACAGAAACAGGTACGCGGAGATCCCGAGCAGATACGGGGAACCCAGCGCCAGCCGCATACCTGCCCACATGCTGCCGCCGATGGCTTCTCCAGGTGTGTGGCTCGAATGTCCAGGCTGTTGCGTGGACCAGCGGTCGAGAGCGCGAATGCACCACCAGCACACGCCGAGCATCGCAGCCGATACCAGCATCAATGCCGGTATCGGGATCAGGTACGTGAGTCCGGTGGTCAGCAACGGTCCGACCATGGCGCCCGTGCTGCCGCCGGCGGCAATAATGCTGAAAAGCCTCGTCCCTTGCTCAGGCCTGAAAATATCGGCCATGAAGCTCCAAAAGACCGAGACGACAAAGAGGTTGAACACCGAGAGCCAGACAAAAAAGACGCGCGCGATCGACTGCGGAGCGACATGGCTGGACATCAGGAGAAAGAACGCGACGAGGTGGCTTGCGAAGAAGGCGTACACCGAGAGCAGTAACCGGTCTCGAGGGAAGCGTGCCGACACGTAACCGAACAGCGGGGTGGCGATGAGCAAGCTGACAAACGTCGCCGTCATCATCCAGGGGAGATGTTGAATCCCTCCCTCGATCGCCATTTCATCACGCACGGGGCGGAGAATGTAGTAGCCGCACAGCAGGCAAAAAAAATAGAGAAAGGACCAACAGAGCGGCCGCACTTCCGCAGGGTCGGCGCCGGTGAGCGCCTGGATCGTCGTGCGGAAGCGGGTCATGGGGCGGCATCCTGACCGGCCTGTCATTCCTTCGCAAGCAAAAATTTTGGACCGGGATCTCACCCGCCCAGCCCTGCGCACGCCGAGACGTGCGTTTTACCCAACTTGGACTTTTTCGGTCCACCTCGTTATGGTAGGGAGCGTATGCGGATTATAGATCTGCGCAGCGACACGGTGACGAAGCCGACCGAAGCGATGCGGGAGGCGATGGCGCGCGCCGAGGTCGGCGACGATGTGTACGGGGAAGACCCCACCGTCAATCGGCTCCAGGAGATGGTCGCCGGTCTTCTCGGCAAGAAGGCCGCGCTGTTCGTCCCATCGGGGACGATGGCCAATCAATTAGCCATCCGCATTCAAACGCAGCCGGGCCAGGAAGTCATCGCGGAAAGCAAGGCGCACATCGTCCGCTACGAACAAGGTGCGGCCGGGGCGCTTGCCGGGGTCCAGCTCCACTGGGTGGTCGGCGACCGCGGCATCATGCAGCCCGAGCAGGTGGATGCGGCGATCCGTCCGAAAGATCCGCACAGCATTCAAACGGCGCTCATCTGCCTTGAGAACACGCACAATGCCGGAGGCGGCACCATCTATCCGCTGTCCACCATCGAACGGATCCGCACCGTAGCGTCCGCGCGCGGCGTCCCGATGCATCTGGATGGGGCCAGACTTTTCAATGCCGTGGCCGCCACGACCCTGCCGCCAGCGGCCTATGCACAGCATTTCGAAACCGTGTCCGTCTGCCTCTCCAAAGGCCTTGGAGCGCCCGCGGGATCGCTCCTGTTGACCAACGACCCGGCCATGATGGACAGAGCCAGACGTTTTCGGCGGATGTACGGCGGTGCCATGCGGCAGGCGGGTATCCTGGCCGCCGCCGGCATTTACGCCCTCGAGCATCATATCGGTCGTCTGAAGGACGATCACGAGAACGCCAAGAGGCTCGCCCGAAAACTCCAGCAGATTCCTGCGATCTCCATCAACCCGCAGCACGTCGATAGCAACATCGTGATCTTCGATGTGGTCGGCCATCGGCTCTCCCCGTCCGCCATGGTCAGTGCACTGAAGAAAGAAGGGGTGCTGATCAACGCGATCGGCGGCACGGGCTTCCGGGCCGTGACACACCTCGATGTCTCGACCAGACAGATCGATGCCGCGGTGGAGGTATTTGCCCGAGTCCTGCGCTGATGCGCGTCCGATTCCTCTGGTGTTTCTGCGCTGGCGGACTTTTCGACCATCCTGCTAGAATGCGGGGCATCATCATGGGGGCAACCCGATGGACGTGCTGTCGTTCGCGCAGATCAGCCGCATATTGGAACTGACCGACTCGCTCGGCCTCAACCGGGAATGGGTGGAGATTCCGCTGGCTCCTGAGCGACCGGGTCTCGTTCGACGCCTGCCCAATGGAAAACTGGAAATCATCGTCGACGCCGACCGCCCCTTTGAGGAATGGTTGGGAACGCTTCCAACGCAAATCCAGTCGGCGCAAGGAATGTGAGCATGGATGCCGACGGAACCCATACCCTCCCGACCAAGGAAGAACTGCAGTCCGAACTGGTTCCAGTGCCGGAACCGCCCGAGCCGCCGGAACCGCCGAATGAAGCGGCGTATGAAGAGATTGTCAGTCTCGCCTTGCGCCATGCCAAAGGCCGTCGCGGCGGCGACCTGGTGAGCGTGTTGCTCGTGGGCTCCGGCGCCCGGCGCGCGGTCACGGCACACAGCGACGTCGATCTGGTCGTGCTGGTGAAAGGTCAGGCAGATGCCCATGAAATCGTCCGTGTCGCCGATCGCATGGCCGACATACGGTACTGGGGCCACAAGGAAGTAGAAGAGGAGCTGTCGTATTCGGCCCGCCTCCCGTCTCTCTTGAGAAAGGCCCGCATTCTCCACGATCACGATGCCATCGGCGCCAAGCTCATTGAACGGGCCAGCCACCGCTTTCGTCAGGGCCCACCGCCCGCCAACATGAACGAACAGATCCGGCTGAAGGCCGAGTGCTTCCATTGGCTGGGAAAGGCGCAGGATGTGGCGGACAAACCGGCCACCGCGCAATATCTGTTGATGAACTTCTTCGAAGACTTCGTCAACGCATTCTTCCGACTCCGCGGTCTCTGGCTCATGGCGCCGGTCGACGTGCCGCGATTCCTCGCGTCGCGCGACGCGGTGTTGGGTGAACTCGCGGGACACTTCCTCGTCGCGACCACGTTGCCCGAACGGCTCAACTGTGGAAGGGACATGGTCAATGTGTTGTTCAAGGATGTGCCGAACCCGGCACGCATCGATTGAGAAACTCTTGACGGTCGCCACTGAACCACCGATCGTGTGAGGAAGCCCCATGGACATTGGATTCATCGGCCTCGGGAAAATGGGCTTGAACATGGTCACCCGTTTGCAGCGCGCCGGACATCAGGTCACCGCGTATGACCGTTCCCCCGAGGCGCTCGCCAATGCCACCGCCGCCGGCTGCACCGGTGCCTCCTCGCTCGCGGATCTCGTGCACCGGCTCAAGGCGCCTCGTGCCGTCTGGCTCATGGTTCCCTCCGGCGCGCCGACCGAAGAAACGGTGCGCGCCGTTGCCGCCCTTCTTGAGCCCGGCGACGTCATCATCGATGGCGGCAACACGCGATATCACGATGATGTCCGGCGGTCGAAAGAGCTGGCCGCCAAGAAAGTCCAGTACATCGATGCCGGCACAAGCGGAGGGATCTGGGGTCTCAAGAACGGATACTGTTTGATGATCGGCGGTGACAAGGAAGCGGTCAACCGGCTTGCGCCCGTTTTCGAGACGCTCGCTCCACCGAACGGCTGGGCGCATGTCGGCGCCGTGGGGGCCGGCCACTATGTGAAGATGGTCCACAACGGGATCGAATACAGCCTGATGCAGGGCTATGCAGAAGGCTTCGAGTTGATGGCGAAAAGCGAGTACCGTCTCGATCTCGCCCGCATCGCCGACCTCTGGTTGCAGGGCAGCGTCGTGCGTTCGTGGCTGCTAGAACTCGCCGCCGGCGCCTTGAAGGAGGATCCGCGACTGGAGCGGCTCAAGGGGTATGTTCAGGACTCCGGCGAAGGCCGATGGATGATTGCGGATGCGATTGACAAGGACGTGCCCGTCCCGACATTGACCGCCGCTCTCTTTACGCGCTTTCGTTCGCGGCAGGCGGAATCGTTCGCAGAAAAGATGCTGGCCGCCCTGCGCAATGCGTTCGGCGGGCACGCCGTCAAGCGGTAGGAGCAGGCCCCATGCCGCCAACGCAGCGGATCGACATCACCCCTGCCCAGGAAGCTCTAGCGCCTGTCGAGCCCTGCACGCTCGTCATTTTCGGCGGTTCAGGAGATTTGGCTCGCCGCCGTCTGATTCCCGCCCTCTATAATCTGTTGCTCGACGGTCTGCTCCCGGCGAACTTCGCCGTGCTCGGGCTCGGCCGGAAGACCATGACCGACGATGACTTTCGCGCGACGCTTCGCGAAGGCGTACTCACCCACTCACGCCAGCTCTTGAAGGAGGACCGTTGGAGCACCTTCGCCGAGCGATTGTTCTACCTGGCGGGCGGAAACGAGGACCTGCACACCTACGCAGTGCTCAAAGATCGCCTCGAGGACATTGAACGCGGGTTGGGATTGCCCGGCAACCGCATTTTCTACCTGAGCATCCCACCCAGTTCGTTTACCGCCGTCTGTGAAGGGCTCGAGCACTCGGGACTTGCCGTCCGCACGGCGCGGCCATACGCAAGGATCATCGTCGAAAAACCCGTCGGCCGAGATCTGGCCTCTGCTGAAGATATCAACGCCGTGACGGGACGCGTCTTTGACGAATCGCAGATCTTCCGGATCGATCATTACCTCGGCAAAGAGACCGTTCAGAATCTCATGGTCGTTCGATTTGCCAACAGCATCTTCGAGCCGATCTGGAACCACAAATACATCGACCATGTCCAGATCACAGTCAGCGAAGCGGAAGGCGTCGGCACGAGAGCGGTCTATTATGAGGAAGCCGGGGCGCTCCGGGACATGGTCCAGAATCACATGCTCCAGCTGCTCTGCCTCGTCGCCATGGAGCCGCCGTACTCGCTCGATCCCGACGTCGTCAGAAACGCCAAAATGGAAGTGCTGCGCTGCCTGCGGCCGATCACGGGCAAGGACGTGGAGACCTATACGGTTCGCGCGCAATATGCCGCAGGTATGGTCGCCGGCAACCCTGTCCCCGGTTATCGCCGTGAGCCCGGCGTCAAGCCGGACTCCACGACGGAAACCTATGTCGCGATCAAATGTTTCGTGGAGAACTGGCGCTGGTCCGGCGTGCCGTTTTACTTACGAACCGGCAAAGCGCTGCCGCAACGGGCGAGCGAAGTGGCCGTGCAATTCAAGGACATTCCGCAGATCTTGTTCAACGCCAATCCCCAGCATCCTCAGCCCGCCAACGTCTTGGCCCTGCGCATTCAACCGGAAGAAGGCTTGTCGCTGCGAATCGTCTCCCGCGTCCCTGGCACCAGAGAGCAAACCCATCCGGTCGAGATGGCCTTCAAGTATGCCGAGGTGTTCGGCCGGCCTTCGCCGGAAGCCTACGAACGATTGTTGCTGGATGTGATGGCGGGCGACGCGTCGCGATTCATGCGGCGTGACGCCGTCGAGGCGTCCTGGGCTTGGATTACAAAAATCCTGGAAGCCTGGCAACAGCAGGGCGCCCGATGGCTGCCGGAGTATCCCGCCGGCTCCCATGGACCCGTTGAGGCCGATCGGCTCATTCAGCAGGATGACCGGACATGGAGACCCCTCTGATCGGTCCTTCCAACGGCTGAAGTTGTTTAAGAATTTCCTCTTTCGTGCCGATCCCGCCGATGAACCGGTCGAAATGCCCTTCCCGGTACAGCGCAAGTGCAGGCAAGGACCTGATCTCCAATTCAGTCGGAATCTGAAAATTCTCCTCGACGTTCATCTTGAGCACGAGGAGTGATCCTCCGACTTCCCCGGCAATCCGTTCCAATTGGCGGGTCAGGGCCCGGCATCCTCCACAGCCCGGCTTCCAGAATTCCACCAGCACTGGCACTTTCGAGGCCCCGACAACCTTGTCGAAGTCCCGGTCGGAGACGTCCGTGATCATGACATCCCTCCGGTATTGCCCGCCGCGACTTTTGCGAACACCTGATCGTAGAGCAAGCGCGCCAGTAGGCGGTAGCCGGCCGTTGTCAAATGAAGTCCGTCATTGGAATAGGGCGCCGCCAACTGGTGCGTCACCGGATCTGCCGTGGCGGTGAAGAGATCGACGCATGCCAGACCTTTGGAAGCGGCATAGTCTTGTATCAACCCGTTCAACACCTGCCGCCGCTCCAAATGCTGCTCGAGCCATGCCCCCGCCTCCGCTCCACCTCCGGCAATGTCCACGCGCACCGACGGCACTGTCACAGGAACGGGCGTAATTTCCGACGCCCGAGCCAGCTCAAACATGTTGACCAGGTTCCTCATGATGTCGGCAGG
>DASTQE010000061.1:0-5443 GCA_035761895.1 Nitrospira sp. | reverse complement strand
GAGATGAAAACTTCCGGGCTCCGAGGACGGGGCGGCGCTGCATTCCCCGTCTGGTCGAAATGGGACATCGCGCGGCGAACGAGCGCCGATCAAAAATACGTCGTGGCTAATGCCGACGAAGGTGACGCGGGGACGTACTGCGACCGCATGATTATGGAAGGGGAACCGTTCCGCTTGATCGAAGGAATGCTGATCTGCGCGAAAGCGATCGGCGCCGACCGTGGCTACATTTATTGTCGCTGGGAATATCCGGCCGCTGCGACAACGATGCAAGCCGCCATTGCGGAAGTCGAACGATCAGGGCTCCTGACCATGGATGGACGGCCGTTCCAACTGGAAGTCTTCAGGGGAGCCGGCTCGTACGTGTGTGGCGAAGAAACCGCGCTGCTGTCCTCGCTCCAAGGAGGACGCGGCATGGTCCAGGTCCGACCTCCCTATCCGGCCGTGGCCGGCCTCTATGGGAAGCCCACCGTCGTCAGCAATGTGCTGACATTTGCCACCACGGTCGAGATCATGGCTCGCGGCGCGGACTGGCATGCCTCTCTGGGTACCGACCGTTCAAAGGGGATGATCGCGCTGCAGTTGGGCGGGCGCATCAGGCAACCAGGCCTCGTTGAAATTCCTTTCGGGGCAACATTGGCGGAGGTGCTCGATCGGTTCGGGGGTGGCATGGCGGATGGGTCTCGCTTCAAAGCCGTCCAAGTCGGCGGCCCGCTGGGGAGTCTCTTCCCGGAATCGCAACTGAATATTCCGCTCTGCTTTGACACCTTTAATGAGTCAGGAGCGGTGCTGGGACATGGCGGCATCGTCGTCTTTGACGACCAGACTGATATGGTCGAACTGGCGCGACACTATATGACTTTCACCGCGGACGAGTCATGCGGCAAATGCACACCCTGCCGTATCGGCTCTGTGCGCGCACGCGAATTGTTGGAACGGATCGAAACGGGAAACGGCACGGCCAAGGATCTGGCTCTGCTCTCCGATCTGGGGGACACCATGAAAGCCACGAGTCTCTGCGCGCACGGCGGGCGGGCTCCCTACCCGGTCCTTACCGCGATCGAACATTTCGGAGATGAGTTCAGACGCAGATTTTCCCTCTCGTCGTGATCGTGGATCGCTGACGGCGGAGCTGACATTCAATGAATGTGACCATCAACGGGCGATGCGTGCAGGCCAAGCCGGACGAGACGGTTTACGTGGCAGCCACGAGATCAGGAATCGCCATCCCCAGTCTCTGCGCCTCCAGGCATTTATCGCCCTATGGGTCCTGCCGGCTGTGCCTCGCCGAGATCGATGGCATGAAAGGCCTTCACGCCACCTGTTCCATGCCGGTTCGGGACGGGATGATCGTGAACACGGAGAGTGAGCAGCTCGCCAGGCACCGTCGAAATCTCATCGAGCTCTACCTGTCTGAACGTCCGGAAGGCGAACCACTCGGAGAGTTGGGCGACCTGGCGAATGCATACGGCGTCACCCGGGTCCGCTATCCGACCGGCGCGCGACGAGCCGCCGTTCGCGACGAATCCAGTCCCTTTTTTGTCTTCGATAATCAGCGATGCATCTCCTGCGCACGATGCGCGAGGGCTTGCGATCAGATACAGCCGGCCTTTGCGATTTCGATGGTAAAGGCCGGATTTTCCATGCGCCCTGCTTGGGGCCCAGCCGGACTCAACGGCCAAAACGGTGTCGCTTCCTCCACATGTGTGTCGTGCGGCGCCTGCGTGAAGGAATGTCCGACCGGTGCACTAACCGAGAAGACCGTCTTGCAACACGGCAGTCCCACCAGTCGCGTGCGGACGACCTGCGCTTACTGCGGGGTCGGGTGCACATTCGACGCAGGCCTCCGGGACGGGCGGGTCGTGTCGATGGTGCCCGCCGATGATGGACCATCGAACCAGGGACATGCGTGTCTGAAAGGCCGGTTCGGATGGACGTACAACTATGCCGAGGACCGGGTGCGGACACCGCTCCTGCGCGACGGCACCGGCTGGAAGGCGATCGGCTGGGAACAGGCGCTCGATCTGGTGGCCCGCTCCTTCGGCCGCATCAAGGACCGGGAAGGTCCTGATGCCCTTGCAGCGATCTCCTCCAGCAGGGGAACCAACGAGGAAAATTATCTATTCGGGAAGTTCATCCGCTGCGTCATGGGGACGAACCACATTGATAACTGCGCCCGCGTCTGTCATAGCGCGACGGTGACTGGAATGATGGAAACACTCGGAGCTTCCGCCGCGACGAATTCGATCCAGGATTTGAACGACGCGAAGCTCATCCTCGTCGTCGGAGCCAATCCGACCGAATCTCATCCGGTCCTTGGCGCCAAGCTCCTCCAGTTTGTGCGCCATGGAGTGCCGCTCCTCGTGGTCGACCCGAGGCGGACGGAGATTGCGCGCGCCGCCACCATTCACTTGCAACTGCGGCCTGGGACCAACGTAGCGTTGTTGAACGGATTCGGCCACGTCATCGCCAGTGAAGGTCTATTGGACCAGACGTTTATCGAACAACGCACGGAAGGAGTGCAGGACTGGCTCGCGACGGTAAAGGACTATTCGCCGGAGACCGTGGAGCGCCTGACCGGCGTCCGAGCCGATGACATCCGCCGGGCGGCACGGATGTACGCCACCAGCGGCGCTTCTCTTTCCGTCCACGGACTGGGCGTGACGGAACACCGGTGGGGCAGCCATGGCGTCATGGCGCTGTGCGATCTGGCTCTTGCGACCGGCCAGATCGGGCGTCGTGGCACGGGTATCAATCCGCTTCGCGGCCAGAACAACGTGCAAGGCGCCTCGGATTCCGGCTGCTTGCCCACACATTTCGTCGGCTATCAACAACTCGATGATCCCATTGTCGCCGCACGCCACCAATCAATCACCGGGCGAACGTTGCCGTCCCGCCGTGGCATGAAGATTCCTGACATGTGGGACGCTGCGTTGGACCGTCGCTTGAAAGGGCTCTGGATCATCGGCTACGACGTCGCACAGACGGATCCCAACTTGAAGAAAGTCCGTGAGGCCTTGTCGCGGCTTGAGTTTCTGGTCGTCCAGGACCTGTTCGTAAGCCAGACCGCACAGTTCGCTCATTTGCTGCTACCGGGCGCTTCCTTTCTCGAGAAAGACGGCACGTTTACCAATCTCGAACGGCGGATCCAGCGGATCCGAAAGGCCGTCGACCCGCCGAATGGCATTCTGCCGGACTGGCAGGTCATCTGTGAAATCTCCACGAGGATGGGATACCCGATGCACTACAAACATCCTTCCGAGATCATGGATGAGATGGCAGCGTTGAGTCCCATGTTGGCCGGCGTTTCCTACGGTCGGTTGGAGGAGCCGCAGGCGTTGCAATGGCCGGTGCCCGACAAAAAGCACCCAGGCACATCGTTGATGCATCGAGACACGTTTACACGAGGCAAAGGCAGATTCATCGCTGTCGATTATCTGGATCCTGGCGAACAGCCGAGCGAGGATTACCCCTTCGTGTTGATCACTGGCCGGCTGCTTGAACATTACAACTGTGGGGCGCAAACGAGGAGAACACACCTCATCGATCTTGTGAACAGTGACGCGCTCGAAATGCATCCCGACGACATGGCCCGACTCGGACTCCAACAGGACCAGCTTGTCAGGCTTGTCAGTGCGCGGAGCAGCGCGATCCTTCCCCTGGTATCGAGCGACCGGGTGCGTCCCGGTGAACTCTTCACCAGTTTTCACTTTCCCGATAGCGATGTGAACAGCCTCCTCTCTTCCAGCGCGGACGAAAGCTCGAAGTGCCCCGAGTACAAAGTCTCGACGGTGAGGATAGAACGCATGGACCTGGAGAATCGCGATCCGAAGGACGATGCGAGGCGGCGTCAGATCCGCAGCAGAGTAAGGGCTCGGCTGTGAACGAGTCGTCATCCGGCTCGCATGCCACTCACGCCGCGTCGCATCAGTCTCTTGCGTTGTTCGATGCGTACGCGCCGGCAGAGGTTGCCAAGCGCGTGCGCGAGGTGGGGGTGGCAAAAGCGGAGGCGCCCGTCGCGGCCACGTTCGTGTTGGCAGTCCTCGCCGGCGCCTTCATCGCGCTCGGAGCCCTCTTCTTCACCATCACGATGACGACCGGCGCGGCGTCAGCCCCGCCGCCGTTTGGACTTCTCCGCTTGGCCGCTGGCATCACCTTCAGCCTCGGCCTCATTCTTGTGGTGATCGGAGGCGCCGAGCTATTCACCGGCAACAACTTGCTGGCGATGGCGTGGGCCTCCGGCCGGGTCACAACTACTCAGGTGCTCCAGAACTGGGGATTGGTGTATGTGGGAAATCTCGTCGGATCGGCAGGTACCGCGCTCCTGGTCTGGCTGGCCAACATACATCAGTTAGACGGCGGCGCGGTGGGCGAGACGATGGTGAGCATCGCGCGCGCCAAAGTGTCGCTGGATCCCATGTCGGCGGTCGCGCGCAGCATCTTATGCAACGCGCTCGTCTGTCTCGCGGTGTGGCTCTGTATGGCGGCCCGAAGCGTGGCCGACAAGATCCTCGCCATCCTTTTTCCGATTAGTGCGTTCGTCGCCTGCGGCTTTGAACATTCGGTTGCCAACATGTATTTTCTTCCCATCGGCCTCGCCTTAGCCGCGGGAAGCCCGGCGCCGCTCTCGATCGCCGCTTCGCTGACCCAACTGACCTTGGTGACGATCGGCAATATTCTGGGGGGAACTCTCCTCGTCGCATTGGTGTACTGGACAGTGTATTTGAGACAAGATCCCTCGACACTGCCGAAGCCGACCAGCGCCTGAACGGCCGCAGAGATGGAGAAATCAACGGCTCGTTCGGTCAGCCCTTGGCAGCAACGGCCGCGGCTGCGGACTTCTGCAGGTGCTCAGCAGTTTGCGCTTGAATGAAGCTCAACAGCCGCTTGTTGTCCTGGGCTGAGCGTAAAAATTTAAAGGCGATGCCGCGCTGGCTGACGGAACGCACCATCGCGGCGACTTCCAACGGCGGATCGTGAGGGCCGGTCGAGATCTCGAGATAAAAAATATCATCGACCCGCACCTGCGTTTCGCTCTTGATGATGCAGCCGCCCATCGAGAGATCGAGCACGGTGCCTTCGCCGCGGATCTTTCCGCCGGAGAATGACAGATACAGGCGCACGGGAATTCTGAGATGCTCCCGGCGATCGATGGGATGGCACGGGCGGTCCAACCCGATGCGTGAAGCCAGGAATCGGCAACTGCACTGCGGGCAAGAGAAGGGGGACAACAGGAACAGGGCCGCCACGCGTTCGCTCGCCGAGAGCGGCCTGGCGCGAAGCACCTGCTCATGCCGGCATTGGGGACAATTCAGCAGTCGGCCCATCAGATGCGTCCGGAGGAGGCCTACGAGCGGCACGAAGCGGCCGGAATCCGCAGCCGGACCACGCTCCAATGCTTCTGATTCATCGATAGTGCATGTCCGCCAATCTGTCAAGCGAA
>DASTQE010000060.1:0-16033 GCA_035761895.1 Nitrospira sp. | reverse complement strand
GGGAGCCCAGATCAGGGACAATGCGCTCTCGAAAGCGCGGTTCGAGTTCCGGTGGGAGGACCAGTTCAATCTCTCGCTCGATCCCGATACGGCCAAGGATTTCCATGATGAAACGCTGCCCGACAACGCCGCCAAGGTCTCTCATTTTTGCAGCATGTGCGGGCCGCACTTCTGCTCCATGAAGATCACCCAGGACGTCCGCGAATATGCCGCCAGCAAGCACGTGAGCGAGCAGCAGGCGATCGAGATCGGCATGAAGGAAAAGGCGGAGGAGTTCAAGCAATCGGGCTCTGAGATTTATCGATAGCAAGATTTGGGCGGATGCCAGCGCCAACGCGTTCGAGCATCCGCTGAGGAGTAACCACATGGGAAAACCAAAGCCTGCCCCCCTGCGTGAACGCGATATCACCAGGCAGATTGCCCGCGAATACTACAAGGAATTCGATCAGCTGATCGAAAGCGATGTGATTATCGTGGGAGCCGGTCCCTCCGGCCTCATGTGCGCTCATGACCTCGCCGACATGGGCTTCCACACGGTAGTCGTCGAGCAGAGCCTCGCGCTCGGCGGCGGGTTCTGGCATGGCGGCTACCTGATGAATAAGGCCACCATCTGTGCTCCCGCACACAAAATTCTCGAGGACATCGGCGTCCCGTGCAAGAAAGTCAAGGACTGCGAGGGCATGTACATCGTCGATCCGCCGCATGCCACCGGCGCGCTCATCGCCGCCGCCTATTCCGCCGGTGCGAGAGTGCTCAATCTCACCAAGGTCGTCGATCTGATCCTCCGGCGTGAAGGCGTCCTCGAAGGCGTGGTGGTCAACAATACGACGGCCGAGATGGCCGGACATGATATCATCCATGTGGATCCCATCGCCCTCGAGAGCAAGATCGTCGTCGATGCCACCGGACACGACGCGGTTGTCGTCAACCTCCTGCATCGACGAAACCTGTACACCGAGGTGCCGGGCAACGGCGCCATGTGGGTGTCACGCTCCGAGGAAGATGTGATGGATCACACCGGGGAGGTGTATCCCAATTGTTTTGTGATCGGCTTGGCCGTGGCCGCCGTGCATGGGACCCCGCGCATGGGACCGGCTTTCGGTTCCATGTTGTTGTCCGGCCGGTATGGGGCCGATCTCATTAAGAAAAAGCTGAAGAACGAATGAGCGATAATCTCTCCTGCGGCTTCTCAAAAAGGTCCCCGGCAAGGCCGCAGGGAGTGAGAGGGCCGAGGCGTACTCTTCTCGTAGGTTGAGGTCCTCGAACGACCGAGAACATAGCTGGAGGCGTTTTTCAGAAGCCGCTTTATGGATGTTCAGGATTTTCTCATACAGGGCGAAGGCCGTGAAGAAGACAAGCGCGAGGCGTGGGAACTCTTCCAGAAAGCCTATCAACAGCAAATGAAAGGCGAACTGGAAGAGGCCGTCTCGCTGTACAGGCAATCGCTCGCCGCGCATCCGACCGCCGAGGCACATACATTCCTTGGCTGGACGTACAGCTTCATGGGCCGGCTCAACGATGCGATCGAAGAGTGCTACCGTGCCATTGCGCGTGACCCGGAGTTCGGTAATCCCTATAACGATATCGGCGCCTATTTGATCGAGAAAGGTGAACTCGACGAAGCGATCCCCTGGTTTCAAAAGGCTATGCACGCCAAGCGATACGAAAGTCCGGCGTTTCCCCATCTGAATCTCGGCAGGGTGTACGAGAAAAAGGGAAATTGGACGGAAGCGATCGACTCCTATAAGCAAGCCTTGGCACTGAATCCGGACTATGTTCTGGCAAAGCGCTCCCTCGGCCGGCTGGTCAGCATGTTGAACTGAATTGGTCTATTTGATCTCTCTCGTGTATCTGGTCCATCTCGTTGAAACCATGACGACACATACTTCTCAGACAGACAAGATAGTCAAGACAGACCACAAGACCATTCTCGTCGCCGTGACGGACATCTTTTTCTACACCAAGGTTCGCGATGCGTTGCTGCCCGGCGGCTATACCCTCGAGCGGGCACGTTCTCAGGACGACATCGCCCTTAAGGCCTTGACGGCACATCCGGTTGCCGTCATCCTCAATATGAACGACGAAACGTTGAACGCGTTCCAAGCCCTGGAGACGCTTCGGACTGACCCGCAGTTTCAAGGGCTGCCCATCCTGGCATTCGCCAACCATGAAGAGGTGGAAACCTGGAACCGAGCCAAGTCCATGGGCGTCACCAAGATCGTGTCCAGGAATGAGTTTTCGCTACGTACCAAGGATCTGGTGGAAGGAATCATGTCGAACACGGCTTGATGACCGCCGCCGAGAAATCCGGCAACCACCATGAAACAGTCCCGCCTACACGACCACCACGCAAGAATGAAGGCCACCTTCGAAGAGGTGACTGATTGGCAGATGCCGGCTCACTACGGCGATATGCTTCGCGAGTACCAGGCCGTCCGCGAGGCCGTCGGTCTAGCCGACCTCTCGCACCGGGGCAAGCTTCGCGTGACCGGCGAAGATCGCGTGAAGTGGCTGCAAAGCGTGATCAGCAACGATATCCTTCCCCTGCAGCCCGGGCAGGGACGGTACTCGAGCTTTCTCTCCCATAAGGGGAAAATGCTCACTTACTTCCGCTGCTACATGCAGCCCGATGCCGTCATGCTGGAGGATGTGGGGGAAATCGGTGATCAGACCTATGCCGCGCTGAGGAAATTTCTTCTTTATGGAACCAAGGCAAAAATGGAGAACTGCCGGGAAAGCTGGGCACTGTTGCTGATCAGCGGCCCGAAAGCCGCGGCGGTCCTGAAGGCGGCCTTCGACACGGACGTCGACGAGCTTAAGCCGGTCAACTTTATCTCCGCCGCCATCGGCGGACAAACCGCGCTCGTCATTCGTACCGAGGAAACTGGCGAACGTGACTACGAGATTTGCATCCCGGCAGATGGCGTCGTGGCGGCCTGGGAGCGGCTCCTGGAAGCTGGTGCGCCTTATGGGATCACTCTGTTCGGCAGCCAGGCCCGTGAAGCCCTTCGCATCGAGGCCGGCATTCCGAAAGCGGGGCCGGAACTCAACGAAGAAATCGTTCCTCCGGAGGCCAATCTGGAAGAGAAAGCTTTCAGCCTGACGAAAGGTTGTTATCCCGGCCAGGAGGTCGTGGCCCGCATGGACACTTACGGCAACGTGCGCCGGCACTTGGTTGGTCTCCTCATCAGGGATTCCACCGTCCCACCGAAGGGTGCCAAGCTGTTGAGCGGAGATCGCGAAGTAGGCTGGATCAGTAGTGCCGTCAAATCCCCGAGGCTGGGCCAAAGCATCGCACTCGGCTTCCCTCTACGTGACTTCAGCAAACCTGGCACCGAACTGACTGTCGAAGTCGAAGGGAAACGGCTACCTGCGACGGTGCACGCGCTTCCATTCTAGACCCACAATACGAAGACTCCCCTTCAGCATCTTTCTAAATATTCAGGTCCGCGCCGGGATTCCTCAGCAGGTCTAAATCGATACAACAGTTTGCGCGTTTGCATCCTTGTGCTAGCTTTCAGTTCGTGACGTCTTTGCTCTGCTCATAAGTCTGCGTCTTTGAGGAACACGCATGGTTCGCGACTGGTGGATCCCGATCGTCAAATCGGCTCTCTGGGGTGTCGCCATGGCGTTGGTCATGGGATGGGTGGCCCGAAGCAGATTCGGCAAGCGAGCAGATATTGACGCCAGGACTCTCGCACACCCGGTCAGCACCCTTGTGATTGGAATCGCCGGCGTGGCGTTGTTTGGCGGCATAGCGGTTATTTCCAACACCATCGGAAAGAACCAGACCACTACCATGTGGACGACGCTGGCATTCCTGGCATTCGCCTTTGCCTCGGTGCCCATGATCGCCGACTATTACTTCGCACGGCATCGTGTCTCAGAGCGTGGCATGGACTATGGCCGTATGTTCGGACAACGAGGCACGTTCTGCTGGTCTGAGGTGCAACGCGTGAGATATGCCTCTGCAATGAAGTGGTTCGTGATTGATCTCCGCTCTGGATCGACCATTCGAGTCTCTGCAATGCTCATGGGATTGCCGGATTTTGCTCGCATATTGCTTGCTCACGTGCCGAGGAGCGTCATCGACGACGATACCTATGCACTCTTACTCGAGACGGAACAAGGAAGGCCTCCAAGTGTGTGGGGGTAAGGATCATCGAGAGAAGTCAGGGTGTCAGTTCACGAAGACGCACGCAGCTGATCGGGGAACGTGAGGACCGGCGACAATGGCACTGGTGCATGGATGGGACGCTAGAGTCGGCTCGTGAAGGTCGCCTGCCTACCGTTCCGGATTCCGGATTGCCATCACCGCCGACGCAAACTTCAGCACGCTCGCCCGTTCTTCATCGTCCAGGGCAAGCAGCAAGTGCGCTTCTTCCCCATGCATGAGACGCAGGCTCAGGAACGGTTCTTCCCGCCTTTTTTCCTTGTTGTCCCACATGGCGTCGATCACTTGCACCTTGTCGAGCTGGGCGACTGAGACAACATCGTAGCGAAAATACGAGTCGCCGATCACCATGTCAAACACCACGTTCCCGGCCGTCAACAGCATCATGTTGAACCGGCCTTGTTCTTCATAGCCTTCCGGCAGAAATTTGTTGATGTGGCACAGGGCCACCTTGCGATCACCCAATGCGCCGTGGATCTTGTCCCGCAACGCCGGATAATCGATCTGCAGGGCCTTCTCGTCGGGACTCGTCGCCGCGACGGCCGCAACCTGCGCCTTCTCACAGATTTCCTCCGCCGACATCAACCCTGCCATGGCAATACTCCTTCATTGATTATGACCGATGTTGCTGTTTGGATCGAATGGCGCGAACCACGCCGATGAGTCCCAACCCGGCCCACGCGAACTCTAAAAGGATAAACCCCGCCCGCTGATCGACGATGGCGACAACGCCAAGCATCAGAGAACCGACAATATTCAGCGCCAGATACCCGGCATTGAGTTCCCGCCAGATTCCGCCCTGGTTGAGTCCATAAGCCGCCAGGACCATCAAGGCCCCGACCACGGACATGACTTGCAGCAGCATGCGGAACATCCCTTCTGAAACAGACTGCCACGAGCCTCACCCGCCGGTTCTGGCGACGCCGGGTTACCATCTCTGTTTCATATGCCTTGAGGTGTTGCAAAAGATGCAAGATGAAGCCAAAAGAGCTTTCAGCATCCTGCGAAAGATGTACGGTAACCGCTGGATCACCAAGAATGCAAGAGGTGACCGCTGCCGCTCTTATCCCTTTCGTGCCTGGACCCGATAAGAGAACCGCGTCTTCCCGGCTGCGTCGATGATCGAGACATCAAATGCCTCTCTGCTGACGCGAACGAGGCCGAAGTTGTCATATCCTCCTTCGTTAATCAATGTATTCGGATGCAAGGCAGGGCTTGGAGCCGTCAGGTGACCGGGTCTCGCCGACAACGGCCCGCTGACGAACTCGTGAAAATCCGCCACGCCATCCTGGTTGGGATCATAGATGTTGGCTTGCACCCAATGGATGTCTCCTCCAAGGAACACCACATTGGCGATCGGCTTTTCGAGAATGGCATCGACAATCACCTGCCGCTCCCGCTCGAACCCCGTGCCGTCGGAGCCGCCAGCCCAGCCGTCATAGCCGGGCACGGCGAACGCGCCTCCCTTCGGAACGGACAACGGCACGCTCGTGACGATGACTTTCCACGTTGCCGTGGAAGCCTCCATGCCCTTCAGCAACCACCGCAGTTGGTCGGGGCCCAGCATCGTCTTCGCGGGACCATCGGGATCGGCATTTCTGCTCCGATACTGCCTTGTATCCAGTAGAAAAAAGTCCACATCCGATCCATACTGAACGTGTCGATACAACCGGTGCGGATCCGAGGCATCCGTATGAATCGGCCAGTATTCTCGGAAGGCCTGCCGCCCGGCCGGCATTTGCGGCTCAAAAGGCCCGGCGAAGTTGTTCTTCACTTCGTGATCGTCCCACACAACGTAGACCGGCACCGTTTCCAAGAACCGCCTCAAGGCGAGGGCTCCTCGTTGATACTGATGCTTGGCGCGGTATTCCTCCAGCATCGTGGCGATGAAATTCGTGTCTGGTTCGTTAGGCGGTGCCAGACAGACATTGTCGCCGTAAATCGTGTCTCCGAGGAAAATAAAGAAATCCGGCTTCTGTTCGCGAATCGTGTCGAAAATGGGGTAGCCTCTTTCACCTTGCCGGCAGCGATCCTGCCCGCCCAGATCGCCGCTCCAGGCGAACGTGAGAGGGACAGAGGTGGATGGGTCCGGCCATGTCGTGAATTCGCCCTGCGCTGCGGCATGCGGTCGGGATTCCCTGTCACCTGCATCAGGCTCACTCACCAGGACGTAGTAACGATAACGAGTGTTTGGAGAAAGGTTCTCAAAGGACACGGTCAGTGTGAAATCCGTCTCAGGGCCGGTGAACACAGGCGGCGTGCGTGCAGCGGACGACTGCACGGATGCCATCGCCGAGATTTTTCGCCAGGCTTCAACCGAGGCCCATTCAACCTGGATGCGTTTCGATCCGGCGGTCTTGAGCCAGAGTTCGGCGGAATGACTGGTGATGTCGCCGACGGCTGTGCCGTCAGGCAAGCTGGGCTTCTCCACTTCAGCCTGATCGGTGAACGGACTGCCGGGCGGTAGCCCTTCCTTTGAAGGCGAAACGCAGCTCGAACACACAAAGGTTGCGACGCAGATCGGGGCAAGTAGGATGAATGCTCTCCTGACCTCTCTCACGGTTGAAAATCGAATCGAGGGTCCTGCATACTGCCTCCTACCGGGAGTCGCCATCATGAACGATCTGAATTGCATGATCCAAGGATGCCAGGCGAAGGTCTATTCGCCCGCGGGCACTCAGCACGTCTGCAAAGAGCATTTCCTGAGCTTCCTCACCTGGCGCCGCCGCAAGGGCCCGCAGATGTTCATCCACTACGCCGGTCTGACCATGGAGCAACGCGACTCCATCGCGGCTGAATGGTCCAAGACGGTGTCCATCGTCGAAGCACCGACCGGTTCCGCACCAAAGTCATAAACCCGGCTTTCACACCCTCTCGGTTGGACATCCTGCCGCCGCACCGCCTCGGCGGCGTGAACACTCGCCTCGCTCACCCCATCACTGGACTGCCGTGGTGGTGAATCATCAACCACTCGTCGCCGATGCGCTCGAAAAGATTCGTCGCAAGCACGCGCGCCTGCTGCGGTTCGTCAGCTTGCTGACTGGTAATGTTTTCGACGCAGATCACCCAGGCCATATCGCCCGCCACTTGAACGATTGATTCTGTCAGTTCGAACTTCATGGAAAACGTGTTGTTGAAGATCAAGACCCAAGAGTCGCGCACGGCAGGCCAGTCCGACCGCAGCGTCCAGCCCGGATGCACGCAGGTCACATACTCAAGATGCGCCCACACCTCGTCCATCTTCGAGATGTCGAGGCTTTCGAAGGCGTCGTAAAACTTCCGGTTGGCTTTCGTGACTTCTTCAATCCGTCGTTCGAGCACGCGCACTCCTGCGAAACGAGCTCTCGACAGCGGCCACCACCCGACCGCGCGCGGGTATCATACTGGAATCCACGGCGGGAGCGCGAGAGAAGATTGGGTGAGCTACGATACAGCCGCTCTCGACGTCTGCAGATGCACGACCCACACGCCGCACAGGATCAACAGAATGCCTAGGATTTCGATCACGCCCACGGCTTCTTTCAGGATAAGGGCGGACAGCGCCACCGCTGCGACCGGCGTGAGATTCCCGAGCACGGAAGCGCGCGACGGACCGATACCTTTGACGCCGAACAACCAGGCCTGTTGGGCAATGGCCGTCGCAAACACCACCAGGTAGGCCAGCGCGAGCCAATCGGCCAGCGCGACCGAATCGAATCCCGCGTAGAACATCTTTTGGTCAGTCCAGAGGAGGGGAATCTGCAGAACGGTTGCCGCCAGCAGCGTCGTCCAATTGACCGTCAAGGCGGGAACGCGCTCCATGATTGCCCGACTGCCGATCGTATACAGCGCCCAGCTCGCGACACCGAGAAACACAAGCGTCCCGCCCAACAGCGGCTGTGCCCCCGCCGCGTTGAATCCAGCCACGGACACTAATCCCACTCCGAAGAACGACAGCAGACTGCCCGCCCACACGACTCGAAGCGGCACGTCCTGGATCAAGAGCGCCGACAGCAAGGCGGTGACGACCGGGAGGGATCCAATGATGACGCCCGCCACGGCGCCGCTCACGTACTTGAGCCCGATGAGGATCAACAGGTGATTCCCGAGCACTCCCAGGCCCAACAGGGCGAGCGTGCGATAATCCCGCGGCGACAAGGGAGCAAGGGAGGCTCCTTGCCACCACCATGTGACCATCAAAATACACAATCCGCCCATGTCGCGGAGGACAGAAGCTTCGACGGCAGAAAAGCCGCTCAAGGCTAGTTTCTGCGCAACGATCGAGCCGCCCCACAATACCGCCGCAAGGACGATCGATCCGTAACCGAATCCGAGAGCTCCTCCTGGCATGACGAGGGGGATACAATCCTTCGCTGCAACGGTCAAGCAGATTCTTCTGAATCGTGCCGACTTCCAGGGGTGAACTCACATCGCCTGCCTCGCAATGTTCTGGTCCCCACCTCGCTCGGGACTTTGCTAGGTGTTTTTGAGGATCCGATTCCGTTTCATGGAGGAATGAATGGCACAGGATCGCACCCGGCATCGGCAACCACCAAGTCATTCGAACGCCTCAACTTTGCGGAATACGAAGCCCTTTTGAGCGATCTGGATGGCGTCATCACGAAAACAGCGCGATTGCACGCGGCGGCCTGGAAGCGGTTGTTTGACGACTATCTTGAACGTGTCACCGCCAAAACCGGAAGGACTTTCAAGCCGTTTGATCTGGAAGAGGATTATCGGGTGCACCTGGATGGAAAACCACGCCAGGACGGCGTGCGGGATTTTTTGAACTCACGGGGGTTGAGCCTTCCCCTCGGGTCTCCCGGCGACCATGCCGACCGAGAAACCTTCTACGGTCTGGGGAATCAAAAAGACCGTTACTTTGACTCCGCCTTGGAGAAGACCGGGGTCGACGTCTATCCGGGAACGGTTGAGTTCCTGCGGTTGGCGAAACGGTCAGGATTGAAAATGGCTGTCGTGTCGTCCAGTCATCATTGCGCCCAAATCCTTGAGGCTGTGGGGTTGACCGCTCTCTTTGACGTTCGCGTCGATGGCCACGAAATCGATCAACTGCAACTTCCAGGCAAACCAGCGCCGGATGGGTTTTTGGAAGCGGCGCGGCGCCTGGTCGTTCCACCGAGGCGCGCCATCGTCATCGAGGATGCGTTGGCTGGCGTGGAGGCGGGCCATGCCGGAGCATTCGGGCTTGTGATCGGCGTGAATCGGCGCAACCAGGCTGATGCGCTCCGTGACAAGGGCGCCCATATCGTGGTCGAAGATCTTGCCGAACTGTTGCCGGGTCGAACCGAACCATCATCTTCGCCGCCGCGGTAACCGTTCGCGCTCGAGGGTGCCATATGATCCATCGTCCCCAGTTCCATCCTCCTCCCCATATCTACCCGCCCGATGAGTGGAATCTGATCGAAAAACGCTACATGCCGGACCTGCTCGAGCAGGACGAGACGATGTTTTCTCTCGGCAATGGCTATCTCGGGATGCGGGGATGTTTCGAAGAGGGCGGACCGATCGGCCAGAATGGCACCTTTATCAATGGCTTTTATGAAAGCTGGCCGATCATCTATCCCGAGGACGCCTATGGCCTTGCCACGACGGGCCAAACGATCGTCAACGTCACGGATACCAAGATTATCAAGCTCTATGTGGATGACGAACCGTTCTGGCTTCCGCACGCCAACGTCCGCAGTTTCGATCGACGACTCAACATGAAATCCGGAACGCTCGACCGGCACATCCTCTGGGAGACACCGGCGGGAAAGCAGGTCTCGATCAAATCGCGTCGGTTGGTGTCGTTTGAGCATCGTCATGTGGCGGCCATCTGGTATCAGGTCACTCTCCTGAATGCCGCGGCACCGGTCGTGCTCTCATCGGAAATAATCGCTAATGAACCCACCCCGCGGCGGGGCAATTACGATCCACGACAAGCCAAGCAATTCACCGAGAAAGTGCTGAACCACCGGCTGAGTTATGCCAAGGGCCAGCGAATCGTGCTGTGTCATGCGACCAACAAGAGCGAGATGGTGCTCGCCTGCGCCATCGACCACGCGCTCGAGACGTCGCTAAACACAACGTGGAAAACAAATTACACGCCTGACGCCGGTCAAGTCGTCGCGACGATTGAAGCAGAGCCGGGTCAGCCGATCACGCTCATGAAGTACAGCGTCTATCATACGAGCCACACGGCACCTCCAGAGGAAGTGTGTGCGCGTGCAGAACGCACGCTCGACCGGGCGGTCGGCACCGGCTTTCACGGCCTATTGGCCGGGCATGAACGGTACATGGAAGACTTTTGGCAACGGAGTGACGTCAAGGTCATCACGAATCCAGAGCTAGCAAAAGCCTCGACAACAGGCGTCCAGCAGGCCATTCGATTCAATCTGTTTCACGTGATGCAAGCGGCTGCTCGCGCGGAAAACACCGGCGTGCCTGCCAAGGGACTGACCGGATCCGCCTACGAGGGGCATTATTTCTGGGATACCGAGATTTACGTGCTGCCGTTCTTGACGTACACCGCCCCGCGCATTGCCAAAAACCTGCTGCGGTTCCGCCATGGCATGCTGGACAAGGCCCGCGCACGAGCACGGGAGCTGAATCAACAAGGGGCCATGTTTCCTTGGAGGACAATCAATGGCGAAGAGGCCTCGGCCTATTACGCCGCAGGCACCGCGCAATATCACATCAACGCGGACATCATGTATGCACTGAGAAAATACGTCCAGGCCACAGAAGAGGACGACTTCCTGTTCGATGAAGGCGTCGAGATGCTCGTGGAAACTGCCCGGCTCTGGCGATCACTCGGATTTTATTCGTCGCGCAAGGACGGGCAATTCTGCATTCATTGCGTCACCGGCCCGGACGAATACAACACGGTGGTCGATAACAACGCCTACACGAACCTCATGGCGAGGGAAAACCTCCGCTATGCGGCCGAGACTGTGGAACGCGTCCGTGAATGCCGTCCGGATCTCTTTACCGCCTTGGTACATAAAACGCGGCTCGACCCATCCGAGGTGGAGGAATGGAAGCAGGCGGCGGATCGCATGTACGTCCCTTACGATGAGCGGCACCGGATTACGCCGCAGGACGATCAGTTTTTGGAACAAAAGCCTTGGGATTTTGATCGGACCCCGGCCGACAAGTATCCGCTGCTCCTGTATTTTCACCCCCTCACGATCTATCGTTACCAGGTCATCAAGCAGGCCGACCTTGTCCTCGCCATGTTTCTGCTCGGCCATGAATTCTCTCCGGATCTCAAACGGAGAAACTTCGCCTTTTACGATCCCATCACCACCGGCGACTCGTCGCTGTCAGCATGCATACAAAGCATCATGGCTGCCGAGGTGGGTGAAATGGACAAGGCCTTGGAGTATGGTCGGGTGGCCACTCTGATGGACCTTGGAAATGTCGCAGGGAACGTCAAAGATGGATGTCATATCGCGGCGATGGGCGGTGTGTGGATGATCTTCGTGTACGGCTTTGCAGGACTACGTGATTACGGTGGTCGGCTTTGCTTCTGGCCCGCCCTGCCGGACGTGCTTCACTGCATCCACTTTTATCTCCAGTATCGAGGCCAGACCCTGGAGGTCAATGTCGGCCACGAGACCACGGAGTATCGGTTGAAAAGCGGAGCGGGGCTGACAATTCGCCATCAAGAGGAGGAGATCAAGTTGTCTCCAGAAGTTCCCGTTGCCGAACGGCCGAACGTCAGCACGACATGCACATGAAGAGAGCGCGTGAACTGCGGGCCGCTCTATGCCTTCCTACGGACGAGAAGCACACCATCCCTGATCGTGAGAAGCACGGCCGAGACATCGGGGTCCGAGGCGACGACCCGATTCAGTTCCTGGATCGCAGCCGTTCGTTCATCGGGGGCGGGCTGCAACAGCACATCTCCATCCCAAAGAACGTTATCGATCACGATTACGCCCTTCGGCGTGAGCAGCTCTTTTGCCCGCCTGTAGTAGTTCAGATAATTCTGCTTGTCCGCATCGATAAAGATGACGTCATACCGGCTGTCGAGAGCCTCCATGGTCTCAATCGCGGGACCCATGCGAACAGTAATCTTATGGCCGTGCGGTGAGCTTGCGAAATAGCGACGGGCCAGGGCGGCTGACGTATCGTCGATTTCGCAGGTCGTCACGGTCCCCTCGCCGGGGAGCGCTTCGGCGAAGCACAGGGCGCTGTACCCCGTAAACATGCCGATTTCCAAGACACGGGTGGCGCCGACAATCTGGGTCAACAGTTTCAAAAAGGCACCTTCGAGGGGCCCGACCAACATCTGCGGAGAGTCCATCTGCCGGTGGGTTTCCGCACGGAGGGCCCGGCAAACCTCGGATTCGCTCATGGAATGCGCTGTGGCATAGGCTTCGATCTCTGCGGAAACTAACGCTTTCATGAACAATCCTCAAAATTTGAAAGTTGGGCCGTGGCAATGCGAGACTGCAGGAGGCCGCCCGAGACCTTAGCGGCATGATCATAGCATGCGGGCAGTGGAGGAAGTGCCGGTATGAAAAGCCTGAAAACCCTAGAGCCGCTGGTAGATCGCCTCCTTGAAATACAACGCATTAATAGTGCGGCCTCCGTCTTGTCCTGGGATCAGGAAACCTATATGCCGGCAGGAGGAGGCGCAGCCCGCGCCGAGCAAATTGCCACGCTTCAGGGGATTGCGCATCAACGGTTGGTGTCGCCGGAGACTGATCAACTCCTTGGCGCCTGGCTGGACCTCGAATCGGGCCTGCCACTTGAACAGGATGGAGAACTTTGGGACGAATCGTCGAGCGCCCTGCTGCGGGAAGTGTGGCGCGATTACAGCCGGGCAAAAAAACTTCCTTCTGATTTTGTCATGCGGTTGAGCCGGGAATGTTCGCTGGCGCAACAAGTCTGGGCCGAAGCCAAAACCCAAAGCGATTTCAAGTCGTTTCTTCCCAACCTGCGCACCGTCTTGTCCCTGAAACGTGAGGAAGCCCAATATCTGGGGTTCGAAGGCACGCCCTACAACGCGCTGCTCGATGTGTATGAACCGGGATCGACGGTCGCCGCCTTGCGACCACTGTTTGCCCAGCTGAAAGCCCGCCTGGTCCCGTTGTTGAAACGCATTCAGGAGAGCCCCATCCAGATCGACGACACCTTCCTCTACCATGCCTACGACCAGGCTCGGCAAATGGAATTTGGCCGGCTGGTGCTCATCGCAATGGGCTACGACTTTGAAAAGGGCCGGCTGGACCTGTCGGCCCATCCTTTCACCACCTCCTTCCATCCCACGGACGTTCGCGTCACCACTCGCGTGTCCGAGCACGACCTCCCCTCGTGCCTCTTCAGTTGCATCCATGAAGGTGGCCACGGGTTGTACGATCAGGGTCTCGATCCCGCCCATTACGGCACTCCGCTCGGTGAAGCCGTGTCGTTGGGCATCCATGAGAGCCAATCGAGGTTGTGGGAGAATTGCGTAGGCCGTTCACGCGCCTTCTGGCGGTTTTTTTACCCGATTCTTCAAGCCACCTTTCATCATCAACTGCGCGCAGTGGACCAGGAGCAGTTTTATACCGTCATCAACCGCGTCAAGCCGTCGCTCATCCGCGTGGAAGCCGATGAGCTGACGTATAACCTCCACATCATGCTACGGTTCGAAATCGAGCAGGACCTGATCGAGGGGAAGACCAATCCCGAAGCGCTTCCCGAAATCTGGAATCACAAGATGAAAGAGTACCTGGGAATCGTACCGTCGCTGGATGGCGAAGGCGTCTTGCAAGATGTGCATTGGTCGATGGGGGCCTTCGGGTACTTTCCGACATACACATTGGGCAATCTGTATGCGGTGCAGTTCTACGAACAGGCGAAACTCGAGATCCCTCACATCGAAGACGAAATCGCGGCGGGACAACTCATGGTCTTACGACGCTGGTTGGGTCATAAAATTCATCGGTGGGGCCGCATGTTCACTCCCGATCATCTTGCGCAACGAGTCACCGGCGTCAGCCTCAGCCCGGAACCATTTTTGCGGTACATGGAGCGGAAATATGGAGAGCTTTACCGGCTAGAAAAGTGATCGCTCACCCACCCATCGTGATACTCATCACGATTTTCAATAGCCCATCGCCTGGTTAATCTTCGTGAGCAGTGCGAACGGGAACGCGAACTCAGCGTGCACATCGATACGATGAGGTACGAGCAAGGTGGTGTGAAACACGATGTCGCGGATGGGTATTTTGAATTCCGGGTCCTGCGGCGTGCTCAATTCTACCGCCTCCACAGAAGAGGTAATCGTGCCGCTGTCCTGCGGCCCGTAGGTGGCAATCACCGCCTTGAGAATCTCGATCACCTTTTCGTTCGTTTCGACACCGGCCACCCCTTGTTCGATCAACGGAAGGATTTCTTCTTGTGCTTGATCTGAGAGCGTGAAATTTTCGACGCGTTCCTTCCGCCGAAGGGACGTCAGATCATTGTCAAGATCTTTGCTGAACGCCCCGTACGCGAACCGAAAGAATTCGAAATGAAACCCTTTGAGGCCTTTCCCGAACATCTGCAAAGCGCAGAGAAAGCAGAGCTGTTGCAGCTTGACGTCGCTCAGGAGGCCATGAGGTTCCGCCAGATGGAGTGCATAGAGCAGTAAGGCGCGGTCGACAGTGATCTGAGGAGGCTGACGCATCGGCTGGATATCCCTGTGAAGCAACCCCGACGGGCGCTGCACTATAGACAGGGCAGCAATACCCGTCAAGCGCCCTCTTGACCGACACGAGCGTTTTTGTTTCTAATGACCCCCGCTGGAGACACCGCGATGCCGGGTGGAAGATTCGCAAAAGAGATGAACGTCCTGAAGGAGCATCTGGGCAAGCACCAGCTAAAGTTTACCCGGCAGCGGGAGCTCATCCTGACGGCCTTCCTTCGGCAGGAACACATCACGGCCGAGGCGATGTATCATCAACTCGCCAAGACCGATCCTCACCTCGGGCTGGCCACCATTTATCGGACGCTGAACCTGTTTTGCGATGCAGGGATCGCCCAGGCCAGGCATTTCGGCTCACAAACCCAATACGATAACGTCGCCCACAAAGGCCACCACGATCACCTCATCTGCACGAGTTGCGGCAAGATCATCGAATTCGAAAATTGTGAAATCGAGAAACTGCAGGAAGAGGTGGCCACCCGCAACGGTTTTACCATCCAGACCCATCGGCTCGAACTCTACGGTCTCTGCTCCCGCTGCCGTCATTGACGATCCGCTCAAGCATCTGATATCTTTTTGAGATGGCTTATCAATTTCAATTACTCCGCTGCCCGGGGAGCTGCCGCGTCCTGCTTGCGCTTGCGTGCCTGGTCACGATCGTCGCCCACCCCGTTTCGAGTCTGGCCGGAGACAAACTGACTGTCTATTCGGGACGGGCTGAACGGCTGATCAAACCGGTGTTGGACGAGTTCACGGCCAAGACCGGCATTCAGGTGGATCTTCTCTCCTCGGGCACGACGGAACTCGTCAACCGGCTCAAAGCGGAGGGCGATCGCACGCCTGCCGATCTCTTTCTCACGAACGATGCCGGCAGCCTCGAGCAGGCGCGCGCGGTGGGGATCCTCAGGCCGTTGAACATGCGCGAAGTCGACCGCGCGATCCCGTCGCAGTTCCGGGCACCTGATAATGCCTGGATCGGCCTATCGGGCCGATTTTGGATCATTGTCTACAACAAAACCCTGGTCACACCGGATAACCTCACATCCTTACTTGATCTCGCGGATCCAAAATGGAAAGGGAAGCTCGCCATTCCCAACGCCGGGAGTGAATATTTGCAGGCCGGCGTGTCGGTCATCCGCGCCGTTTATGGAGACGCGAAAACCAAGGAGTTTCTTTTGGGACTGAGGGACAATGCGGGC
>DASTQE010000059.1:0-4499 GCA_035761895.1 Nitrospira sp. | reverse complement strand
CTCAGCGTCTTTGCCGTCGCCAAGGAAGCGTTATCAAGCGCGACAAAATTTGTCGTAGGTCTGACCCCCTATGGTATCTTTGCTATCGCCGCCACGACGGCGGGAACGCTGAACTTGGAGCAGCTCGCGCGGATCCAAGTGTATCTGATCACCTATGTGGTCATCGCATTGCTCATCGCTCTGTGGGTGCTGCCGGGACTTGTCGCAGCGCTTACGCCGTTTAGCTATCGAGAGGTGCTCGGGCCGACGCGCGATGCGCTGATCACCGCCTTTATGGCCGCCGATCTATTCATCGTCCTGCCGATTCTCATCCAGGCATGCAAGGATCTGCTCGAGCGGCACCGGCTCGTCGATGAAACCACGAGAACCCTGCCCGATGTGATCGTGCCCACCTCCTTCAATTTTCCCCACACGGGTAAGCTGTTGTCGATCAGCTTCATTCTGTTCGCCGGGTGGTTTGCCGATGCGGCCGTGCCTTTCACGGAGTATCCGCGACTTGCACTGACGGGTCTGCTAACGCTATTCGGCAGCACGACCGCGGCAGTGCCATTCCTGTTGGATTTGTTCCGTATCCCTGCCGATACCTTCCAGCTGTTTCTCGCGACCAGTGTCATCAACGCACGCTTCGGAGCTCTCCTTGCGGCACTCCACACCGTGAGCGTCGCGCTACTGGGCAGTGCGGCGATCGTTGGTGCTTTGCGCTTCAGCACTGTGCGCGTGACACGTTACGTCGTGATCACACTGGCATTGTCGGTAGCGACGCTTGGTGGATTGCGAATGCTGTTTAATACGGCGTTGAAGCCGGCGTTCGCAGGAGGGGAATTGGTCTATAGCATGCGTCCCCTGATGTCACATCAAGACCCCACGGTCACGAAACAGGTTGAGCTTGGTGAAGTTATCGAGAAGCCGGTGGGATCGGTCGCCGAGTTAATTAAGAAACGCGGCGTGCTGCGCATAGGCGTGATAGATAACCGCCTTCCCTATGCGTTCGTGAATCGGGAACATAAACTTGTCGGGTTCGACGTAGAGATGGCCCAGATCCTCGGTCGCGACCTCGGCGTTAAGGTCGAAATCGTCGAGCTGGAAGATTTTGCTGCGTTGGCACGGTTACTCGCGAGTGGCCGCATTGACCTCGCTGCGGCCGGCATCGCAGTGACACCCGATCGCGCCGGCGCAATGCTGTTCTCGGAACCTTACCTCGACGAGACGCTTGCGTTTGTCGTGAAAGACCACCTGCGCGATCAGTTCTCGACCTGGCCGGCGATCGCTGAACTCGGGGCATTCCGCGTCGCAATTCCCAACTTGCCGTACTACATCGATCAGGTCAAAACGCGTGCGCCGGCACTCAAGCTCGCGCTAATCGACACGGTTGCTCAGATCGAGGCCCACTTGAAAGGAGAAACCTTCGACGCCATAGCCATGCCGGCCGAGAGCGGGTCGGTGCTGACGTTGCTCTACCCGAAATTCACCGTGGTCGTGCCGGAACCGGGAATTGTTAAGATTCCATTGGCGTATCCTGTGGCACGTCGCGATCATGACTGGGCTAACTTCATCAATACATGGATCGAGCTCAAGCGCCGCGACGGTACCATCGACGCGCTTTACGGCCACTGGATTCTCGGTAAGCAGGCCGTCAAACGCGAGCCACGCTGGTCGATCATGCGCAATGTGCTGCACTGGGTCAACTGATCTCGTCGCAGATTAGCGCATTCTCAGAGGGCAAGTTTTCCCTCTGTGCCGCCATTGGACTAAGGTCCAATATACCGAAGCGCGACATTTCGATAATTACGAGATACAAAGTTGGGGACGAGGAATATCATCGCTATTTGATAACTTACCGAAGGGTTAAAGCACTCCGCAGGAGGTCGCAAATAATCGTGCAATCGGTGCACCAACCCAAGGGGGATAAACGTGAACCATGAAAGCGTGCGTTTGAGATTGGGACGATTGATGCGCAGTTCACCCACTCTCATTTATTTTCTCATTTTAGCGGCTCCCGTTGCCTGCTCAAAAACCGAGGCCCCGCCTCCTCCGCCGCCGCCCGAGGTGCAAGTAGCCGAAGTCACACAGAACGATGTGCCCATTTCCATCGAGCTAGTTGGAGCAACCTTAGGATCGGAAGATGTCGAGATTCGCGCGCGCGTGGAAGGCTATCTGGTTTCCATGAACTTCACCGAGGGCTCGTTCGTCAAAAAAGGTCAGCTCTTGTATCGAATTGATCCCCAGCCCTTTGAGGCTGCTCTAGCCGAGGCCAAGGCCAATCTTGCGACCGCGCACGCGCGAGTCGACAAATCCAACAATGACGTAGCGCGTCTAACACCCCTTGCAAAACAGCAGGCTGTGAGCCAACAGGAGCTCGACAATGCCCTATCTGCCCAAGAGGCCGCCCAGGCTCAGGTCGCTGCATACGATGCAAAAGTCGCTAAGACTAAGCTCGACCTGGCCTACACCACAATCACTTCGCCGATCGACGGGCTGATCGGCACGACACAGAAAAAAGTCGGCAGCTTGGTGGCGGGCGGAGAGACACTGCTTAACACTGTCTCGCAGATCAATCCGATTCTGTTTCGCTGCGCCATCGCCGAAGCGGAGTATTTAAGACTCGCGCGGCGCGATGCCATTCGCGACAAATCTGAGAACCAGAAATTCGGCGTCGAGTTAATTCTTGCCGATGGAAGCGTGCACCCTCATAAAGGACGTCTGGACTCGCTCGAGCGCGCCGTGGATCCAACGACGGGCACTCTGACCGGCCAATTTAGCTTTCCCAATCCTGAGCGGATTCTGCGTCCGAACCAGTATGGACGCGCACGTATCGTCACCGATGTAAAGCAAGCGGCTGTGCTGGTCCCGCAACGCGCGGTGCAGGAAATTCAAGGCCTCTACAGCGTCATGGTTGTGAAGCCGGATGAGACGGTGGAGCAGCGTATGGTGAAAGTGGGCGAACGCGTCGGCAACTTGTGGCTTATCGATTCGGGAGCCAAGCCCGGAGAAAAGGTGATCGTCGAAGGCATTCAAAAGGTTCGCCCCGGCGTGAAAGTCAACGCAAAGCTGGAGAAGAGCGAAGCGGGCGCTGCCCTCAGCCATAAGGCCCCAACGGATAGCAATCTCAAGACAGGGAAATAGCTCATGGCTAATTTTTTCATCCGCAGGCCCATCGTTGCCATTGTCATCTCGATCATCATGGTCCTGATGGGACTTTTTACGTTAAAGGGACTCAGCATCGAGCAGTACCCGTTTTTGGCGCCGCCAACCATCCGCGTGACAGCGACCTATCCCGGTGCCTCGGCGGTGGCAGTCGAGCAATCGGTGGCGACCCCCATCGAGCAGGAAGTCAATGGCGTCGACAAGATGATTTATATGAAATCGTCGAACACCAGCGACGGCCGCATGCAGCTCGACGTCAATTTCGAGGTCGGCGTCGATCAGGATACGGCGAACGTGTTGACTCAAAACCGAGTCTCGTCGGCTCAGGCCCGGTTGCCGCAGGAGGTTGTCCAACAGGGAGTCACGGTCAAAAAGCAAAGCCCGAGCATCCTGATGCTGATCTCGCTCTACTCGCCTGAGGGAAGCTACGACGCCAACTTTTTGATCAATTATTCCGGTATCAACCTGCGCGATCAGATCCTGCGCATCCCAGGCGTTGCCCAGGTCGATCTCTTCGGCGGTGCTGACTACGGCATGCGCATTTGGCTGCGGCCGGACAGGCTCGCGAGACTCGCTCTCACGCCCGCGGATGTTATCTCGGCGATCAAAGAACAGAACCTCCAGGCGCCGGCGGGACGCGTCGGCATGGCCCCATCGCCAAAGGACCAGGAGTTTACCTACACCGTGAGTGCTCCCGGCCGACTGGTTAACCCGGAGGAGTTCGAGAACATCATCCTGCGCCAAACCGAAACCGGCGCGCAGATTCGCGTGAAGGATGTTGGACGCGCCGAGTTGGGATCGCAGGACTACAACTCGTTCGGACGGCTCGACGGTAAAGCGTCGGGTACTATGGCCGTGTATCTACTACCGGGCGCGAACCAACTCCAGGCGTCCGAGGCGATCTATGAGACGATGCGCCTTGCGAAAGGGCTTTTTCCCCCGGACATAGACTACAAGATCGTCTACGACACAACACCCGCGGTGAAGGCCTCCATCGACGGCATCGTTCATACGTTTATCGAGGCGGTCATCCTCGTCACGCTGGTTGTGTTTATCTTTCTGCAGAACCTGCGAGCGACGTTCATCCCGCTCCTCACCGTGCCGGTATCGCTGATCGGCACCTTCATCTTTTTTCCGCTGTTGGGCTTCTCGGTCAATACTCTCTCGATGTTCGGCCTCGTGCTCGCCATCGGCATCGTCGTCGATGATGCGATCGTCGTCGTCGAAGCGGTGATGCACCATCTCGAGCACGGCATGAATCCCAAGGAGGCCACGATCCAGGCGATGAAGGAAGTGTCTGCGCCGGTCATCGGCATCGCGCTTATCCTCTCGGCCGTGTTCGTTCCGGTTGCTTT
>DASTQE010000058.1:0-4878 GCA_035761895.1 Nitrospira sp. | reverse complement strand
GGCCGTATGAATTCCGGCCGGGCATGGCGGTGCGGGATATCCTGAAACTTGATCAACTCACCGTTGACGCCTATGTGGATAAAGCGGAAATCGTCCGCACCGATCCGCTCAGCTACGAAACCAAAGTCATTTCATTCAGCCCGAAGGCGCTGTTCGAAAACGGGAAAGCAGATGACATTCCGCTCCAACGGATGGACCAGATCGTGGTCGGCACGCAGATGCGTCCGCCCAGCGTGGTGTTCGTGGAAGGGGAAGTGAGGCGGCCGGGATATTTCACGCTTGAGACGGGTGAAAAGCTCAGCTCCGTCTTGAAGCGGGCGGGCGGCTTTACCGCCACCGCCTTCCCGGAAGGGATTGTCATCGTACGTGAATCAGTGCGGAAGCGTCAGCAGCTCGAACTCGATCGGTTTATGGCAGCGGAGCGGCAGCGTTTGACGGCTCAATCGGCTGCCATTGCAGCGGGCACGGTGGGAATGTCCCAGGTCAGTGGCGCAGCTGCCGGGCAGGCGGCGGAACAGCAGGTGCTCGGTCTGCGCCTCCAACAGCTCGAAGCCGTGACTGCTCGTGTGGAATTGGGTCGCGTGGTGGTTAATGTCCGGTCGATCGAGGAATTGGAAAATTCAGAAGACGACATCACGCTGGAGGCCAAGGATCGCGTCTCGATCCCGCAACCACCTAAAACTGTCAGCGTCATTGGATCGGTCAAGAACCCCAGCACAGTGGTCTATCGTGTCGGGTTGAATCTCGAGGATTACGTGCAACAGGCCGGTGGTATGGCGGAAGACGCCAGTAAGAGCGAGATGTATGTGGTGAAAGCCAACGGCTCGACCGAAGGTGCATATGTCCGGATTAAGGACATGAAGCCGGGCGATACGATCGTCATTCCTCAGAAGATCGAAGCCAAAACGCCGCAGCTGTCATTGTGGCAGAGTGTTGCGAGCATCGTCGGCAGCGTCGCCTTGGCCGCAGCAGGCATCGCGGTAATCGGGCGATAGGCAAGAATCACCAGTCACTCGAGCACGTTCTTTTATCCTTCATATGTCAAGCCATCCACACTTGATCACTCAACGAAGCCGTGGGAACCGGCCTTCCAGTTCAACGCAGGACGACGTCACGCTTTTCGATTATTGGGAAGTCATATGGAGGAGAAAATGGGGGATTGGCGCGCTTTGTTTGGCCATCGCCTTGGCCACGCTGGTCGTCAGTCTGCTACTCCCGAAGATGTATGAATCGACCGCGACGCTCCTGCCACAATTGGAATCCAACAACGGTCTTGGCCTAGGCGCCCTATTGGCCACTGGCGCAGCCAGCTCTGCCGCCCAAAGTCTGGGTATTTCACTTCCTGGTTCACCAGCCACGCCGACTGATCTCTTCAACGCCATGCTCAAATCGAGAATCATGGCGGACGAGGTTATTCACCGATTTAACCTGATGGACCGCTATGAGAAAAAAACGATGCAGGAGACTCGTCTCGCGTTGGAAGCCGCCACGCGCATCGTGGTCACAAAAGAGAAGGTCATCAAGGTCACGGTTGAAGATAAAGATCCTCAACTGGCATCCGATATTGCGAACTTCTATGTTTCGAATCTCGATCATCTGAATCAAACCCTGAGCGTCAGTAAGGCCAGAGAGAATCGCAAATTCATCGAACAGCGAGTGGATGACACTCGTATGGCTTTGGCGAAACTTGAGGATGCGCTAAAGGAGTTCCAGACTCAGAACAGAACCGTGGCCATCGAGGCTCAGTCGAAAGCGATGATCGAGGCTGCTGCGACGATTCAAGCTCAAATCATGGCGCAGGAAGTGCAACTACAGGTGGTGGGAACCTACCTCGCTTCAGATCATCCGGAAATTGGACGGATCAAATCGAGCCTCGGTGAACTGCGAAAACAATTGCAGATCATGGAGTCTGGCAAAAGCGTGAAAGAACGTCTGCCCGGCGACCGTCTGCGTCCAGCGATCACCAGCGTGCCGGCGCTTGCACTGGAGTACGGACGGCTGACACGCGACTTAAAAGTCCATGAAACGTTGTACGCCTTGCTGGTGGCTCAATATGAGCAGGCGAAGCTTGCAGAAGCCCGGGACACCCCGACCGTCCAGGTGCTGGATCCAGCTATCCCGGCGGAACGAAAGAGCAGACCAAAGATTGCCTTGAATGTGCTCATTGCAGGAATTCTCAGTTTCCTGATCGGTATTTTCTGGGCCTTCGTTCGTGAGGCGATGGACCGCCGGAAGGCCCAACCCCCTCCACAGCCCGCTCACTCATCTGCCGACGATCCTCTGCTCTCGCCGTTATCCTCGCCCTTCTCATCAGAGTCACCTCTCTCGCAGCTCGAAAGTTACGAGAACTCTCGTACTTAGCCCTCAGCATTTCCCATTCATTCCCGATCGCATCCCAGCGTTGTGAAAACCAGGGGTTTCCCTAGGCCTCCGGACAAGATGTCAGACATATACTGGCGCGGTTTTCCCCATCGGGTGCCCATGGGCCAACTCTCCGTTTTAATTGTGGAAGATGAGGCTATCCTGGCGGCTCACCTGACCAGCAAGGTCAAGCTGCTCGGATACCACGTGATTGGGCCGGTGTCGACGGGAGAAGAGGCACTCAGCCTCGCTCAAGCGGAGGGGCCGGAGATTGCCCTGCTCGATATCCGGCTTGCCGGCCACATGGACGGCATTGAGACCGCGATCCGCCTGAAACGATGGCGGGACATCCCCATCATTTTCCTGACGGCGCATTCCGACCAAGAAACACTCAAGCGAGCCAGTACTGTGGGCCCTTTCGGCTATGTGCTCAAACCGTTCGAAGAGCGGGATCTCGCAACGCAGCTCGCAGTCACACTCTACAAACATCAAGCGGAACGGTCGTTGCGGCAGAGCGAAGAGCGCTATCGTGCCTTCATTCAGAACAGCTCGGAAGGCATTTGGCGCATTGAGTTCGAGCCGCCGGTGGATACAACGCTCCCGGTGGAGACCCAAATCGATCAGGTTTACCGGTCTGCGCGTCTCGTCGAATGCAACGATGCCATGGGGCGCATGTACGGATTTTCCAATGCGGAGGGCCTGATTGGAAAGACGCTGGATTTCATGTTGCCGGTCTCGGATCCAACGGCCCGCGCGTATCTCGCTTCCATTATCAGAGCCGGTTACCGGGCGACCAACGTGGAATCCACAGAGCGCAATGTCTTCGGCCAAACGGTTTCTTTCCTGAATAACATGGTAGGCATTGTCCAGGACGGGTATCTGGTCCGGATGTGGGGCACCCAGCAGAATATCACCGACCGTAAATGTGCCGAAGAGGCGATACGCGAAAGTGAAGCGCGTACACGCATCGCGCAGCAGGCCGCCAGGTGGGGCGTCTTCGAATTCAACTACAAGACCGGGAAACACTATTGGTCTGTCGAACTCGAAGCACTCTATGGGCTTGCTCCTGGAACCTTCGATGGCACGTATGATGGCTGGCGACAGCGCATTCATCCCGACGACCGTCCGGAGGCAGAACGGGCGTTGGAGCGCGCATTAACCACGGATGAGTATGCGCATGATTTTCGAGTCGTTTGGAATGACGGCAGCGTACACTGGCTGTTTGCCAGAGCGAAAATTTTTCGTGATGCCGCCGGGTCGCCCGAGAGGATGCTCGGTGTAAACGTCGACATCACGGAACGCAAGCAAGCTGAAGAAGCGCTGCGTCACAGTGAAGAGCAGCTCGAATTGATCAGCAATACGGTGCCTGCACTGATTTCGTATGTGAACAAGGAGCGGCGGTACGTGACGTGCAACGAGGCGTATACCACATGGTTCGGGCTGTCGCGTGAGGACGTTATCGGGAAGACCATGAAGGAAGTGGTCGGCGAGGACGCCTGGGTGGCCATCGCGTCGCATGTCGAGGCGGCATTACAAGGACAAGCGGTCGATTACGACACCGAAGCAAGGTATCGGCATGGCGGCACGAAATGGATCCACGCGGTGTACACGCCGCATCGGGACGCCAGCGGACAGGTTGCGGGCTTCATCGTGATGGTGACGGATATTAGTGCAATAAAACGCACGGAAGCGGCATTGCGCGAGAGCGAGATGCGATTTCGGACGATTGCCGACAGCGCGCCCGTGCTGATTTGGATGAATGGCCTGGACGGCTGTGAATTCGTCAACCGTGCCTATATGGAATTCGTCGGGGCCAGGCAGCAGCACGAGGTGGCGAACTATGACTGGGCCCGGTACATCCACGACGAAGATCGGAAGGCCTATATGACGTTGTACGCCGATGCCATGCGGGACCGTGCTCCTTTTGACGCCCAATTCCGTTTTCGACGGTCCGATGGCCACTATCGATGGATGCGGTCGGTCGGCAGACCGCGCTTGACGGACAATGGGGAGTTAATGGGCTACGTCGGAGCCAGCTTTGACATCACCGACATCCGTGAAGCGCAGAACCAACTCCAACGATGGAGTCAGGAGCTCGAACAGGCCGTGCGTCTGAAGACCAGCGAATTGTTGGAGTCCCAAGAACGACTGCGCGCGCTGGCGACGGAGGTCGGGCTAGCAGAACAGCGGGAACGAAAGCGGATCGCCACCGAACTGCATGATCACCTGCAACAGATGTTGGTGTTCTGCAAACTCAGGCTTGGGCAGGGGAAACATCTGGCGGCGGTGATTCCTGGCTGCGTCGACCTGATCAAGCAAGTTGATGACGTCCTGACGGAGGCCTTGACCTACTCCAGAACGTTGGTCGCAGAATTGTGTCCTCCCGTCCTCCGCGATTATGGTTTGGCGGCCGCGCTCAAGTGGTTGGGTGAGCATATGAACCAACGTCAGCTGCGCGTATCGGTCGACGTCGGTCAGGACTTCGTGGCGGTTCCCGAAGAGCAGGCGGTTCTAGTG
>DASTQE010000057.1:0-6199 GCA_035761895.1 Nitrospira sp. | reverse complement strand
GTCCGCAGTGAGTGTTACCGGTAACAGCGACTCAGGCGCTTGCGCCTGTTTTTGACCCGCGCTGAGGGGTTGGATCACCGGTGGCGTCTTCCCCAATTGAGGTGGTGCCTGCGGTTTCGTTGCGGTCTCCGGAATCGTATGGCTGCAGCCGGCGAGGAGAAACAGAGCCATGCAGACCGGTAGTGTTGGCGATTTCATAGTCAACCCTCCTTGCATCATGTTATTTCTCACCTCGATGTCCTTTCAGCGAGTGCCCAAAGCTGTCCGCTTACACGAATTGTGCAAAGCACGTACCGTACTCACGAGAAGTGAGACAGCCTTCGGCATCTCGTGAACAACAGGAGTTTCGCGCGCCGAGATGTCATTTATCGAAAGGACGCAGCTTTTAGGTCAGGACAAACTGTCCTGTTTTCGAGCGCCAATTCCCTCCGGCTATTCCCGACTAGGAAACACGCGAGCTCGCGTGCCCCATGACCCTTGTCGTTGAGTCGAGCGACCGCATCACCTAGAATGGGAGGGCCATGACCGCGAGCACTCAGCAGCCACGGCGTTGCAGCTGGGCCGGTGCCACGCCGCACATGATCCGCTATCACGACACGGAATGGGGAAGGCCGGTGCACGATGACCGGCGGCTCTTCGAGATGTTGTTGCTTGAGGGGGCGCAGGCCGGTCTCAGTTGGGATATGGTCCTGAAACGCCGCGAGGGCTATCGGCAGGTGTTTGCCGGCTTCGATCCGGTCAAGGTTGCCCGGTTTGACCGGCTCAAGACAGCGGCCTTACTCCGGGATACGAGGATCATCCGAAACCGCCTGAAAATCGAGGCTGCAGTCGGCAACGCACTGGCCTTCCTCGCGGTCCAAGAGAGCTTCGGATCATTTGATGCGTACGTCTGGGGGTTCGTGGGTGGCACGCCGATCGTCAACCGGTGGAAACGGGCCTCCGATATTCCGGCGAGCACGCCCGAAAGTGATCAGCTCTCGAGGGATCTCAGGCAGCGAGGGTTTCGGTTCGTCGGCAGCACGATCGTCTATGCGTTCATGCAGGCGGTAGGGCTGGTCAGTGACCACATGGCGGATTGTTTTCTGACCGAGAGACGGGTCCGGCCTGGACGGTGATCGGACCCTATTGAGCACAATGCAGTGTCGGTGAATCGTTAGGCGGCGTCCGAGGAGGTGCCTTCCAACGTCACGAGGTATTGCTTCAGGCGTTGCTGCGAGCCCGGCGCAATCCGGATGAACTCAACACCGAAACTGCCTTCCTTCACCCAGCGCACCGGAGCCAATTCCACTTCGATCGCGCCGGCCTGAGTTGGGAACGTAATGTTCAGGGACAGGTACTCGCCGCGTGCGATGGCGATGTCAGTGAGGATGGCCGCCCCTCCGAGCGAGAGATTCTCCAAGCGGCCTTCTCCTTTCAGAGTTTCACTCGTAAATACGACATGAGAGTTGTCGGAGAATCGCTGAAATTTTCGCTGTTCCATGCGCGATTCCTAGGAATGGTCGGGATCGTCGAGATCCATCCGGCAGGCAGACGGAGGGATTTCGGGCTCTGACGCCGATCATAACAGTCCCGACCTGACTGTCAACGGGATCGCTGTTTCTCTCCGCCGGCCTGAACGCACAGCAGCGATGGCGAAAGCCGGGGAGAGCGCTCTGTTGGTCGATTAGTTGGCGCTCAGATCAAGCCCGCTGACGGCGCCCATGCGACGATACTTTTGATCGCGTTGCGCCAGCAGTTGAGCAAGGGAGAGATCGGTGAGTTGAAAGAGTTGGTTGGTCAGCGCCTTGGCCACCCGGTCGGTCACGGATCGCGGTTCACGATGGGCGCCACCGAGCGGTTCAGGAATCACTTCGTCAACAATCTGCAAGTCCACGAGATCCTGGGCGGTCATTTTCAGAGCCGCGGCCGCATCGGGCACCTTGGCGGGATCATCCCACAGGATGGCTGCGCACCCCTCCGGTGAAATGACGGAGTATACGCCGTGCTCGAGCATCAGGATGCGGTCCGAGACGCCCAGCGCCAAGGCGCCTCCGCTGCCGCCTTCCCCGATGACGATCGAGATGATCGGCACTGTGAGGCGCGACATCTCGTACAAGTTCCGGGCGATGGCCTCGGCCTGGCCCCGCTCCTCCGCCCCGATGCCGGGATAGGCGCCGGGGGTGTCGATGAATGTCACAATGGGTCGACCGAACTTCTCGGCCATCTTCATGAGGCGCAGGGCTTTCCGGTATCCTTCGGGGTTGGGCATACCGAAGTTGCGCTGCATCCGTTCCTTGAGGGTCTTGCCCTTTTGGTGCCCGATGACCATGACCGACCGATCGTTGAAGCGGGCGAAGCCGCCCACAATCGCCCGATCGTCGCCAAAGGACCGGTCGCCGTGGAATTCAAGAAAGTCGCGGAACATTTCACTGATATAGTCGAGGGTGCTGGGGCGCTGGGGATGGCGGGCGAGCTGGGTCCGCTGCCAGGGCGTGAGCTTCCCGTACAGCTCATGCTCAAGCTGGGCCAGCTTCATCCGCAGTTTGCGGACCTCGTCTTGGACGCTCGCTTTCCCACCGCCGGAAGCTGCGAGTTTTTCGATCTTTTCCTCGACCTCGCGAAGCGGCTTTTCAAACTCAAGGTAGTCGCGCATAAACCTCGTGTATCAGGACCCCTCGTATCGGTTGGCTACGATACCAGAGACAGAGCCCCTTTGCCTAGCACTTCTTCAACATCTGCGACAAAGTGCTCGGTCGCGCTTACAGTGAGGTGGGGTAGAGGCGCCGTGTCCGCTTCGAGGGCGCCATCGGTGCGAAATGTAAGGGACACGGCCGTGGCTCCTGGATGCCGTTTAAAGACGTCCAGCAACCGGGGCAGTTGATCCTTGACCTCTGGTCTAGCCGCGAGCCGGATATGAATGCGTTTGATGGTCTGCGTCTGCACGTCGGCCAGCGGTTCGACCTTGATGCCGCGAATCTTCGTGCCCTTGTCTCCGCGATCGATTGTTCCGGTCACGCGGATGAGGTGCTCGGGGGCGATCAAGTCGCCGACAGTCTTGAACAGATCGGGAAACACGATGACCTCGACCGTCCCCTGGAGATCTTCAAGTGTCACGTATGCCATTCGATCGCCCTTCTTGGTCAGCATGGACTTGACCCCCGCAATGATGCCGCAGAGGCGCACTTCCTTGCCGTCGGGCAGTTCCGTGATGCTGGCGGTCGTGGCCGTGGCGAGCGCATGGATCGTCGCTTCATACCGGGCAAGCGGATGGGCCGTAATGTAAAAGCCGGTCAGTTCCCGTTCGTATTTCAGCCGCTGGGTCTGATCCCACTCGGGGAGATTCGGCAGGGTGGGTTCCACGTTTCCGTGCGCGGAGCCGTTGCCGTGGACGTCCTCGCCGAAAATGCTCGTCTGACCCATCTCGCGTTCCCGTTGCGCCGCTGCGCCGTCCTCGACGGCCTGATCCAGCATGGCCATCAATTGCGAGCGCTTCGCCCCCAGCGAATCAAACGCGCCGGCCTTGATCAGCCCTTCGAGCATCCGCTTGTTCACCTTGTGCAGATCAACCCGCCGGCAAAAGTCAAAGAAGGACGTAAAGCGTCCGCCTTCAGCCCGAATGGCGAGGACAGAGTCTACGGCGCCCTCACCGACGTTCTTGATGGCCGCCAGTCCGAACCGGATGGCGCCGTCAACGACCGCAAAATGTTTCTGGCTCTCATTCACGTCGGGCCCAAGTACCTTGATGCCGAGATCGCGGCATTCCGTGAAGTAGCCCACGATCTTGTCTTGATTGCCCATATCGCTCGTCATGAGGGCGGCCATGAACTCGGTGGGATAATGTGCCTTCAGGTAGCCCGTGTGGTAACAGACGACGGCGTAGGCGGCGGCATGCGACTTGTTGAAGCCGTAGCCGGCGAATTTCTGAATGAGCTCGTAGAGTTTTTCGGCCTTCTTGTCGGCGATTCTCTTCAGCCGGGCGCCCTCCAAAAACTTGACGCGCAGCTTTTCCATCTCTTCCGGTTTCTTCTTGCCCATGGCGCGGCGAAGAATGTCCGCCTGCCCGAGCGAAAAGCCGGCCACCGTGTTTGCAATGGCCATGACCTGCTCCTGATAGACGATGACCCCGTACGTGTCTTTCAGGATCGGCTCCAGTTCGGGCAGTTCGTAGACGATGGGAATCTTTCCCTGCTTCCGCTTAATGAAATCCGGAATCAGGTCCATGGGACCTGGCCGATACAGCGCGATGATGGCGATGATGTCTTCAAAGCGGTCGGGCTTGAAGCCGGACAACAGGTCGCGCATCCCCGAGCTTTCCAGCTGGAAGATGCCGGTGGTTTTGCCGGATGAAAGCAACGCGAACGTCTTGGCGTCGTCAAAAGGGAGGCGATCGACGCTCAACGGCGGCTGGTCGGGACGGCCTTCGTTAATGAGGGTCTCGGCCCTGCGGATCATGGTCAGCGTTTTCAAGCCCAGAAAATCGAATTTCACGAGGCCGATTTTCTCGACATCACCCATGGAATACTGGGTGACGATTTCATCGTTCGCGCCCTTGTAGAGGGGCACGTGATCCGTGAGCGGGCCTTCGGAGATGACGACGCCGGCGGCGTGCGTGGAGGCATGGCGGGCGAGGCCTTCGAGCGACCGTGCGATGGTCATGAGCTCTCGCACCTTCGGGTCCGTGTCGACCAGTTCCCGCAGACGCGGTTCAGCCTCCAACGCTTGCTCGAGGGTGATGTTCAGCTGGTTGGGTACGAGCTTGGCCACTTTGTCGGCCTCGGCATAAGGCATTTCGAGGACGCGCCCCACGTCGCGGATGGCGGCCTTGGCACCCAGTGTGCCGAATGTGATGATCTGGGCCACGTGATCCGATCCGTATTTCTCGACGACATAGTTGAGGACTTCGCCGCGGCGGTCCATGCAGAAGTCCATGTCGATATCGGGGAGGGACACCCGTTCAGGATTGAGGAAGCGCTCAAACAGCAGCGTGTAGACGAGCGGATCGAGATCGGTAATGCGCAGCGCGTAGGCCACGAGGCTGCCGGCTGCCGAGCCGCGGCCGGGTCCCACGGGAATGCCGCGCGAACGGGCGAACCGGATGATGTCCCAGACGATCAGGAAGTAGCCGGCAAACCCCATCGAACAAATGACCAACAACTCTTCACGCAACCGTTGTTCGTACACCGCCGTGGGAATCGTGCTGGGTCGTTCCGCCATACGGGCCTTCAAGCCCTCGAGGGCCAGCTGCTCGAGATAGGACTCACGCGTGGAGCCCTCCGGAGCCTTGTATTGGGGCAGGTGTGTCTGGTTGAGCGCCAGTTCCAGTTCGCAGTGATCGGCGATGCGGCACGTGTTGGGGACGGCGCCAGGGAACTCGGCAAACGCCGGCGCGATTTCTTCCGTCGATTTCACATAGAGCTGATCGGTATCGAATTTCATTCTGGCCGGATCGCTCAGCGTTTTACCAGTCTGGAGGCAGAGCATAAGCTCATGCGGCCTGGCATCTTCCTTCTTGAGATAGTGACAGTCGTTCGTGCCGACGAGCGGGATGCCGAGCTTCTTGTGGATCTCCATCAGGCCGGCATTGGCGATCCGTTGATGGTCCAAACCGTTCGCCTGAACTTCCAGATAAAAATGATCTTTGCCGAAGAGCTCCTGAAATTCTCCGGCGACTGCCATGGCCCCGGCCATGTCTTTTTGTCCGATCAGGTAGGGGATTTCGCCGCTCAGACACCCGGACAAGGCGATCAAGCCCTCGTGATGCTCCCGCAGAATCTCTTTGTCCATCCGCGGCTTGTAATAGAAACCTTCAAGATACGCTTTACTGACGAGCTTGATCAGGTTTTGATAGCCGGTGAGGTTTCTGGCCAGAAGGATGAGGTGATAGTAGTCATTGTGTGCGAGCCCGCTGTCTTTCTTCGCGTGTCGGCTGCCCAATGCCATATAGGCTTCACAGCCGATGATCGGCTTCACCCCGATCGCCTTCGCTTTGCGGTAGAACTCGATGGCGCCGAACATGTTGCCGTGATCGGTCATCGCGACGGCCGGCTGTCCGAACGTTTTGATCAGTTGAACCAGCGGTTCGATTTGATTGGCGCCGTCGAGGAGACTGAATTGGGTGTGCAGATGCAGGTGCACGAAGGAGGCGGTCATGGAGGCGGATTCTAGGAGAGCGGAGACTTCAAGTCAACGCGCCATTCGCTCGCGCGGCTAGAGTTTCTCG
>DASTQE010000056.1:0-8602 GCA_035761895.1 Nitrospira sp. | reverse complement strand
CCCTTGATGTCCAGCGAGAGTTCGAGATTCCCGGCTTCGAATCCCCCTTTGGCGATCCATTCGGGGATCGACGAGAGCGACACCGTGCCGGTCGCAAGCGCGGCGTCAATCAGAAATCTGTCACCAAACTGGATCTTGCCTTTGATGGGCAGGCGGAGCGGCGGCGCGGCGATCTCCAGCCGGCTCAGCGTCACCGCTTTCGATTGAAGAACGTCACCCTCAAATGTCACGGTGACCGGCGCCCCGATGGGTTTTTCCAGCACGGACGGTACCGTGACCCTGGATTCCGTCAGACCGACTTCTCCGCGCAAATGGGGCGCGCCCGTGGCTCCGGTGAGCACGACAATCATGCTGGCGAGCCCTTCGATTGCGCCCTGCGGCAGAGATTTGGCCGGCAGGAGCTGAGACATATGCGTGGCGTCTCCGCTAATGCGCACCGCCAAGTCCCGAAACACGCTTCCCGTGCCTCCAGTGATGCCGCCCTGCACCTGTAAGGTCAGATCCCCGAGATGGGCGGTCACCTGATCGAACTGCGTTTCCCCTTCGGCCAGCACAAACCGGCCTTGCAACGCCGTCAACCGCTCCGGCAAATAGGCATTCGTAAGGTTCACATGCTGTGCTTTGATTTCGCCGCCGGCGAACGTGACCGCAGTGGGGGGGCCGACCAGGCGAAAGACGGGCGTAGCCATGCCCTCGACGTCCCGCGAGGACCCCAGAATACGGGACAGCAGTTCAGACTTCACCGTCGTCGCGAGAAATTGCAGCAGATCGGCCGCCGCCATCGTGCCGCTGATTTCCATTTCCACCCAGGGCCCCTGCTCCAGAAACGAGAGCTGTCCTTTGCTGTCCGTCATATGGATCGTCCCGTAGAGCCCACTGAGCTTGGAGACGCGAATGCGTCCCGCCTCCACGATGATGCGCGCGTCCAGATCCTTGGCGGGCACGTGGCTTTGACCGAGCAATGCCTCACCTTTTTGCAGGTGGAACTCCCCCGTAACCGCCACTTGGGGACCGTCGACATAGGAGCCCGTGATCGTGGCCGAGATCACTTCCACCACGCCCTTGATTTGGCGTTCCGCCACGACCGACGGCAGTTGGGGATGGATCCAGGCCGGCGGAATTTTGGACAGCAAGTCACCGATCTCCACGGGGGAAGACGAGAAAGTCACCGAGAAGGTCGGCTGGGCAGCGAGCAGGCCGGACAGGCTGGCTTTGCCGGTCACGGAAAGCTGTTCCATGTTGCCGGTCAGATCGGACAGCACAACATCGTAGCCGGCCACGCCGGGGAAAATCTTAATGGAGCTGCGGGCATTGACGCGCCCGTGTAACAGTTCGGGAACCGGCCGGGGGCCGAAGAAGTCCGCCGCATCACGAAGCCCAAAATTGGCCGTCTCGACCAACCCGTCAAACTGAATCGGAAAGGCGAGTCGCTTGGTCTCCTCGACGGCTAGGGTCTGCTGCTCGGCTTTCCGGAATGTGCCCGACAACGAGAGCGCGGCGACCCCCTGGGCGCTGCGGTGCGAGGCAGAAAAGTGTAGATCCGCTTGTCCGCGATCGAGAAAGATCTCCAAAGCGGCCTCGACGGATTGCAGCTTCAGCGTCCGAGGACCATCAGGCCGAGCCTCATCTATGATGACGACCGTGCCGTTGACCAGGGTCGCATCTCTAATGCGGAAGACCCGCGTCAACATCTGAAGCGCCTCCTCATCGTTCGCGGGAATGGGACTCTCCCTATCGAGGAAGTTCCACTGACCTGAGGGGTCCCGATGCAACGTCAGCGTCGGTTCTTCGATGAAAAGCCGTTTTCCAACCACTTGCTTTCGCAAGAGCGGCACGAGGCGCAGCACGAGATCCAGCTTCTTTGCCGACAGTAGAACGCCTTCTTTGTTGCGGTCATAGATGACGATTTGGGTCATCTCGAGACGGATCTTGGGAAACAAGACGAGCTTGACGCGATGGACATCTATTTTGTGGCCAAGGTTCTGCTCGAGCTGATGGAGGAAAAAATCTTTGAGGTAGTCCTCTCCGGTCAGGTACGGAGAAAACCACAGGAAGGCGATGCCACCGATCACGAGAAACGCAATCAGGGCGACGACGATACGCGTTGGGGACACCTCAACATCTCCGCTGTGAGCCACCGACAGGCATCGCCTGTTGACAATATTCGGACCGCACGGAGACAAGAGCCTGAAGAAACGCGTCCCGTGTGGAGGTTGAATCGGTGAGCAGGCTTTTCAATAGACCCGAGGGTCATCTTACCGAATCATACCATTGAAAGCTAGCAAGCCCGCGAACCATCAGGGGATTTTCACTTTTCACGTTTTGGATTCTCCTGGTGACAACCGGCAGGACCGGCTATAATCGCCGCGGCTTCTCAGCTCACCTTCACTATGTCGTGAACAATTCGGACCGCACTCGTTCACTCCGCTGGCTGATTCTTGCCCTGCTGTTCGGCGCGAGCGTTGTCACCTATATCGATCGTGTCAACATTTCTGTCACCGCGCGTCAGATGATGCCGGCCTTTGGATTGACGCAGCAGCAGATGGGATGGGTCTTTTCAGCCTTCGTCGCCGGCTACGCCCTGTTTCAAATTCCCGGGGGATGGCTCGCGGATCGGTGGGGTGCCAGGCTCGTGCTCACGACCGCCCTGGTCTGGTGGTCGGCCTGCACCGCGCTGACGGCATTCGTCGCGGCCTCGCCTCTCGCCGGGATGATCGGCATCGTCTGGGCCCTCGCGCTCGTTCGGTTTGCATTGGGGCTGGGTGAAGCCGTCGCGCTGCCTTCCTTCAATCGGGCCGTCGCCAACTGGATGCCGGCGGATTCGCGCGGCCTGGGGATCGGCATCGCTATCGGCGGGATCGGACTGGGTTCTGCCCTCACCCCGCCGCTCGCAGCCTGGATCATGGTGAATTGGGGATGGCAAACGGTGTTCTACCTTTCTGCCGGTCTCGGACTGGTCATGGGGCTGCTCTGGTGGATCCTCGCCCGCGACCGTCCGGAAGAGCATCCGTGGGCACGGCAGCACGCTGCCTTGTCATCGGATAGTGGCCGGCCCGGTCCTGGGAACGCCGGCTTCCGAATGTCACTCCTCCAGCATCCGGCGATCTGGTGGCTGGTGTTGAGCTATAGCTGCCTCGGCTATGTCGCCTACGTCTATCTCTCCTGGTTCTACCTGTATCTCGTCAACGTCAGAGGATTTGATGCGCTTCGTGGCGGGTTCTACGCGTCGGCACCTTTCTGGGCCATTTTGATTGGCTGCCCATTGGGCGGCTGGGCCACCGACCGATTGGCCGCCAGCCGTGGAGTGACTCGAGGTCGTCTCGTGACTGGAATGTCGGGAATGATAGGCGCAGGGTGCGCCATTGCGACGGGAGCGTTTGCCGATTCCCCCCTGGTGGCCATTGTCAGCCTCTCCATAGGGGCCGGTTGTCTGTACTTTGCCGTAGGTGCCTACTGGGCTTCCATCAGCGATATTTCCAAAGCCCATGCGGGAGCCTTGTCGGGCCTCATGAATACCGGCGCCAATGTCGGTGGCGCACTTTCTCCGAGCCTGACCCCTTGGATCGCCGATCAGTGGGGTTGGCCTGTAGCGCTTGCTGCTGCGGGGGCAATCGCTCTCTTGGGCGCGGTATTCTGGCTCAAGATTGATCTCAAGGAAAGGTCCGAGGCACGGGGCTAGAGGCAAGAGGTAGGGATCCCCCGCCCATTGCCTCTCGCCACGGGCCCTTGTTACATTCGGAAAACTATGACCATGCAATTCAAGAAAATTGACCCGCGTGTCACCATCACCACTAAGTTCGGCGAGATCAAACTTCGCTTTTATCCGGAAGCCGCGCCTCGTCACATCGAGAACTTCATCAACCTGGTGAAGATGCAATTCTATGACGGCACGACCTTTCACCGGGTCGTCCCCGGCTTCATCATTCAAGGGGGCGATCCGCTAAGCAAGGAACCGGACCGGCTCAAACACGGATCCGGCGGTCCCGGGTACTGGCTGAACCCCGAGCTGAGCGACCGCCCGCACAAACGAGGAGCCATCTCCATGGCCAAGACGCCACGGGACGGCTCGAGCACGCGCGATTTCAACGACAACGGCTCGCAGTTTTTTATTTGTCTGGCTGACAACAGCGGGCTGGATCGCACTTACAGTGTCTTCGGAGAGGTCTTCCGCGGCATGGATGTGGTCGACAAGATCGCGTCGGTTCCGCGGGACGAGTACAACAATCCGCTCGAGCCGATTACGTTGACGATGACGGTCAAAGAATAGTCAGGATGGTGGGGCCACTGTCTCCGGCGATGGGTGAAACCGCATGGCGCTGTCGCTGCTTGGCTCCGCAAAATAGTGAATTGGCTAGGCAGCTTCCTTTGCTCGCCGACCGCGCACACCAGAAGGGGCAAAGGAGGGGATGGTCACCTGCTGCTCCGGCGATGGGTGAAACCGCATGGTCGTATCGCTCCTTGGCTCCGCAAACTTGGTCCGTTCCCGACTGGCGTCCGAACGGACCTTCGAACACTGCGTCTCGCCATCGCCTGCGGCGACCGCAGCGACACGGCCATGCACCCATCGCAATTCGCAATAGCTGACCATCCACCTCCATACAAAGGTAAAACCGAGCCAGCTTGGAGGGATCATTGTATGGCGGTGCTCCTTCACGCGCGCACGTTTGGACTGATCCAGGCTGCACCCTAATGGGAAGGACCAGAGAACTTGAAAAGCAATCATTCATGCGGTGCTCGGCTGGGAAAGGGCGCGTCTTGGGTAAGCGATTGCAAGGCAATCGCTGGGCGGGCGGGTGAGAAGAATCGCCCAGGGTTGGGAGGGTGAGAAGCGACCACAGCAACAGCACCATGCAACCCATCGCAAGTCGGCAGCTGGCCCACCATCCTTTTTGAACAAGCAACCGAGAACGAAGTTTCAGGGTCAGACCGGCAAGGCCACAGCGAGCGAAGGGCAGGGCAGCATTATTCTCCAAGAGAAGGCTGCTCAAATAGCTCGCCTGTCTCACCCGCCCCCCCGGCCGATCTTTTCCACCCGCCCGACCCACCGATTGCTTCGCAATCGATCTCCCGTGACGCGCCGTTTTCCGCATGCAAGGCCGCAGCGAAATTCGAGACTTATCAGGCTGCTCAAACAGGTCATTCAACAAGGCCGCAGGAAGCTTGGGCAACGAGGCGTACGTAATTCAGTACGTTGAGTTGAACAAGCGACCGAGAACGCAGTTGAGGACCTGTTTCAGCAGCCTGTGCTAGAAGAAGGCCATGCTGGCATAGGTGACCGTGGAGTTGTACTGATCGGTGATGCCCCGGTCATAGCGCAAGACCTGCCCTTTTTCGGCCTCGATCAGGCGCAAGAGGCAATAAATGGGTGAGAACGCGGAAATGCGCCGCTGATCTTTCTCCTTTTGGATATAGCCCGCGAATTCCTCCGCCTTGAGATCCTCCACATGCTTCAGCATTTCGAGGTCATACTGCATCGCCCGATGAAAGGAAAAATCGGTTGGCGGCGCACTGTCTCCGTAACGCATGCCAAGATGGGCCAGTTCACCTGCCGCAATGATGCAGACCGTTTTTCCTGAGGCCGAAATCGCTTCCCGCAAGGCCGCCAGGAGTCGCTCCACCGATGCCCGGACGGAGGGGTCACTCAAACTCATAGCCGAGAAGGAAGACAGAATCGGCACGATGGGGATGGTTGCGGATGCCCCAGTGTTGGTTTGGACGAACGGCAATTGAAACTCGATCGAGTGTTCAGATAAATGAGCCATGTCTTCTTCAAAATATTCGGGCACGAGCGCCTTGAGACGGTCCATGATCGCGTGGTCTACTGGCACGATACCCAGAGGGGTCTCAAAATCCTTGTCGGTGAGTGCAAAAAGACCCTCCAATCCGGCGTGAGCGGTGCCGATGATGACCAGGACATCCGGCTGTTGAGCCTCCTGCAATTCTTTATAGGCCCAAGCATAGATAGGACCGGCCTGCCTGAGTTCGTAGGTCGGCACCACCAGGCCCTTGATCAGCTTGCCCTTATTGGCCGACGGTTTGAAATCCGGGCCTTCTTTGGACGAAAAGAAACCATCAATCTGCTGTTTGAGCTGTCCCCTGTCCGCTTCGTAGCTTTTTCCGGCAAAGCCGGCTGGGCGCACCGCTGCCTCCCGGTAGGCGTGGCGAGCCTGCGCCTTCGCGCCTTCCGTGCGGTCGCCTTCGAGGAACAGTTTGGCCTCGAGATCCCCGACCAATTGCTCAACCTTGGCCGGCATCAAAAACTCACCAAAGCGCTTGAGGTAGAGCGCACCGATTTCCTGCAGCGAATGGTCGCCGTCGAAGTGCTGTATGATGAAAAAATAGTTGAGCGGGAGGACGAGTTTTTCCTTGCTGAGGCCGCTGGGGTCCCAGAGGACGATGTACTGCTCCTCTCCCTTTTTGATGGGCGAAAATTGTAGATTGCGCAGGATCGGGTATTGCTTGGGATCTTTGGTGGTGCCTGTGGTCATGGGTACTCGTCCAGCGAAAGCGGCATTCTAACGAACCGGTTTCACGCGCTGCAACTGTTCAACGCGTGATCCACATTGGCGTGTATACGACAGGCACTATTCCGGTTGGGAGGTGGAATTCGCCGACCGGCGGCCCAATACCACCAAGGCGCCGATGGTGAGGATCACGAGCCACAAAGTCGGACGGCCATAGGAGCTATCGGAAAATTCGATGAGATCCGTCAGCCGGCCGATTAAGAGCGACATGCGCGCCATGACTGTATACCCAAAGGCGGCGCCGAAGGCGATCATCAGAAACACGATCCCAGTCCTGGCCACCATCTTGCCCGGGCCGCTGTGCTCGATCGAGAAGAAGAAATAGAACAGGACGGAAGTCACCCCGACCAGGATGATAATGGCATTGAGATTGCTCGCCGGATTGAGCAGATTCATCGAAAAGGTCAGGCCATCGCCGCCGGCCATTGCGAGGAGCGGCCTCACGGTATCTTCGATCTGCTTCAGGATGAATGACGAAATGGTCCGCGGAATGGCGAGGCCAGACCCCAGGCCCACAATGAACGCGAAAGCGTAACGGGACATCCAGGCGGCTTTCGGCATGTACCGCGTCAGCATCATCAATCCGATGGCCACCGGAATCAATAGCGCGATTTCTCCCTGCTCGACGATCGGCTTGACGATCAGATGCACGACGACTGTGTCGTAGGCCTTCACAATGGTGTATCCGACCGACACGCCCACATAGAGATGCTCGGCCAGCTTGAACAAGGGATTATCTTTGTAGAGAAACGAAAAAATGAACAGGGTTAACCCTGTTGCCATCCACGCGCCAAGAATGGTCGTATCCATATCAGTGTGCCCGATTCAACGCTGTACTTCGCTGCGGCCTTGCTGTTGCCGAAGCGAAAAGTAGAACAGGTTGCAGATTGCGACGAGGACAATGATTGCCAGATGGGTCGCCGACTGCGCATCCATGCCGGCAACCGCCCGCCCCTTTTGACCGATCAAGCTTTCGTATTCTGCCGCGCCGCGAAGGCCGCCAATCAAGCCGTTGATCTGTCCGCTTCGCAACAGCGGGTACAGGCCCGGCGCAATCACCCCCGTACAGCCGCCCCCCAACTCAAACTTATACTTGTCCTTCCCGTACACATACCACGCCTCAACGCCAGGGTTCCCCGCTCCAAGGCTGATCGCATAGGTCACATCCTTGAGGCTGTTGACCCCGTCCAGGACGGAAAGGCCTTTTGTGGTTTTTCCGCCATAATCGCTGGGGAAGGCCGTGTAGAGATCCTGCCCCATGTTGATAATGACGGCGGGTCCGCCCGGGCTCCAGCCCAGAAAAACATAGTCTTGACCGTTTTCCTTGCCCATCTCGGCAGCGACCTGCTTGAGGAGCTGATCGGCCATGCCGGTCCCCGACACCCAGAGCGTCATCGCAACGACGCGGAGATTCTTCCTGAACGCATGACGCAACAGCGCAATGGCCTGGGGATGCAATTCCGGCTTGGAGGCCGGGTCGAAATCGATGGACAGGAGAAAGATCGACCGCTCGGGCAAGGCCTCAATGTAGTCGTAGATGCTGCGCACTTCCGGAGAAATCCTGATGGGCAGCCCGACTGGATACAACAGCGGGAGCAGCGTACACACGCCGATCACAAGAAAGATGATCCGCCGGTCGATCTTCAGCATGCGTTCTGAGAAACTCATACGCTCCGACCACCTGGCAAGAGGCGAGTGGCCAGGGGCAAGGGGCACATCAAAGCGACGTCCACTCGAACCTCTCGCCACTGGCCTCGTGCCTCTAGCCTTTTCACTCTTTGCTCCCGCCTAAATACGACCGTTCAACGCCGAAAATAATCTTAAAGGAGAGCGCGATGGCGCCGAGGCTCACGCCGATCAGGATGGCGCGCCGGACGGAGGCGTTCAGAACGTTGAGGATCCATTGCGACACGTCCCCGCTCAACGGAATCAGGTATTCGCCAAGCGGGACGCGACCCATCATGACGATCACTGCCGCCACCAAGAGGACGGCCGCCTCGCGGCTCCTCGCCCGGAACGACCGGTAGGCGGCAGACGCGATGAAGAACGCCAGGATGGCGAACATCGTGCCCTGCAAG
>DASTQE010000055.1:0-3630 GCA_035761895.1 Nitrospira sp. | reverse complement strand
GCGTCCCCGCCTCGTCCCTAGTCCGTACCAACAGACCGTCCCGTCTTCTTCAAACATAACGAGAGATCAGCCCCAGAAACTCTTGTACCTCTTTGATCGGTCAGGTAAGATCACGCTTCACTCCGGTAGTTCAGAGGAGGCGAAGCGGATAGAACTTCTCTCTTTGCCATTGCCCGCCGTCAGCGCTCCGCTACGAACCATATTTTTGAGCTGTGGCACGGGCCGCATCGGTCGTCACCGTGTTGGAGCGGAAGGCAAAACGAGATGTGGGAAACACTTAACCAGTCGTTCGTCCAATCGTCATCGCCTAGCTGCATGGACGACTAGGTAACCCGCACAATGCAGTCATGATGCTGTGGAGAGGTGGCCGAGTGGCCGAAGGCGACGGTTTGCTAAACCGTTGTAGGGGCTAAAACCTCTACCGAGGGTTCAAATCCCTCCCTCTCCGCCAAACAAAGCTTGCTCGACCCAAAGCCCTTATATACGGATCTTGGCGACGGGATAAAACCCTCTACTTTCGGGATACCGCATCTTGATTTTCGACAATCATTCTGCAACAGTGCCGCTTCCTGTTTTGTCTCAGTGCCGAGGTAGCTCAGTTGGTAGAGCACAGCCCTGAAAAGGCTGGTGTCGACAGTTCGATTCTGTCCCTCGGCACCACACCTCGTGAGTCCCACCGATGTGAGCGTTGCCGAACGGCCGTACCGTTTGTGACCAACGCCTTAAGATTGGACGGGTAACCGCCGTAAGTAGTGGAGGGCAATGGCCGCGGTTGCCGCAACATTCAGCGATTCAATATGCCGGCTCAGTGGTATCGTGAAGCGGTTGGCGGCCTGCCGAATGGTGTGAGCGGAAAGCCCGCGGCTTTCGTTTCCGACTGCAACAACCAGACGTTGAGGAATGTGGCGAATGGTCTCCATGTTGCTGGTTTTACCGCCTCCGGCGACGGCGGCGAATAGCGCAATGCCATTGCCGGTCAGCCTGGCCACATCCTCCGCGACAAAAATCGGGAGCGACAGCACGGCACCGGCCGATGCCCGCACCACTTTGGGGTTATATATATCCGCCGATTCCGGCGTCAGCCACAGGGCATCTACGCTCAAACCTGCTGCCGTACGGATGATTGCTCCGACATTGGTTGGATCTTGTAGCTGTTCTCCGTACACCCCGAAGATCATCGGCTGCGCCAGAAGTATTTCCTCATTCCAATGTGGTTGCCTGAGGAGAGCAAGAATCCCTTGAGGGCTGTCGAGACTGGACAAGGCAGAGAAATTGCTGCTGGAACAGCGAAATGAGGAAATATGCTGCAGCGCTCGAAGACGGCGCTGCTGATCGCTTTCCCGTCGCTCGTAATCAGCGGTGAAGACTACGCTCTGAACGCTGGCGGGATGATGGAGGAGGGCGTCATAGACGGGCTTGGCGCCCTCGATGATGAAGGCGCCTTCTGCGTTTCGAGCCCGCTTGTCTCTGAGGAGTTCTCGAATGCGCGCCGATTGGGCGCGCGTCAACGGGGTGATAACTGAAGACAATCCAGCCGGCTGCGATTATCGACGCTTCCGGCCGGAGGCCGCTTCCGCTGCCCGGATCCGTTGCGCCCTCGCCTTGGCTCGCTTGAGAAGTGTCAGCTTGCCGCGAGTCCGATCGTCCTCATGCTGTAACTGTTCGAGTTGAGACCTGAGATGGGCTTTCTCCTGCTTGTGCAAAGTTGCACATTCTTCACGAGAGAGCTGCATCCAATCCCCGCCGGTTCTGGCTCGCTTGATCCGCTGCTCCAATGATTCGCGCAACTGCTTGTTCCGCATCGACAGGAGCGACTTCAGGGCCTGTCTCCGGCGCTGTACCTCCTCCTCTTCCGCCATAATCCCGCGAATATCTGTCCCCAACATGATCCGCCTCCTTACGCGTCCAGGAATGAATGACCGCTATTGTACCCGATTTCATTGCTCATCTTCCACAGGGAGAATTGCCTCGTAAGTTATTGAAATGGAAGATAAATAACCAGAGCCTTGTTTAGAACGACGGTTGCCATGAATTCTGGAATTCAGATATCATCGCACATGGCTATCGGCTCGCAGATCCAAGCCTGGCGCCTCTCTCGTGGTCTGTCGCCCGAGTATCTCGCGGCTGAATCCGGAATCTCGCTACAGGCGCTGGATGAGATCGAAACCGAATCGCTGGATCCGTCGACCGCGACATTGGAACGGTTGGCGACCGCGATGAAAATTCCCGTTGCCTGGCTGTTTGCCCACCCGAACGCGTTCGCACTGCTCTTCCATGAACCCGATGAAAGCGAGGAGACCCCGAACGGTCCGGATCCCGTCACGGAACGGATTCTTACCGGCTCAAGAATGGACCGTTCGCTCTATGTCATGTTGACGGCGTTAATTCAGAGCGGTGAACCCAAGCTGCTGCGCGCCGCGGAAATGAGCCTCAAGAGTCTGATCAAGCAATCCAAACAATCCACGATACCATGGCAGAACCGTCCTTCCGGCCATTTCGAACCACCCAGCGACTGATAGGTCTTAGGAGTGAATGCACTGCCACGGAATCAGCAAGCTAGAGGACTTGCATAATGAAGCACTTGAGGTAGCGGGTCTCCGGCATGGTGGCGAGAATGGGATGGTCGGATGCCTGTCCGCGTTGCTCGAGCAGCCGTACTGGACGCCTGGCGTCTTGTGCCGCTCGTCCAATGGCTGTCCAGAGATCGGCCTCCGAAACGTGATGTGAACATGAACTGGTCACGACAATGCCTTCTGGTTTGGTCAACCGAATGGCCAGAAGATTGATGTCCTTGTATCCGGCCAAGGCGCGTGGGATCGCCTGTTTGCTGCGTGCAAAGGCGGGGGGGTCGAGGAGCACCATGTCGAACTGCCGTCCGGCCTGTTCCAACTGACGCAGCTCATCGAAAGCATCCGCAACGCGATACGAGCACCGCTCATGAACACCGTTGAGACGGGCATGCTCACGCGCCAGGACCAATGCTTCCTCGCTGACATCCACTCCCTCCACGCGACTCGCACCGGCAATCGCGGCCTGTATTCCAAATGCGCCCGTATGACAGAACAGTTCCAACACGTGTTTGCCGGAAGCCAATCGTGCCGCGGCAAGGCGATTTTCCCGCTGATCGCAAAACCACCCCGTTTTTTGTCCCCGCGCGAAATTGACCAGAAACCGTGCGGCCCCCTCTCGCACCTCGATGGTCGTCTCACCGCCCCCTCGCAAGAAACCGGTCGCCGTGGACAATCCTTCCAACACACGGCTCTTGGCGTCATTCCGAAGATAAATCCGATTCGCCCCCGTGTGCTTGCACAACAGATCGGCCAGCATCTCTTGACGCCTGTCCATCCCGCTCGAGAGCGTTTGCATGACCAGGACATCACCGTATCGATCGACGATCAGCCCTGGTAACCGATCGGCTTCTCCATAGATGAGCCGGTAGGCCGTCGTCTCGGAAACAATGCGCGCCCGAAGCCGCACGGCCTGGGCAATTCGCTCCCTCCAGAAGGCGGTAGTGATCGGTTCCTCTTGAAAGGTGAGAATGCGGATCCGGATTTTCGAAGCCGGATTGAACAGCCCGCGCGCATAGAACCGGCCATTTGGCATCACAACATCCACCAGGTCTCCAGAGGC
>DASTQE010000054.1:0-6129 GCA_035761895.1 Nitrospira sp. | reverse complement strand
CTTCGCGGAAGTGGGCGAACTGGATTTATCGGAAGCGGAATACTTGAACGAGCGCAATGCCCGTGTGACGTGGGCGAAAATGGAGGGAAAGCATCCCTGGGGTCAGCTGGCCTGGAAAGTCACAAGCAACTACGGCACAAGTTTCTCACGCTGGGGCCTTTGGGTCACGGGCACCGTTGCCGTGTTCAGCCTGCTGTATGAACTGTTCTTCCAGCTCCAGTGGCTTCAGCCTATTGATTCCGGTGCCGTCGCTGCCTGGATTCCGTTCTGGTCGGCGGTGTACTACTCCGTGAACGTCACGGCAGCTCTGGGACTCGTCGATTACCAGCCGACCCACATCCTGAGCCAGGGCGTGGTCGTGATCAATGTCCTTGCCGGCTACATTCTGCTTGGCATCGGCATCGGCATCATCGGCCGCATGATCCGCAACCGTTAGCGCCTTCCCCTGCTCGAGCGCCCATCGTACCCCTGACTAACGACGAAGCAGCCCGGCGATCGATATCCGATATTCGCAGGGTCGGACAGGGGTTAGCGACACCTTGCCAATCCGGCTGAGTCGGTCCACCGACAGAAAGACCTGGGCCCACCCGATCCCCGTCAACGACGAGAGTCCCTCCATGGTTTGGGCCCCTTGCCGATTGAGTGTCCAGAGCATCGTGCGGTCCACGGACCGTGAAGTGGATGCCTGTTGCGTGTGAGTTCTCATCATCCCCTCCGTTCAGACAGAAAGGTGAGAAGCTGTGGTAGGTACTTACGTTGTTGAGCGTAAGTATGAACCGAATGTGGCTCTTGGCAATCAATTCGTGAAATCGTGCAGAGGGAACGTCACGCGCGCCTCCTCCCCCGAACTTCGCCGTCAAGCTCACATTCCTCCTTGGGGGTCATTGCCCGCCAAGAACCGGCGGGAAGATTCCCGAGCCGGAGAGGTCCGATCGCGACCCGCACCAGGCGCAGCGTCGGATGGCCGACAGCAGCGGTCATGCGCCGGACCTGCCGGTTCTTCCCCTCATGAAGCACAATTTCCAGCCAGGCGGTAGGCACCGTCCGGCGCATCCGGATCGGGACGGGCCGCTCGGACAATGCTGGTGCCTGCTTGAGGAGACGGACGCCGGCAGGTCTCGTGCGAACCCCGCTCAACACCACCCCACGGCGCAAGTGCTCCAACGCCGTCTCATCCGGGATTCTCTCCACCTGGGCCCAATAGACTTTGGGTAACTTGTACAAGGGATCGGTGATGAGGTGGGCCAGCGCACCATCGGAAGTGAGGATCATGAGTCCTTCACTGTCGCGGTCCAACCGGCCGGCCGCATACACGCCAGGAACCCGCACGTAATCGGAGAGGGTCGGCCGGCCTTCCGGATCGGTAAAACACGGCAAGACATCATAGGGCTTATGAAAAAGAATCGTTCGGGGGTGTGATGGGCGCATGATCACCATTTAGGCGTCAAAGACGTCAACAGGTCAACTGTGATGAGACATCATGTAGGTGTGTATGCGTTCCCCTACTGGTGTCATCACGTCTACGAGATAGCATTTTCCTCTCCAACCTCATCTCTACCTATATACTCACATCTCCCTGCAGTTCCCGCTGCCTCTTGAAGGGCTTGATTGATTCACACGTTCGTGTACCATGGCGTCCGGTTTCGACTGTACGTTGCTTCCTACAGGTGATGTTCTTCCTGGTCACATGTGTCGACAAGCTGATGACCGCACGATCGTTCATTGACGGCATCCAGAGTCCCGTGCTTCTTTGCGTTTTAGGGGTTTACCGACCGATGATCGGTAACGGCATCGACTTTGCTCGAGCCTGATGCATCTTCCCTTTACACCTTCATGCAGGAGGGGCCTATGACTGAACACCGCAGCCGCAATCATCAGATCTTCATGCAGGCGACCCTGATTGCATCCGTCGTGATCATGGCGTCCGGATGCGTCTCAACCGACACCCACCAACAGGCGTTGGACGAGCTCGCGAGAGCCAAGAAGCTGTCGGCCAGCCAAGCCGAGGAATTGGAAGCGCTGAAAAAGAAGTCCAAAGCCGAGTCCGACCAGCTCCAGCAACAAGTGGCTGGGCTCCAGCAGAATCTCGATCAGGAGACGACTCAGCGCAAGACCGCAGAACAGCAAGCGGCTTCCCTCGAGAAAGAGCGCGAAGCGTTGACCGCCCGCTCGGCCGAACTCCAAAGCAAGCTCGACAGTCTGGAGCGTGAAAAGAGCCAGCTGGGCAGTGAGTTGGGTGACGTGCGTGCGCAAATCGCCGCGCTGGAAAAGAAGCTGGCCGATGAGACCGCCCAGATCTCTGCGCTCGAGAATGACAAGCAGCAACTCGCCAGTGGTACGGCGACAGCCCAAAGCGAGATCGTGAAACTTCAACAGCGGGCGGCCGAACTGGAGGCCGAATCCGCACGGGTGGCTAAAGAGCGTGAACAACTGCGCCAGGAGCAGAGCCGCCTGGCCGCAAGTCTGGATCAGGAACGCCAGCGCCTCAAGGCTGAAGCGGAAGAAAAGGCCAGATTGCAGCAGGAGCAGTCGCAGCTCTCCGCCAGTCTGGACGAGGAACGGAAGCGCCAATCCGAACTGTCGGCGAGTTTGGAAGAGGAGCGAAAGCGCCTGAAAGCCGAGGCGGAGGACAAAGCACGGCTCGAGCAAGAACGCGCGGCCAAGGAAGATGAGATCCGCCGCCTGACCAAGACTCAGGAGGAGCTCTCGCAATCTCTCAAGGACGAAATCGCCAAGGGCAACATCACGATACAACAAGTACGCGATCGTCTGACGATCAACATGGTCGATCGCGTGTTGTTTGACTCGGGCCGCACCGATATCAAGCCGGCTGGATTGAAGGTGCTAAAGCAGGTCAGCGACGTGCTGAACAAGATCACAGACAAGCAAATCAGAATTGAAGGCCATACCGACAACGTCCCGATCAGTGCGAAGCTTCAGGACAAGTTCAAGACCAATTGGGAGCTCTCAACCAACCGGGCGACGACCGTGGTGCGTTACCTCATCGACCACGGAGGGGTGCCGGCTCAGGGACTGTCGGCTGTCGGATACGCCGATACGCATCCGATCGCGAGTAATGACACTGAAGAAGGCCGGTCATCTAACCGTCGAATCGAAATCGTGCTCTACCCCAAAGATCTTTCACAAATCGCAGGTGGCCTGCCGTCCGCCAATTGACACGCTTGTCTTCCGTTCATCCCGCGAGGTCTCCGCAGTGGAAGGCCTCGCGGGTTCCTCCTTGCACACCTGGACTTCTCACCTCCGGCGCAGTATCGTGGATCACGTCGCCCAACGCGGGAGAGGGTGGGATGCGCTGGCAGGGCCAACGGCAAAGCAAGAACGTGGAAGACCGGCGGAGCTTGGGACCGGCGAGAATCGGCGGAGTCGGGGGACTCGGCATCGGTGGGATCGTTCTTCTGTTGGCCGTCAGCTACTTTACCGGCATCAATCCACTGGCGCTCATCGACCTCATGAGCGGCATCCAGAGCACAACGGAGCCGCCGATAGGATCGGTGCCGACCGGTCCGGTGCAAGACGAGATCGGCCGATTCGCGTCGGTCGTGCTGGCCGACACCGAAGACACCTGGCAGCAGCTCCTTCCCAAGGAGGGCCGCCAATACGAACACCCCCGTCTAGTCTTGTTTACGGGCGCCGTGCACTCGGCCTGCGGCGCGACATCCTCGGCCGTGGGACCGTTCTATTGCCCGCAGGATCGCAAGCTGTATCTCGATCTCTCCTTCTTCAAGGAAATGTCTCAGCGGCTTGGAGCTCCAGGCGATTTTGCCCAGGCCTACGTCATTGCCCATGAAGTGGGCCACCATGTCCAGAATCTTCTTGGCATTGCGGAGAAAGTCCGCCGCCTCCAGCGCCAGGCGGGGGAAGCGGAAGGCAATGCCCTCTCCGTCCGCATGGAACTTCAGGCCGATTGCCTGGCCGGCGTCTGGGGATACCATGCCAGCCATGCACGCGGCTTGATCGAACCGGGAGATTTTGAAGAGGGACTGGCGGCGGCGGCAGCCATCGGAGACGATCGCCTACAGAAGATGTCTCGAGGGTACGTGCAGCCGGAGAGCTGGACCCACGGCTCCTCGCAACAGCGGAAGACCTGGCTGCGCAAAGGGCTGGACACCGGTAACCCCGACGTCTGCGATACGTTCTCCTCCAAGCAGCTTTAACCTCTGGAGCCCTTCATGGTCGAAGAAGACGCATGTTCCACCGCCTCCCCTGCACCGTCGGGCTGGGAGGCGGTACTCGCTGATCCACCCTGGGCGGCGAAGTCGTTCGTCACCATTGCCATGGCCACGATAGGCGGCTTGGCGTCCTGGATCGGGAATTACACATCCCCTGCCGCCGCTCAAATCGGCGCCAGCTATCTCGGAGGCTTTTTGATCGGGTGGGCCTTTCGCCGCTTCCTGAGAATTGCCGCCATGATGGTAGCCCTTGTATTGGCCTGTATCGGAGTCATGAAAGCGAGCGGCTGGATCGATGTGGACTGGAGCGCGCTGGAAACTCAAGTCAGCCGAACGGTGCAGTGGCTCCACGGCGAAGCGCAGGGACTGAAGGACGTGTTGACAGGTTTTCTACCTTCGGCGGGGGCGGCGGGAGCCGGATCGTTTTTCGGTTTCCGCAAGAAATGAGGTGTGTCGAAGCGTGCGGAAATTTAGTCCGCCAGCTTTTGCTTGATTTTCCGCTCAGCTTTCTCAAAACCTTCGGCGGTCTTATCCGCAGCCTTCTTTAGTTTCCGTTCCACCTTTTCGGGCACGTTCTTTTCTTCAATCTTCTTGGCTGTTTTCTTGAAACCCTCTTCGATTTTCTTGCCGATCTTCTTGGCCGTTTCACCCACCTTCTCCGTAAATGACGCTTCGCTTCCGGCTTGCGAGTCCGATCCCCAGACGGTCCCGCAGTTCAGGACGAACAGCACCAGCGTAAACACACCGACCGTTGCGAGCCACTCTCTCATGGCCTCCCTCTGTCATTGATGACCAAAGCTCATTATACTGTGCGCCACCGGTTTCATACAGTGAAAGGATCTTTTCAATGGTGTTGACGCCTGTGCGCAACTGCATCGCCCATACGATTCTGGCTTGCCTGGTCGCGATCCTCTCAGGCATTTCTTCCTACGTGTCCGCACAGACAGGACCGCAGGCGGAAGTCATCGAACACGCCAAGCGGGCCACCGTCGGCATCCTGGAAGATACGCAAGATCCGCGCACTCCGGACAAGCCGGGCAAAATCAAGATCCGCGGGACCGGCTTCCATCTCCATGACGGCTACATTGTCACGGCTCGACACGCCGTCGAGAAAGCCAGTCCGACGGGTCACCTCGTGCCCAAGGTCATTCACATCCTGACGACCGACCTCCATGAACTTGTCGCCCAGATCGTCGGAGAAAGCGCTTATCTCGACGTCGTCGTGTACCGCTTGAATCAAAAAGACCGGCCCGTGCTTGAGATCGCCACCGGGTTTGCGCCCGAGGCGCCGCCGGTCGGCAGCGAGGTGTTTACGGTCGGATATCCGATGGGCTGGGGTCCAACAATGGCGTTCGGCCGCATCGGCAACGCCAACACGTTCTTACAAACCGTCGAGACACGACTCCTGCAAGCCGATCTCTCGGCCTGCAGCGGCAACTCCGGGGGCGCGCTCTACAACAAGGCCGGTGAAGTCGTCGGCATTCTGCACGCCGTGATACAGACGGACAAAGACGAAACTCATGTCTTCTGCAGCCAGATGGCCTTTGCGATCCCCGGTACGCTGGCCGCACGCATTGTCGCCGCAGCCATCGAAGGGAAACCGTTGGCCTTCTCGAAGCTCGGCATTCACATGACGGCGGTCAAAGACGGGACAAAGTGGCGGATGGCTGTGCAGGACGTTGCCGAACCGGCCAAGGCAGCCGGCATTCAGAAACACGACATCCTTTTGGCCATCGAAGACACTGAGATCCTGGATGCAGCGCACTTGAAAAGCTATCTGATCGAACGGACGGTTCCCGGCCAGCGCGTGAGCGTCAAAGTGCGCCGGGCCGAAGCCGATCTGACCTTCACCGTCACGCTGGCCGGCGGATAGGGGACTGGGCGGGCGGGCTGGTGATCTCCTGTGCTCGCCGAACGCGCACACCAGAATGGGGAGGGA
>DASTQE010000053.1:0-11702 GCA_035761895.1 Nitrospira sp. | reverse complement strand
CAGATGATGGACCAAGCTGTTGGACAGCACGGCGTCGAAGACGTTCGCCCCGGACACCGCTTCGAACCGCTCGCACCGCACGGTGATGCGATCGCTCAGGCCGGCGTGGCTCACTGCCTGCTGAGCCAGATCGATCATCGCCTGGGAGCCGTCTATGGCGATCAGATGACAGGCAGGATAGCGCCTCGCGAAACGAATCGGAATATCGGCCGGACCGCATCCGGCGTCCAGCACACGGCCGCTTGAAAACCCAGGGAAGTATTCCTCGAAGCGGTCCACGAACCCTTGGTTTTCCTGGGAGAAGTCGGCAGCGGCGTAGGCTGCCGCTTGCTCACGATCCTCCATGAGTTCTGGTTCAGGGACGCGATCCATGCTCGATTACCACTTGATCCCCGGGCCGCACAACGCCGGTGCAAAGCACTCTGGCATAGAGCCGGCTCCAGCCCGGATTGGTGCGCTGACTGATTCGCGTGATATCTCCGTCGCGGAACCAGCGTGCGTTCCATTCGCACGGCGCACAGTAGCTGGCGACTTCAAGCAGGACGTCGGGACCGATCTTCAGTCTGGCGCCCGGCTCGAGTGTGTCCCACGCCAGTCCTGCGAGCGTCAGATTCTCACCGGATGAACCGGCATCGATGGAATGTCCCTCGTCCTGCATGCGTTCGATCAATTCCACCGAGAAGAGACACACCGCACGATCCGGTCCGCCGTGTACCTTGAGATTCCGCTGGCGGTCCCCTTCCAATCCTTCCGTGGAGATTTTGGCTTCGAACACCGGATGCTTGGGCACTCCTCCGTTTGAAACGTTGATCTGGTGGACATGAGGATAGGGCGGTCGTCCGGATTGGCTCATGCTACTGCCCTTCACAAGATTGCGCGCGGGTAAACGCCATGGCCAGCCAGCCCTCTCGCTCGCGCTCGCCTCCGGGATAAAGCCCGGCGCAGCCAAAGGCGGCTACAATCTCCTCACGCTGCCCGACGAGGAGGCCTGAGACCAGGAGCGTCCCACCGGTGCAGGCGGCCAGCGGTTGAGCCAGATCCAGAAGCGTGAGGCGGTCCAGGTTGGCCAGAACCAGATCATAGGAAAGATCCGCCGCCATGCTGCGGCACTCCAGCGACAGTTCGGGACCGAAGCCATTGACGGCGGCGTATTCACGCGCACACGCGATCGCGTCAGGATCCGTGTCGATGCCGACCGCCCGCACGGCGCCAAGACGAAGCGCGACCATGGCCAGGAGGCCGCTCCCAGTGCCCACATCGAGCACAGATTCGCATCCCCCGATGTCCTGCTCGAGCCACTCCAGCAACAGGCAAGTCGTCGCATGATGGCCGGTTCCAAACGCACGCTTGGGATCGAGAATGATCTCGATCTGCTGCGCGTTGGATTCGACGGTCTCCCAGCTGGGTCTGATGACGATGCGTTGTCCGACTCGCAACGGCTTGACCGACTGCGCCCATCGACGGTTCCAGTCTTGATCGGGCAGCGAGTGCACGACAATCTCCGGTGCGACCGTGCCCTCTTGCGTCAATCGGCCTAGGGTCTGGCGCAGGCGAATCAGATGGTCGGGAGACCACCGGTGGCCCGGCCAATACAGATGAATGGTGTCCCCCTCCTGCCAGGCGCCCGGGACAGAAGGATCGTCCAGTAGTCCCAGGACCTCACCCGCGTCGAGCGAAGAGCGGACTTGCACCTCTATCCAGTCACTAGTCATTGACGCCTAACGGACCTTCCAGTATCGTCAGCCAACGATGGCGGCACTCTCGCGGGCCAGACAACTGCATCGACTCATCGGTAGGATCGAACGTCTTATCGCGGGCGGAGCGGCAATCAGCTCCCGCCTCACCACCTACCGTCTGGCTATCTTCATTGCCGGCGTCATCTCCACCGTCACGTTGTTCCGATCCGGCCGATATCACAGCGGCAATCTGGCGATGGCCGGCTTCGTCCTACTGTTTCTAATTGTGGCGTCGTATCATAACAGGCTTGAGCAGCGGATTCACCGGCTGCGGCTGTGGACCACCCTTAAATCGGCGCATCTGGCTCGAGTGCAACTCGCCTGGTCGCAGATTCCTTACAAGCCGACCGAGCCGCTTGCGACGCATTTGTACGCTCAAGATCTGGACGTGGCCGGACCGCATTCATTGCTGCATCTTCTCGACACGACCGTCTCAGACCAGGGTCGAACCCGGCTCACTCAGTGGCTCTTGACGCAACCGCCCGAACCACGGGTCTGGGAAACGCGGCAGGCCCTTGTCAGAGAGCTTTGTCACCGTCCGCTCTTTCGAGACCGGTTGGTGCTCGAAGCGCAACTGGCGGGAGAGCAAGAAATCAATGGACGGAGACTCGCAGCCGTGCTCCAGCATCCGGTCGGCTTTCCCGGCCTGACTCGAATCCTTATGATTCAAACCTTGCTCGCAGTGAGCACGATCGTCCTCGGCATCGGCGCACTCCTGGATTGGCTCCCAGGCTATTGGATGTTGACCTTCGGCGCCTATGCCTTGATTTATCTGATGACGGACCAGGGCGAAGAGTTGCTCGAACACGCGATCGGATTGCATCACGAGATGGAGCGTCTGAGCGGAATCTTAAAGTTCATCGAGCGTCATGCGGCGCGGCCCGCCTCAATCCTGGCCCGAACCTGTGCGCCCTTGGTGGAACCGGGTATTGCTCCTTCCTCCTACACGCGGCACATTGCGCGCATCTTTCACGGCATCAGCGTCAAAGCCCATCCGCTGGTCCATCTGGCCTTCAATGCCCTTTGCCCCTGGGATCTGTTCTTTGCATTTCGCCTCAGACAGTTTCAAGAGCGTGTGCGGACCCGACTACCTGTGTGGCTGGACCGGTTGGCCGAAGTCGAAGCAGCCTCCGCGCTGGCCACATTTGCCTACCTCCATCCCGACTATATCTGGCCCACGCCGTCGCCGGACATCGGCATTCGCAGCCGCCGCCTCGGCCACCCGCTGATTCCTACCACGACGCGGGTCAGCAACGACATTGCGTTGGGAGGGTTGGGCACCATTTACCTAATCACCGGTTCCAACATGTCCGGCAAGAGCACGTTCCTTCGGACCATCGGCATTAACGTTTGCCTGGCGCAGGCCGGCGCACCGGTCTGCGCCGGTTCCTTTACCTGGAGCTGGAGCCGGCTGGCCTCTTGCATACGCATCAACGACTCACTGGATGCCGGCCTCTCATTTTTCTATGCGGAAGTCAAACGCCTCAAGACGATTCTGCATGCCACGATGGATTGGTCGTCCCCGCCGGTGCTGTTTCTGATTGATGAAATCTTCAAGGGCACCAACAACCGCGAACGGTTGATCGGCAGCCGGTCCTACATCAAAGCCCTCGCGGCCGGAAACGGCTACGGGCTGGTCAGCACGCATGACCTCGAGCTGACCGATTTGGAGCACGAAGTTCCTTCGCTCATCAATGCCCATTTTCAGGAAACCGTCAGCAACGGCGCACTGGCGTTCGACTATCGTCTCCGTCCAGGCAGTTGTCCCACGACCAACGCGCTGCGCATCATGGAGTTGGAAGGACTGCCCATTCCCAGAACCTCATCACCGGAGGCACACTAGATCGCACGCATGACGCACCCTCTGCGCGGATTGCTCATCGCCCAGTTTTGTGGCGCGTTCAATGACAACGCCTGGAAGCTGATGGTCGCGCTCCTGGCCATTCGCCAGCTGGCTTCCACCACCGCGCCAGGACCCGATTTTGAAGCCGCCTCGCAAACGCAGACGACACTGGCCTTTGTCGTCTTCACATTCCCGCTCGTCGTCGTCTCGATTGTGGCGGGCGTCCTGGCCGACCGGGTCAGCAAGCGCAAGGTCATCATCCTGATGAAATCGGTGGAAGTCCTCTTGATGGGAGCGGCAACGCTCGCCCTCTGGTTCAACCACGCCGGAGGCATTCTGCCCCTGATCGTCCTCGCCGGAATGGGCGTCCATAGTGCACTCTTCAGCCCGGCGAAATACGGGATCCTTGCCGAACTGCTGCCGCATGAACGATTGGCGGCCGGCAATGGCCAGCTTGAGATGTGGACGTTTTTCGCGATTTTGACCGGCACAGCGGCTCCCGGCATTGTGATGTCGCTCACAGGGGACGCAGTGTGGGTGGCTCCATTGCTGCTCACTGCCCTCGCGCTCGTCGGATTTGGAGCGGCCTGGACGATCCCGCCTGTTCCACCGGCGCGCGCGGAGGGAGGTCTGCTGAACACCCTGCAAGGCGCGTGGGCCGCCATGGCACGCGACCGCATGCTGCGGCTGGCCATCACCGGCGCCGTCTTCTTTTGGACGATTGCCAGTCTGTTCGCGCAGAACATCCTGGTGTATGCGAAAGCGGTGCTCCTGGTTTCGGACTGGCAATCCGGTCTGCCGCTCATGTTGTTGTCGATCGGCATCGGCGTTGGAGCGCGATGGGTGGGGCGCCTGTCGCAGGCCAGGGTCGAATACGGGTTGATTCCGCTTGGCGCAGCGGGTGTAGCGGTGCTGCTCGCTGTCCTTGGCCTCCTCGCTCCCGGCCTGCCGGCGACCCTGACGTTGATGGTGTTCCTCGGTGTCTCGAGCGCCCTGATCTTCGTCCCGCTCAATGCGCTAATTCAATGGCGAGCCCCGCACGACCGGCGCGGGTCGGTGATCGCCTTCGAAAATACCTGCGTCTTCACCGGCATCCTCCTGGGATCGCTCGGCGCGGGCGCACTCGCGACCGCCGGAGTTTCCACGACCGGCATTTTTACTACCACCGCGGCGCTCACCGTGATCGGCACCGCCTGGGCGCTTTGGTTGCTGCCCGAAGCATTGTTGCGCGCCGCGCTCGTCATGCTGACCAACAGCCTGTACCGACTTCAGATCGTGGGCCACGAACATGTGCCGAAGGCCGGCGGCGCGCTGCTCGTGCCCAATCATGTGTCGTTCATCGACGGCCTGCTGTTGATCACCAGCCTTGATCGACACGTGCGGTTCGTGGTGGACGCCCAGTACGCGGATCAGCCGTTGGTCAAACCGCTGATGAAGTTGTTCGGCGTCATTCCGATTTCGTCTTACGGTGGCCTGCGCGTCGTCCTGCGCGCACTGCGTGATACCGGTGCGGCGCTCGATAGAGGCGATCTGGTCTGCATCTTTCCCGAGGGTCAGATCACTCGAACCGGGACCTTGTTGCCGTTCCGCCGAGGGTTCGAGCGCATTATGAAAGGGAGATCCGCACCGATCATCCCGGTTCATCTCGACCGCGTCTGGGGCAGCATCTTCAGCTTTGACCATGGCCGCTTTTTTTGGAAAATTCCGGAGCGCCTCCCTTATCCGGTGACGGTCTCGTTCGGCGCACCCCTGCCGGCGCAAACACCGTCGCACGAGCTGCGTACTGCCATCCAGGCGCTTGGAGAAGCGGCCTGGGCACTGCGCAAACCGGACCGCCGGCCTCTGCATCGGGAGTTCATCCGCGCGATGAGAAGACGCCCCTTCCGCTTTACCATGTCAGATCAGCGTCGTCCCCATGTTTCAGCCGCACAGGCACTGATTGGATCGATTGCCCTGGCACGCGCGTTGCGGCCGTCCTGGCAGGGCCAGCGCCATATCGGCATTCTGCTTCCTCCGAGTGTCGCCGGCGCATTGGCGAACGTGGCAGCGCCGCTCTGCGGAAAAACCAGTGTGAACCTCAATTACACGGTCGGCCGCACGGGGTTGGAGGCCGCAGTCCGGCAGGCCGGCCTCCGTACGATCGTGACCAGCCGGGCCTTCGTCGAAAAAGCGAAATTGGAATTGCCGGTGGGACCGACCATCGTCTGGTTGGAGGATTTGGCGGAAACCATCGGCCGAAAGGACAAATTACTCGCGGCTTTGCTGGCGTGCATTGCGCCCATGCGCGTCATCGAGCGGGTTTGCGGACAAGACAGGCCCCTTTCAATCGACGACCTCGCCACGATTATCTTTAGCAGCGGCACGACCGGAGAGCCGAAAGGCGTGATGCTTTCTCATTATAGCGTGGATGCCAACGCGCAGGGCGCCACACAGATCCTGCATCTCTACCAGAAAGAACGGGTGCTCGGCATCCTGCCGTTCTTCCATTCGTTCGGTTATCTGGTGTTCTGGTTTGTGATGTTCAACAACGCCGGCCTCGTCTTTCATCCGTCGCCGATCGACGTGGCCGCGATCGGGGAATTGGTCCGACGACAGCGGGTCACATTCCTCGTCGCCACGCCGACCTTTTTGCAGCTCTATCACAGACGGTGCACACCCGAACAATTCAGCTCTTTGCGAGTCGTGCTCACAGGAGCGGAAAAACTGCCCTTACGACTTTACGAGGCTTTCAAAGATCGATTCGGCATTGAACCCATCGAAGGCTACGGCGTGACCGAATGCGCGCCCGTGATCGCGGTGAATTGCCCGGACTTCCGGGCGGCGGGCTACTATCAGCCCGCGTCCCGGAGAGGGACCGTCGGTCAGCCGCTGCCGGGTGTCTCGGTCAAGATCGTCGACCCGGATACGTATGTACCCCTCCCTCCTGGATCGCCGGGCATGCTGCTGGTCAGGGGGCCTAATCTCATGACGGGCTACCTCGGACGGGAGGACCTGACGGCAAGCGTGATGCATGACGGCTGGTACATCACCGGCGACATCGCCATGCTCGACGACGATGGCTTTTTGACGATCACCGACCGGTTGTCTCGCTTTTCCAAGATCGGTGGTGAGATGGTGCCTCATGGCAAGGTAGAGGAAGCGCTGCACGAGGCGGCCGACAGCGAAACGCAGGTGTTTGCGGTGACGGGGATTCCCGACGAGCGCAAAGGGGAGCAACTTGCGGTCCTGCATACGATCGACGAGGCCCGTCTACCGGACATTCTTAGCAAGCTGGCGTCGAATGGACTGCCGAATTTGTTCACCCCGCCGCGGGGCAATTTTTTGAGAGTCGAGGCCTTGCCGGTGCTGGGAACCGGCAAGATGGATCTGCGCGCGTTGAAGCGAATTGCGATTGAGCGACTGGCGGGCCGTGGGGATTCTTGAACTCCAGCCATGTGAGATTTGAAATCGAGACTTGAGCTCGGCGCTTCGCGGTTTGAGATCTGAAATTTGAGATTTGAGATTGCCCCTGTATGGCAGAGAGATCACTGATCGATTGCCATGTCCATCTCGCGGCGCTGCCGGAGGGTCAGAACGGCTGCTATATCTCGCCGAAGATGCTCAAGAGCCCACTCTTCCGATTCCTGCTCTGGAAACACAGCTTATCGGCAGACGACCCCGGCCAGGCCAACCAGAAATATCTAGACGACCTGCTGACAGAACTGCGCGCCTCCAGGCACGTGCGGCAGGCCGTCCTCCTCGGAATGGACGGAGTCTACGATCAAGCGGGCCAGTTTGCGCGCGAAGAGACCCATTTCATCATCAGCAACGATTATGTGCTCGAGACGGCTCGAGCGTTCCCGAATGACTTTCTTGCGGGCGTGTCCATCAACCCTCAGAGGCGTGACGCCGTCGAGGAGGTGCATCGCTGTGCCGATGCCGGCGCCGTGCTCGTCAAGGTGCTGCCAAATGCGCAACAGTTCAATCCCGCGGAGGCGAAATACAAAGCTTTCTATCGCGCACTCGCGGATCGCCGGTTGCCGTTTTTGAGCCACGTGGGATACGAGTTCAGTCTCATCGGCAAGGATCAATCGGTCGGGGATCCAGGCCGACTCGAGTGTGCGCTGGATGAAGGCGTCACCGTGATCGCCGCGCACGCTTGTAGTTATGGGTTGGTCTTGTATGAGCGGTTTCTTCCGGTCCTGCAGGATTTTTCGAAGAGATACCCTAATTTTTTCGCCGATATTTCCGCGCTCACCCTGCCCAACCGCCTTCGCATGCTGCTCCATCTCCGCCGTCATCCGGAAATTCACGATCGCCTGCTCTTCGGCACCGATTATCCACTCTCCGTCATGCATGTGGCCGCGTGGGGACGTGTGGGCTTCCGCGCCCTTGGCCAGATCATCCGTACCAGAAATCGATTCGACAGGCAGTATCTCGTGTGCAGCCGTTTAGGCATCGGCTTCAAGTCCTTCGCCATGCTGCTGCCCAATGCCGGCCGCTAGCCTCGATCCACGCTTTTTACCGTTCCCAAGACAGTGATACATCTGGGCCGAAACCAGGATCACGTCTGCGGACGAGACTGTAACGCCCGGCGCGCTTGCAGAAGAAAGAGGTCGAGAACGTCCTTCCCTTACGACTCTCTCGCGCAGGCGCCTAAGACTCGTTTCCGTGCATTCTTGCGAATAAATCCCAATCGAACTGCTTCGGCGCCACGGCATGAAGCGGAATGGTTTCGATGGCTCCCCGTTCACGGTAGGCCATCATGCATCCCACCACATCCTCGGGCCGTTCGATTAACCGATGAACGGTTTCGTACGCCAAATGCTGGGCGATCGCCTTGTCCTCGGGAACAGGTTTTGCGCCCCGGAGCGTGTGCCCGAGAATCGTCGCCTTGGTCGCGAGCGTCAGCGGGTATTGATTGGCGCGGGCCTGCCGCTGCGGCCATTGCGCGATGACACCGGCCACGTAATCCACCAGGCCATGCACCCCGCCTTCACGATGATGGCGATGCGGCGTGCGTTCGGCCACGACAAACAAATGGCTCTTGTTCGGCACGCCCAACGTCCGCTTCAAGGTGCCGAGGATGATGTCGTCGATATAGGCATCTGGGTCCGGATGCTCGTTCACCAACAGCCCTTCCGCTCGCGCCTGATACGCGCAGCCCAGGGCCAGATGGCCTGAACCCGCGCCCATGACTTCCACAAAGAAAATGCTCCCCATGGCCGCGCTGGTCGCTTTCAGCGACTCGATCGACTGGTCCGCCAGCGCGACGGCGGAATGGTAGCCGAGGGAGATCGTGCCTTCGATGTTGTTGTCGATGGTGCCGGGAATGCCGACGACCTGGACGCCGAATCCTTCATAGACCGCCCGCGCGCCGCGCAAGCTTCCGTCGCCGCCCAAGACCACGAGCGCCGCATCGTCAAGGTACGGTTGCAGGTTCCGCATTGCCGCCTGCTGCACCCCTTCCTCTTTGAAATCCTCGAATCGGCTGCTGCCGATCGGGCTGCTCGCATGGCTGCTCATGCCACGAGTGTCTTCCTCCGTCACTTCTTCGATCCAATTGTTTGCGAGGCCAAGAAACCCGTGACGGACGAAATGCACTTTTAGTCCGTGGCGTTGCCCCGTCACCCGGATTTCTTTGAGCGCCGAGCCGGCACCGGCGAAATCTCCACCCGACACGAGGGTCACAATCCGTTTGATCTGGCGGGGCTTGAGCGTCACACGGTCTTTCCGCACCCGTTCCAGCGAAACCCAGTTTTCACGGGCGGCACGTTCTCTCTCTGATAATCCCACCGCGGTGGAATAGCCGGACAATCGGCCGTGTTCGTACGTGAGGAGCACGACATTGTCCTGGCTCTCTTTGTAATCGCTGAATTCTGTGAAGGCTTCATGAAAGGGACGCGGGTCCAAATAAATCATCAACGCCCGAAGCGTCGAGCTATGCGTGTACAGACAGGCCACCTGGCCGCGATGGGCTTCTCCCAATCCGTGCAAACCGTCAATGACGTCGACATAGAGATCGAAGAACGAGTTGCCTCCCGGATAGCAATACAGGGGATCCTTGACGAGCCGCTTCGCGGTCGAGACCTCCACACCGAACGCCTTGGCGAGGGTCTCGATCTCCGCCGCTTTCGCGACACCGGTGATCCATCCGAAGTCGGACGACTCCAGGGCATGCTCGAACATCGGCTCCGGATGAGAGTCGGACGACGGGCTCAGTGCCCGGACGACCCGCTGGTAGAGCTGACGGGTATTCGGACTGTGGCTCATGAAATGGAGGAATCGCCGCGGATCGAGATAGTTCGTCAGATGCAGGAAGTCGAGCTGTTGTCCCACGACGCCCACCATACGAGCCAGCGCCGCTCCCACCGCCTCGGCTCGGGGCACGCCCCGCTCTTCGTCGAGCTGATTGGACAACCGTCGACCCACTCGATGCGTCTTGCTTTCGACACGAGAGATGCCGTGACGCATGGTGAAGAGGAGCGTCCGATCCGCCAGATCGCGAGGGAGCAGCCAAAATCGGTCGTCGCCAAGATCGAGGACAATGCGCCCCTCTGCCAGCTGGGGCGTGAGCTGGGCGCGCGGCACGATGGCGACCGGCCGTCGGTTGGCGGGCTTCTGCACAGATCCGATTGGCGCACGCAACAGCGGTTGCAGCGCCCCTTCGGCCACCAGCCGGTTCCAAGCCGCATAAAACACAAGGGCATCGCCACCGCAGGCTTCTTCGAGTACGGCGCGTCGCGCCGCCCTGTAGGCTGCCGCCCCGGAGAATCCTGTTTGCGCCTCGTGGACAAAACGCCTGAGGCGGTCCGCCGCCCCCTGCGCGAGCTTGATCCGATCGCCGGTGGAAGGCGGCGGAGCGGGCGGCTCCACATCGACGACTGGAACGCGCCGTGCAAATTCCTCGGCATAGGCTAAAAGTCCTTCAATCGTCACGAAATCGAGTTGATTTGTGGTAATCTGCATGCTCCCTCGCTAGTGCCGCCGGCTGCGGTGTCGTCCGGCATGAATGACACGTCGTGTAGCATCTTTTGGACCTCTATGCTTCTCTTGTCAATACCCGAGGAACTCAGATGCGTAAAGCAAAAATCGTTTGTACGATCGGGCCCGCCAGCGACCAGATCGAGACGCTAGATCGTTTGATCGAACAGGGCATGAATGCCGCGCGGCTGAACTTCTCCCACGGCAATCATGCCTCCCACGCCTCCGCCATTAAAACCATCCGGGAAGCGGCGGACCAACGTCGGGCTCCTGTAGCAATCATTCAAGATCTTCAGGGGCCGAGAATTCGTGTTGGCCAGGTCGCTGACGGCGGTATCCTCTTGAAGGAACAGCAGCCGGTGCGGTTGCAGACCATCCTGGCGCGTTCCGGTGGACAGCTGGGCCATGACTCGATTTCGCCCTCCCCGATTCAGGAAATCCCGGTCACCTACCAGCACATGGCGCGAGACGTGCGGCCGGGGGCCCGTATCCTCATCAATGATGGCCTCATCGAGCTGACTGTGGAGCAGATCAGCGGAGGCCATTTGGATTGCAGGGTCGTCGTCGGAGGCACAGTCACCTCTCACAAGGGCATCAACCTGCCAGGCACACGCGTCAGCGCACCAACGCTGACCGACAAGGACCGCGAGGACATTCGATTCGGCGTGGCGCAAGAGGTCGACTACGTGGCGCTTTCGTTTGTCCGTGGACCCGACGACGTCCGTGCCGCAAAACAACTCATCGCGGGATGCGGCGGGAGGATCCCGGTCATCGCAAAAATCGAACGGCAGGAAGCCGTCTCCTGCCTGGAGGCCATTCTGGATGAGGCCGACGGCGTCATGATCGCGCGTGGTGACTTGGGCGTCGAAATGGGCCCTGAAGCGGTGCCTCTGCTCCAAAAGCGCATCATCGCCGAAGCCAACCGCCGGCGGCGGCTGGTGATTACGGCGACTCAGATGCTGGAGTCCATGACACAGCATTTGCGTCCGACGCGGGCAGAGGCCTCCGATGTTGCCAATGCGGTCTTTGACGGCACGGACGCAGTCATGCTGTCGGCCGAAACGGCGATCGGCGCTCATCCCGTTGAAACGGTCCAGGTGATGGACCGCATTATCCGAGCCGCCGAGGAGGGCTGCGAGCCTGGTATCGTTCTGAAGCGT
>DASTQE010000052.1:0-13053 GCA_035761895.1 Nitrospira sp. | reverse complement strand
GATGCATTGCGCCGTTATGTCGAGGATGTCGCGAGCGGGATATTCCGCCTGTACGTGGCCGATCTGCCCCACCGACTCTTCTGATCAGTGTTTCAAGGCATTTCTATGGATCACGGCGTGGATGTCCACCAGCCGTTCGCTCCGATCGATTGCATAAAAGATCCGCCAGTCGGCCACCGAATACTTGTATAATCCGGGCAGATCCCGCAGTTCCTCGTGCCGAAGGTTCTCGGCGTTGGAAGCCATCCATTTGGTCTTGTCAAGTAACCGCTGAGCCATCTGGCGGCCGGCAGCGGCAAGATCCTGAAGGACACCAACCTGAAATGTCAGTCGATACCAAGGCACGCGCCTACCAGTGCAACCCGAGTTTTCCAGCAAGCTCCTCGCCTGACAACCGCTCTCCTTTTTCGAGAGAGGCCTTGAGTCTGGCGCGCAATGTTTCGTCGAGATCCAACCCCAGATCCGGATCGCCTATCAACTCCCGCAAGCGGTCGTCGACCAATCCTTGCACGAGTTGCCTGAATTCTTCCGGGCTCAACGACGAGAAATCCATGTGGGGAGAGAATACGGAGAGCGGCGTGGAAATGCAATCAGTGCTGGCACTAGCTGGCGGGCGCGGTCTTTTCCAATTGTTGAATGAATCTGCCCAGGCGCATCTGCTCGGGCTCTGCAACGACCAGGAACTCGATGCCAATGCCCTGCGACCCGCACCAGCGAACCGCGGCATTCTCTATTTGTAGGGGGGCCGCTTCTCCCGGAATGTGCAAGAGCAAAGTGACCTGCATTCCGGTAAACGGCGTGATCATGCTTTCAACGCGGCAGCCCTTCGCCGACAGATCACGGATGGAACCTTTGTGCCGAAACTGGTCGCGCTGGACCAGTGTGCTCGGCAGGCTGACGAGAAAGCGACGGTGTTTGCGAGTAACCACGCCAGGCCTTCCTTTTTTCTTATACCGCAGAAGCGGCTGCCAGTCCCTGCAGTTACTGAGCGAGCCGCTCGCGTTTTAATTCCACCATGCCCACAACCGGACGGTTGCCATTCGATCCGCCACCATCCCGCCCACACTCAGCGGCCGACCGTCACGATCTTGCAACCACCCGTTCCCAGGTTGTATACGATTCCCGTGCTTCACAATCTCCAGCAAATCGCCCAGGGAGTTCAGCAATCTATCGTTCATACTCACGCTGATTCATACAGATGCATACTCGGTTGATCCCAAATGACAAGGGTGACGCTTCGACGGATGACACCCTTTCGTGTCCCACAATGAGGCTACGGGCGTCCATCACGTTTGTCAAAGAAAACCGGATGTTTCGCAGGTTTGGTGACTAGATGCAGCGCCTCGCTGGCAAAGTGGCCGTCGTCACCGGCAGCAGCAGCGGCATCGGCAAGGCCATCGCCCTTCGTTTCGGCCAGGAAGGGGCCAAAGTGGTCGTGGCTGCCAGAAGGAAGGGGCTCTGCGAGCAGACGGCCAAGGAGATCTGCCGCAAAGGCGGGGAGGCCTTCGTCGTTCAGACGGACGTGAGCCATGAAAACCAGGCCGACATGCTTTTCGACAGGGCTGTGCAGCAATATGGCCGTATCGACATCGCCGTCAATAATGCCGGCGTGTTCGGCGGCAGGAGGATCGCGGAGACCACGACGCAGGCCTTCGATGAAGTGATGAGTGTGAATCTGCGCGGGACGTTTTTCTGCTGCAGAGCAGTGTTCAAGCACATGAAAGCTCAGGGTGGAGGCGTCATCATCAACATCTCCAGCGTTGCCGGTGTGCAGGCCTGGTCTGGGACGGGTGTCTATAGCGCTTCCAAGCACGGAGTCATGGCTTTGACCAAGGCGTTGGCCGATGAAGGACGCCCGTTCAACATCAGGGTATCTGCCATCTGCCCGGGAGGTGTGGCGGATGAGTTGGTCGATGCGACGCCGGAGAAAATATTGCAAAGCGAGAAGATCAGCCCATTCGATATTGCTGAAACGGCTGTTTACCTTTCTACATTAGGGAAATTCGCGGTGGTCCAGGAAGTGATCATCAATCGTCTGGGAGCCGACTGGTAATGCGATTTCGCACAGGCCGTCACCAGCGCCGCCCATAGTGTCTGTAGTAGAAGCGTGGGCCCCAGTAAGGACGACCATAATACCCGTAGTAGCCTGGACCGATCCACGGACGTCCGAAGTATAGCCCGAGGCCCACGGGCGGATACGCAAAGGCGTAGGGATAGACATAGGGAGGAGGCACGACGGCTGTTGCCGCAGGAGGCTGCGACAATTGCTGTTGAAGCTGTGCCGTTTCCGCACTCTGGCGGTCGACTTGCCCTTTCAACTGTCCAACCAGGTCTTGCTGCGCCTGCAACCGGCCCTCGAGTTGCGCAATCTGCTCCTGCTGGCGCTCAATGAAGGCATTGAGACAGCGAGTCTGAGCCTCATCCGCGTAATTGGAACACTCCCAAGGCACCTGAGGGCTTTCGGCCTGTGCTGACAAGCCGGCAACGTTCGTTCCCACCATCACCAACCCGAGGATGAACGATCCAAATCGAAACGAGTGAGAAGGCGTCGCGGGGTGATTGCTCATGCCTCACCTCCTGGGGAAACACATCACACGTTACCATGCGATTTGCTGTTTAGCTACCTCGCTACAGTCGTTTGCTTTTGTCGTTCTGGAATCCTACAATGCCGCCGCGAGCACAACGATTCCCATGGCTTTGCCTACCTCTACACTGTCCAACACTGCCAGATCATTGCGCCGGCCGTGTTTGCCGGATGGACGGCTGAAGCGCCGCTTCCAACAACGGCTGTTGAAGTGGTACACGACTTATGGGCGGGATCTGCCCTGGCGAAAGACCTCCGACCCCTACCACATTCTCGTCTCAGAGGTGATGTTGCAGCAGACGCAGGTGGATCGCGTGATCCCCAAATATCACCAATTCCTGGACCGCTATCCCAGCTTTGAAACGCTGGCGTCTGCCCCGGTGAAAGAGGTTAAGAAGCTCTGGTATCCATTGGGATACAACATTCGTCCGGAACGTCTGCATAGTATTGCGTGCGAGACAGTCAACCGGTATGGAGGTAAATTACCCAACGACCAGGAACAGCTGTTGTCGTTCAAAGGGATCGGACGCTATACCGCGGGCGCCATCCGGTCCTTCGCCTTCAATGAGGACGCTCCGATCCTCGATACCAACGTCATCCGCGTCCTCTACCGTGTGTTCATCGGAAAAGGCCATCCGAAAAAACACATCGTGAAGTTGTGGCGGTTGGCGGAAACACTGATTCCCCGAGGCAGGGGATACGATTTCAACCAGGCCCTGATGGACTTCGGCGCAACCTGTTGTACGGCGAGGACTCCATCATGCCAGGGTTGTCCAATGACGCCGATCTGCAGGACCTATCCCTTCAACGCTCGAGGCAAAGCATCATGGCGAAAGTCGTCGAAGTAGCCGCTGGCTTGATCTGTGAAGAGGGGCGTTATCTGATTGCCAAACGGCGTACAGGGGTGCATCTGGCCGGTCTGTGGGAGTTTCCAGGGGGGAAGCGGGAACAAGGAGAGACCCTGGAGGAATGCCTGCAGCGAGAACTATACGAGGAATTGAACATCCGGATCGACATCCCCGTTCCGTTTCGGATCATCCGGCATGAGTATCCTGAAAAGACAGTGGAGCTGCACTTCTTTCGCTGCTCCATCGGGGAAGGCCGCGCGACGCCGCTCGATAGTACCGAAATCCGCTGGGTATACCCATCCGAAATGGGACAGTACCAGTTTCCTCCCGCCGACAGACCGATTATCGAAGCGTTGCAGCGCGACACGCCGGGACCTGCCAGATGAAAGTCGTCCTGGACATCGAAACCATCCAGTGTACGCGCGAGGATTGGGTCCGGCTGGCGGGGAAATGCCCGCCGGCCCATGCGGAATCTCCGGCATTCGACCTATTTGCAGCCGGTGAAGCAGAAGCCGAGCGCCAGGCTGAGGAGGAGCAATACGCGAAAACCGCGTTCGACGGAACGTACAGTTCGATCGTGTGCATCGGCCTTCTTGAGTTCTCCGACCAAATGGAGCCGCGCGGAGCGGTGGCCTGGTATGGCGGCAACGAACGGGAACTTCTTCGTCAGTTCTGGGGCCGTCTGGCGCAGGACAAGCCGTCGTTGTTCATCACCCACAACGGGCTGGGATTCGATCTGCCCTTCATCAGGAAACGATCGATTATCCATCAGGTCAAGCCCAGCCTCGACATCAATCTGGCCAAGTTCAGAACGGAACCTGTGTATGACACGATGGCGATCTGGAGCAATTGGGATACGCGCGGCTGGATCAAGCTGGATGTGTTGGCCCGGGCATTGAACGTCGAAACCAAATCCGGCAGCGGTGATCAAGTGGCGGCGATGTGGGGACAGGGGAAAGGACTGGAACTCGCGCAGTACTGCCTGCAAGACACGTATGTGACGTATGCCTGCTATTGCCGTATGAACTTCCGGCAGCCTCTTTCCCGGGAGGTGGTCCTGCTACAGCCGGAATTGATTGACGTGGGATGATCTGCTATCTGGTCCGGTAAACCTCCGCCTTCTTCTTCGGTGAAGGTTTGGAAGTTTTGACGGTGGCCTTGAGGGCTTTGATTTCCTCGTCCCGCTCACGAAGCTCCCGCTTCATCCAGTCGGACTCCTTCCGGAGCACCCTGATCTCCGTCTCCTTCTTGGCCAGCATGTCCTTGGCCCGACCGAGTTGCACTTGCATTTCGGCTGGACCTTGCCCTTCCATCGCGGTCGCTGTGGCCGAAGCACTGGCGATTGAACCTGTCGCTCGACCAGTGGCGGTCTTCACGACCGGAAACGCTGACGGCATCGGCGCTAAGGCGAGGGCATGGTAGTCGATGACATGGGCCATTACACCACCCTTTCCGCCGGTGGCGAAGGGTTGGGCCTGCACAGTGCGGGCGGCCGATTCGGGCATGAACGTCGTGGCCCCGACGCCCTTCGAAATGGTGAAATGGATGGCACCCTGTTGAACATAGATGCTGCCCGCCGTGGGTTCAGAGCCTGACCCTGCCGATGAGGATACGCGAAACACGACAAGCTGTTCGGGTTTCGCTTTGGATAAGCCTTGTGCGAGCAGGGGAGCCAGGAACTCCGCATCCTCATCGCTGAATACTCTCATCGGCTTGCTGCCAGCGGCGGACATTCTCGTCTCCGCGGTATAGACACCCTTCACGATCTTCAGAATCGTGGTCTGGTCGATGACGGCCGGATGGCTCGCGTCAAATGACCAATCCATGATCTCTTCGAGATAGACGCTGCCTTTCGAATTTTGTGCAATGTTTGAAGTCGTACTGCATCCGGTCACAATGAGGACGAAAACGACGAAACCATAAAGCGTCGCATTGATGAACTGCGTGACGTATGAGGTCAGCATTCCTGTTCTCCTTTGCCGAAGGGATGGCGGAGCCGCAAGCAGATCGATGTTGCCTGCGAAAGAGCGGTTACCAAATACCGAGGCCCATCAGAGTCATGCTCAGCGCCAGCCAGCCGAAGAGCCCCAAGGCGATGATGGTCTCGAGGCTCGTCGTCGACTCCGATCGCTTATCGGACGGATTGTGGGAAGAGTTCATGTCGTTGCTCCGTTCGGCAATGAGTAGAGGTTCGAAGCCGTTCATTTTCGAAGCAAAGACTATGCCCCTCCATCTTCACCTCCAGGGATGTAAAAATTGTGAAAAGATACAGAGTCATTCTCCTCGCGACGGAGCAGGCACCGGTTTCAACAATAGATTCCGCTGTGTCCTTCTAAAGATTGGATTTCATGTGTCTTTTCCCATCTCTGCGGCAGTGATCAGTCATGTCTTGCTCCGTTCTCAGCCGCTCACGAAAGGCGGGCTTTTTCAAGAGGCGATTAGAGTAGGAGCAGAACTGCGTACCGAAGGATAGGAGCTACGACTGAACGATATTCGTCCAGGAGTGTTCGCTTTTTGACTGTGAGTGATCACCCGTGCCGGGTGCTCTGGCATAGAGGGTGGAAGCGGACGCATCGTAAATCGAACAGGCAACCAGTTGACCCGGCTGGCATGCAAGGTCCGTTTTATTCCAAATCACCGTGATGTTCCCGTCGCTTTTCCCCATGGCCTGCAGGGACGATTTCTTGGCGTCCCCTTCGACGAGAACGGGGAGCGTTTCACCAAGATATTCGCGGTTACGCTCGGTTGAGATGCGCCGTTGCAGTTCGACTAAAGCGGTCACTCGCTGTGATTTGACCTGGTGGGGAACGTCGTCGGTGAATTTTCTCGCTGCAATCGTATTGGTTCGTTCCGAGTAGAGAAAAATAAAGGCGGAATGGTACCGCACCTCTTCCAGCAGGTGATAGGTGTCTGAAAACTCCGCGTCCGTCTCGGAGCAGAATCCTGCAATAATATCCGTGGTCAGCACCAGCCGCGGGTTCATGGTCCGAATTCGCTCCACGAGGGACAGATATTCGCGTCTCGTATACGTTCGATTCATCAACCCCAAAATCCGATCATTTCCCGATTGAACCGGCAGATGGATGTGCTTGCAAATCTTGGGATGGAAAACCACCGCCTCCAGCAACGGCGAAGGAAAATCCTTCGGGTGGGGAGAAGTAAATCTCACCCGCTCGATCCCGGGAATCTCCGCGACGGCGGTCAACAGGCGGGCGAAGTCCCAATCGCCCGAGCGGTAGGAATTGACGTTCTGGCCCAGCAGCGTGATCTGCGTGAAACCTTCGCCGGCAATGCGCCGGGCTTCTTCGAGAATGCCCTGCGGCTCTCGAGACCGTTCTCGTCCGCGTGTATAAGGAACCACGCAGAAACTGCAGAAGTTGTCGCAGCCGCGCATGACAGCGATCCACGCATTCACGCCGGGAACGCGCGCGGGAACGATATCATCGTACGTCTCGTATTCTGATAGGTCCACGGCCAGCGCCTTGACCTGCGCACCCTGTTCCTGAGCATCAACGGCATGGCGGATCAGCGCGGGCAACTGGCGGTACGAGTCGGGGCCGGCGAGAAGATCGACCAGCGGCTCCTGCTTGGTCAGTTCCTCCTTGAGATTTTGCGCCATGCAGCCGAGAACACCGACGACCAACTGACGGCGTTTTTTGAGCGCCTTGAGGTCGGAAAGGTGCGTGTAGACCTTCGCGTGGGCGTTCTCGCGGATCGCGCAGGTATTCATGAGGATCACATCGGCGCATTCCCGATCCTCGGTGATGACATATCCTTCGCGCGTGAGCAGCGCTCGAACCAATTCAGAGTCATATTCGTTCATCTGACATCCGAACGTTTCGATGTGCACCCGGCGCCGGTGACCAGGACCGAGAGTCATGCCGGTGCTCCTTCCTTGTCACTCGCGATGAGCTGGCCGACGGCCCAACGATCCGATGCGCCGGTGATTCTGACCTCGCGGATCTGCCCGGCCAACTCCGCCTCCCAGGCCACGCCCACCTTCAAATAATGTTCCGTGGTCCCAAGGCGCAGGCCTTCGGTCTGACCGCCTTCAAAAAGCACGGAGACCGAAGTGCCGATCCATCGCTCCGCGAACGCGAGCCGTTTTTCACGGGATAGCTCAGCCAATGTCTGCGCACGTCGCCGTGCAACGTCCGCCGGGATGTCTTGAGGCATCTTCGCCGCGGCGGTTCCCGGCCGCTTCGAGTATGTGAAGACGTGAAAATACGCGAAAGGAAGTTGGCGGCACAGGTTGACGGTTTCACCGAAGGCCCGCTCGGATTCGCCCGGAAATCCCACCATGAGATCGGTTCCTAACGCCAGGCCGGGTATGCGTGAAAGCACGCGACCGACGAGAGACTCGAATGAGGCGACATCGTAAGGACGGTTCATGGCGGTCAGCACTGCGTCGTCCCCGCTCTGGAGCGGGATATGTAAATAGGGGCAGAGCTTCCGCGAAGAGCCCATCCGCTCCAAGAGCGGCTCGGTGACCGTCGTCGGCTCGATCGAGGACAATCTGATGCGCTGGATGCCGTCAATGGCCTCCAAGCGGTCGATCAGGCCAGTAAGGCGAACGCCTTGCGAGGAATATTGACCGATGTTCACTCCGGTGAGCACCACTTCTCGATGTCCGCGCGCCGCCAGCAGCTCCGCCTCCGCAAGAATGTCGTTCACGAGGCGGCTGCGTTCATGTCCTCTTGCAAACGGAATGAGGCAGAAGCTGCACATGACGTTGCAACCATCTTGAATCTTCAACAGCGCGCGTGTGGTATCGGACATCCCGAACTCGGGCACGACAAAATCGTCACGACTGATCGTTCTCGTATGCAGCACCTCAGCCGAGGGCTGTTTTTGAAGAAGCTCCGGTGGGGGCAAGAATGCGGGCAAGTCCGACTTGAACTGATTGCCGACGATGAGATCGATGCCGGGAATGCTTCGCAGTTGTTGCATCCCCGTCTGGGCGTAACAGCCAGTGACGGCCACAAAGGCTTGAGGAGAATGTTTCAGAGTTCTTCGGATGACGTAGCGGCACGTGCGCTCCGCTTCAACCGTCACCGAACAGGTATTGACGACAAGAAGATCCGTCGGCTCCCCCCAGGCGACGACCGCATAGCCTCGACGCCGGAGCTGGGACTCGAGCACAGTGGTTTCCGCTTGGTTGAGACGGCAGCCCAGGCTGTGAAGTGACACGCGCTTGCTCATCGAGCGGGCATTATAGAGAGCTGTTTCTGCGAGGAGCAAGTACGAGGTGGCATAGGAGTTCCGGGTTGAAGGCCTCTTAGCACCGTGATAGCATGGCGCCAATACCTTCGTGCGAGGATTCTCCGGTGGCGATTCGGCTACTCATCGCATGCAGCGTTCTCGTCTTGAGCCTTCTCCTCATCCGGCACCATGTCTCTGCCAAAGATGTGCTCCCCGTCGAACCAGACCTCAACACCCGCATTGACGAGTTATACGACCACGAAGCTCGGTTGTTTCTCATGCTGTATTCCTTGAAAGGCGACGGTCAGGTGGACTATGTGACCGGCCGCATGGTCCAGGAATACGCCAGGAGTAATTTCGGTAACCCGGTCTATCAGACTGAAGTGCACCCGCTGTTCTACTGGTGGAACCATATGATGTGGAATGATCCTGAGCAGGATGGCGTCAACGGCAATGAACGCATCTACCAGGAGAACGTGGAATTCGACATCAGCCGCTACAAACCCTGTACCTTCAACGGGCAGCCTTGCTGAGCAGCCATCCCTTTTTTCAAAACACCATTTAACTCGAGCCAAATTGGCGATTCTCCTAAGGCCGTCGTCGGTCTAGTGCTATCCTAAACGCGGACAAGCGATCCGATCACATGGCTGCGTCGTTTGCACAAATCCTCGGGAACAAGCGCATCGGTCTGATGTTGCCATTGGGTTTTGCCTCCGGGCTGCCTTTGGCGCTCACATCGGGAACTCTCCAGGCCTGGTTGACGGTCGCTGGAGTCGATCTAAAGACGATCGGCATCTTCACGCTGGTCGGCCTTCCCTACAGCGTAAAATTTCTGTGGGCGCCGGTCATGGACCGGGTCACTCTCCCGTGGCTGGGACGACGGCGGGGGTGGATGCTCGTCACGGACATCGCAGTCGCTGGCGGTTTGGCGTTGATGGGGCTAGTCGGGACGGCGAGCGGGCCCCAGTGGCTGGGTGTCATCGCAGTCGCGGTTGCATTCATGTCCGCATCGTTGGACATTGTGTTCGACGCGTATCGCACGGATGTCCTTTTGCCAGCCGAGCGGGGTTTCGGCGCCGCTGTCTGGGTCAATGGGTACCGTCTGGCGCTCTTGATGGCGAGCGCAGGAGCATTGGTGCTCGCCGACCAAATCGGCTGGCGTGGCACGTACCTGGCGCTGGCCGGCCTGATGGCCGCAGGAATCGTGACCATCCTTCTGAGTCCGAATCCTCCGACAGCCGGCATCCCGCCCAAAACGCTCACAGAAGCCATCGGGCTCCCGTTGCGCGAACTCTTCTCCAGACCCGGGATCTATGGATTATTGAGCCTGATCGTCCTATACAAGCTCGGAGACGCCGTTGCGGGATCGTTGCAGACGGCGTTCTTCATCGGCGGTCTCGGGTTTACCGCCGGCGAAGTCGGATATGTCAAAGGCCTCGGCATCGCCGCCACACTGATGGGCGCGTTGGCCGGCGGGATGGTGATGGCAAAAACCGGGCTGGCACGTTCGCTTCTGTTCTTCGGGATTCTGCAGGCCCTCTCGAATCTGTCGTTCATGCTGCTGGCTTGGATCGGGAAAAGTTATGAAGCCCTCGCAGCATCGGTCGTTATCGAAAATGTCACAGGCGGCATGGGTACCGCGGCGTTTGTCGCCCTTGTCATGTCCCTGTGCGACCATCGCTACACGGCCACCCAATTCGCGTTGCTGTCTTCATTGGAAGCTCTCGGGAGGATATTTTCAGGCCGCCCCTCGGCCGAAGCGGTGAGCCTGCTCGGATGGGGGTGGTTCTTTTTTCTCTCGTTCTTTCTGGCCTTGCCTGGCTGCTGGCTGGTCTGGCAATATCGCCGGCAGCTCACCCTGGACGCAGCGGAATCCACTGCCTCAGAATCTCCACTCATGAAGCCGGCTTGAGACGGCGCTGAAGGTACAGCACGAACAAGAGCAAGGACGGCAAGGGCGCGAGGGCGAACGGCACCAGCCAAATCCAGACATTCTTTGCTCGCATGCGCGTCTGATCGATCATCCAGACAAACACCCAGATCATGAGCCCGATATAATTGAGTGTGATCCATCTGGTCGTGTGGATTTTCAACCCACTGGCGCTGTCAGGCGCTCCGTGCACGAGAAACGCACCTAAGATGACCACGAAGAGTCCCAACAGCACCGCAGCAAGCTTCTTGCTCCATACGAACATAAAAAACCCCTCCAACTATGTAGTGCCAGGGCGGTCGGCCCATGTTTGGCTTTGGAACTCGCGGTAGGCTAATGATGCGACCAGGGTTTGTCAAAGGGCATTCACGATGACCGTGCTTCATCTCAGTATTGTGGTGATGGTGCTGGGCGTCAGCATCGGATTGGCTCTCTCCAATCCGACCATGGATGATTATCTTTTGTTCGTGGAAACCGAGCTTGGAAAGGCCATGGATCGCAGCAACCAAAGCCAGTCGACACGCGAGCAGGCCATGCTGAAGTCGATCTTTCGTTCGCATAGCCATGAACTGATGAATACCGCCGTTCGCCCGCATACGGTTCGACGGAACTGGGGCCTCATGAGTGTTTATGAAACCACCGTGTTTGACTCCCGGATCGTCGTGCTAGGAGTTGCGAAGTACTTTATTCCACTTAAGGGAATTGATGAGGCTATCGTCCGATTAGGCCGTCTTGCCTTCTAGCCACCGCACTCCACAGCTGTGGATAACCTCTCTTTTTTCCCACCAAACCGGCCTTGAGCAAGAGATAGCTCCTATCCACAGGCTTTCCCCCGTTTCCACAGAGACAACACAATATTTGGTATTGACAATTGTACCCAATAGCTATATGTAGTCATCCCCGTGGCTGGCCAAAACGATTCAAGGATCTTTTCTCGGCGGATCAAATCCACATTCGGTGTGTGTGTACCCTTTAGGCCTAGTACTTCCGTAGGGTCTGAGGGCTGCTGCAATTAGCTCGGAATCCAGGGAGGGGAGGAATCGTGAGAATAGAACGGCGATTTACACGTTCCGGACAGAGTCCCTATGAAGGGTTAAAGTTCGTGAAACGCTCATCCGAGATACGCAATCCTGATGGATCGACCGTCTTCAAGTTGGACCAAATCGACATCCCTGAATCGTGGTCGCAGCTCGCCATCGACATCCTGGCTCAGAAGTATTTCCGAAAGGCCGGCGTCCCACAGAGGGACGAGGACGGCAATCCAGTCATGGGGCCTGACGGGAGACCTGTTCTGGGAGGGGAACGTGATGCCAGACAGGTGTTCGAACGCCTGGCAGGCTGCTGGACGCACTGGGGTAAAGCCTACGGCTATTTCAAGACCATCGAAGACAGCGCGGCGTTTCACGACGAATTGTGCTTCATGCTGGCCCATCAGATGGCCGCGCCCAATTCTCCTCAGTGGTTCAATACGGGCCTCCACTACGCCTATGGCCTTTCTGGTCCGGCGCAAGGCCATTTCTACGTCGATCCGAAGACCCGTGAAGTCGTGAAGGCGACGAACGCCTTCGAACATCCCCAACCCCACGCGTGCTTCATCCAGTCGATCGAGGACGATCTCGTCAACGAAAACGGCATTATGGATCTGTGGGTGCGGGAAGCCAGACTGTTCAAATACGGGTCCGGAACCGGCACGAATTTTTCGAAGCTGCGCGGCGACGGCGAACCGCTGTCCGGGGGCGGACGCTCGTCCGGGCTCATGTCCTTTCTCCGCATTGGAGATCGCGCGGCCGGCGCCATCAAGTCAGGAGGCACCACCAGGCGCGCCGCAAAGATGGTCTGCCTGGATTTGGACCATCCCGACATCGAGGAATTTATCGATTGGAAGGTGATCGAAGAGCAAAAAGTCGCGGCGATGGTGACAGGCTCGAAGATTTGTGCTCAGCGCCTCAATGCGGTGCTCAAAGCGTGCCATATCGTCGATGCCGAAGGCACGCCTCATGTATCCATCGATCCAAAAGAGAACTCGATTTTGCGGGAAGCGCTGACAGCGGCCCGTCGCGACAACGTTCCCGAAGCCTACATGCAGCGGATGTTTTCCTACGCACAACAAGGGTTCACCCATTTCGTATTTCACGAGTACGACACCAACTGGGACGGGAAGGCGTATCAAACCGTCTCCGGACAAAACTCCAACAACAGCGTGCGGATTCCCAATGAATTCTTCAGCGCCTTGGAAGCGGATGGCGATTGGCAGCTCAGACGGCGCATCGACGGAAAGGTTTCGAAAACAGTCAAGGCGCGCGATCTTTGGGAGCGCATCGCCTGGGCCGCGTGGATTTGCGCTGATCCGGGCACGCAATACGACACCACCATCAACGAGTGGCATACCTGTCCGGAGGATGGCCGCATCAATGCCTCGAATCCCTGTTCGGAATACATGTTCCTCGACGATACGGCTTGCAACCTGGCGTCGTTGAACCTGGCACAGT
>DASTQE010000051.1:0-25274 GCA_035761895.1 Nitrospira sp. | reverse complement strand
GACATAGCCCGGTGATAGCCCATCTGCCTGGCTCAAGCGCTCCTCTCGACCGCGCTAAGCCTCAGGCTGCTCTGCGTCGCAAACTCGTTCAGCTCCCGCTACGCTTGACCTGAACTTCATACATGCGCCGCAGTCCGCATGCTTCGGACCGCAACCTTTCGGCAAGCGCGGTAACCCGAGTCTCACGCAAGTCGCCAGGCAGACCGGACAATCACCCACCTCGTCAAGAAGGAAGGAGAGAAAAGCCGCGTATGGGCCTCGCTGCAAGCACGCCCAGGTCAGCGCCACCCCCCGTAGTCCGCCATGTTCCCAGTCTGCTCGTGCGGAGGAAAGAAATAGCGGCTAGCCGGTGACCCGAGCCTCCGCGCAAATCACCAGGCAAAGCGGCGCTATCCACGCCCTCCTTTCTCCCAGCTTGCCCTTCGGCCTGTCGCAGGACTAGGCTTTCCTTAACTTTTGTTTCCAGACGAGGAGGCCACGATGTCACAAATGACGGCTGTCCAGATAAAGAGTGCAGGCGGTCCTTTTGAGGTGGTCAAGCGCCCAGTGCCCGAGCCTGGCCCGAACAAAGTCCGCATCAAGATCGAGGCATGCGGAGTCTGTCATAGCGATGCGTTCGTCAAGGAAGGGCATTGGCCGGGCCTTGCCTATCCACGCGTCACGGGCCACGAAGTGGCCGGCGTGATCGACGCCGTTGGTCCGGGCGTCAACAATTGGAAGAAGGGGCAGCGGGTCGGCGTGGGGTGGCATGGCGGTCACTGTGGCCAGTGCGTGTCATGCCGACGGGGAGACTTCATGGGCTGCATGTATTTCCAGGTGACCGGATTTGCCGAAGATGGCGGATACGCACAGTACATGATTGCCAGAAGCGAAGCGGTGGCGGCCATCCCCGACGCCTTGTCACCCGTCGAAGCCGCACCCATTCTCTGTGCGGGAATCACCACATTCAACAGTCTGCGCCATAGCGGAGCGCAAGCCGGCGACCTTGTCGCGGTCCAAGGACTGGGAGGCCTTGGCCACCTGGGCGTGCAGTTCGCACACAAAATGGGATTTCACACAGTGGCCATTGGCCGCGGCAAGGACAAGGAGGCGTTGGCCCTCAAGCTTGGGGCAGCCCGCTATCTGGATATGGAAGTCGTCAATGCCGCGGGTGAACTCACCAAGATGGGCGGGGCTTCCGTGATTCTCGCCACCGCACCGAGCAGCAAAGCTATGACCGATCTTATCGACGGCCTCGGAGTCGGAGGCAAGCTTCTAGTCGTGGGGGCATCGACTGATGCAATTCATGTCACTCCCGTTCAACTCATTATGGCCCGACGGTCCATTCAAGGCTGGCCTTCGGGGACGGGCCGAGACTCCGAAGAGACCTTACACTTCTGTGCGCTAACCGGCGTGAGGCCCATGGTCGAAACGTTCCCGCTTGAGCAGGCCGCGGCCGCGTACGACCGCATGTTGAGCGGCAAAGCGCGCTTCCGGGTCGTCCTCACCGTGGGCTGATTCGTATTCGTTGCTTTCCGGATGAGCAGTCCCGTCCCATGGTACGGTGGTCCCGTCACGTTCAACAACGGAGGGGTCACCATGCTGGACATCATTCTCGTTGCCGCCGCCATGTATGTGTGCCCAGGCGAGGTGTATTTATCAGAGCTTGCCGATGTCGTGCCTGGGGACGTGAGCCGGTCATGAAGTGTGTTAGAGTGGGCCTAGTGTCGCAGTATTCTTGACCGGAGCCTCGTATGAGGTCGACCTTCCGCCTGCCCTCGCTCTCGGACTACGACATTTCTTCTGAACAGGGTTTCCTTCCTCCGGACCCTCGTGAGCATATACCTGACTGTGTTTCGCTTAATGAGCTGGGCCATGAGTTGCCGAAGTTATTGAGCGCTCGAAGGGTCAGGTCGTTCATCGACGGGCAGCGCTCTCTTCTGTCTTCCGCGCCGCCGACATGGCAGGATCAGGACTATCGAGCCGCGATGCGAATCCTTTCCTTTGCCGGACATGCGTATGTCTGGGAATCGCCGGAACATCCGGCGAGCTCGCTCCCTCCCCAACTGGCACAGCCATGGTATGACGTCGCCCAACGGCTCGGCCGTCCGCCGGTGCTCTCCTATGCCTCATACGCACTCGACAACTGGCGGCGCCTGGATACCTCCAAGCCCATTGCACTGGACAACATCGTGCTCCTGCAAAACTTCCTCGGCGGCCTGGATGAAGAATGGTTCGTTGTGGTCCATATCCAAATCGAGCGGCAAGCCGGACCCGGCCTGGCCGGATTGCTTCAGGCCATGAATGGAGCCGCAGTCGATCGCGAATCAGAGGTGCTCATGGGCTTACGGGCGCTGGCCTCGGCACAAGCCGAGATGCGCGACAGCTTGCTTCGCATGAAGGAACGCTGCGATCCCTATGTCTACTACACACGGGTTCGTCCCTATATTCACGGCTGGAAAAACAGCCCGTCCTTACCTGACGGTCTGCTGTATGGCGGGGTCTCAACCTACGCCGGGCGTCCCCAGTCCTTCCGTGGGGAGACCGGCGCCCAAAGTTCGATCGTGCCTTGTCTCGATGCCGGACTCGGCATCGGTCATGCTCCTGATCCCCTCACGATCTATCTGCAAGAGATGCGGGACTACATGCCGCCTCGCCACCGGGCCTTTCTGCAGAGCCTCGAACAAGCCGTCGACGATCGGGGCCGGCCGCTGCTTTCGGGCTATGTTCGTGACCACAGGGTCGACAGCCCGGACCTTTGGACGGCGTATTGCGCTTGTGTGGAACTGCTTGCCCATTTCCGCGAGATCCATATCGGCTATGCCGACAGCTACATCCACCGCCAGCATCAGGCGCACGACAGCAATCCCACCGGCGTCGGAACCGGCGGCACGCCGTTCATGACCTACCTTCAAAAGCACCTGGACGAAACGAAACAGGCGATCGCAATCTCTTAAGACCATCAGCAGCGCCACCTTGTTGACTCGACCCGCGAACGAGCGTATCGTTTTCACTTCAGGAAGGAGGACACTCCCCATGTCAGTCATGTGTTCCTTCGCAGCCTGTAAAGCTCAAACCGGCATGTGCGGGCATGAAAAGGCGATGCTCAGTATCGCCCTACTTGCGGCGATCGGCTTGGGCGCCTATTTCCTCGTAGGCTAGATCTAGACGGCGGGGAGAGGCAGCCAGAACGACCGATCTGAGTCGAGACGGCAAGGTGTGCGTGCTCGACTCAGCGATACGTTCCAGGCCTAGGCTTTCATGCTCTCAGACACCTTACAAGTGAGTTCTTTTGACGTGAAGGGCTTGCGAATGAACGCAAGTTTCCGGTCTCCAACCGGCTCAAGAATGCGATCGGTATAACCGGACATGTACAGAATGCGGACATCCGGCATAAGGGCATAAATCTGTTTAGCAAGCTGGGGTCCTGTCATCCGAGGCATCATGACGTCGGTCAGAACAAGACTGGGCGGCGACGTCATGGTCTGCAGACGTTGAAGCGCCTCCATCCCATCAGAGGCTTCCTGCACCGTATAACCTGCAATTGTTAGCATGTCGCTCACCGCCATCCGAACGTCTTCATCATCTTCGACTAACAAGATTGTTCCACTACCAGCGGAAGCAGGTATCGAAGAAGGAGGGACCCGGGGCTCAGCCAGCTCTGCACGTGGAAACGCGACGGTAATCTGTGTTCCTGCATTGCGTTCACTTGCAACCGTGATGAAGCCGCCGTTTTGTCTGACCATCCCATAGACGCTCGCTAATCCCAATCCGCGGCCGGTTTCCTCTCCCTTTCTGACAAAGAACGGCTCAAACAGGTGCGCTTGGACCTCAGGAGCAATGCCGCATCCAGTGTCTCGAATGACAAGGTGCACGAATGGGCCGGGCTTTACTGCTTGCTCTCTGGCCGCTTCCTCCGTCACGTCCGCGGACATCGTTGACAGTGTGAGGCACCCTTCGTTTGGCATCGCGTCACGAGCATTTGAAACCAGCACTGTTAGGATGTGTTCAATCTGTTGACGATCGACCAAGACCGGCGCCGGTTTGGTATCGAGGGCCATCTGCAGTGAAACACCTTTGCCTGCCACCGAACGAATCTGCGGATCCAACTCATTGAGTACCACGTTGAGGTCTAGCTGGCAGGGTTGCACTATCTGATGATGACTAAACGCGACGAGTCGCCTCGTAAGCTCCGCGGCCCGACCCACTGCACCATTGATCTGGCGGACCGAATCAATTTGGGAACTTGGTCTCTTCTTCCCACGAGCGATGTGTTCGCTCGCACAGAGAATGACAGTGAGTAGGTTATTGATGTCGTGGGCCATGCCGCCTGCCAGTCGGCTCAAGGCTTCCATTTTTTCGGCCTTCCCAGCCGCTTCTTCCAGGCGCTTGTGGGCCGTTACGTCCGTTATTGTTTCGATAACGTGAGTGCGCCCATCATGTGTGACGGCTTTTGACCACTGGACAAGAAGATGCTGCTTGTTTGGCAGGCAAACCTCGTTCACCGTCACTTCCCCCGTGCTCAGAGCCTGGGGCATCTTGCAGAAGACACAAGGCGCGGTACATCCGGCAATCGCTTCATAACAGCGTCGTCCGGAGAGATCTCCTAGCCGCTGAAGCCCGGTTTCATTTTGAAATTGAATTGTGTAGCTAGCGGGATCAATGACCGCAACCATCACTGGTTGGGCGTTCAATAGGCTCTGAGGATCATAGGACGGGCGCATTGGAAGCTCAGATCCAGCCATGGAAACACGCCTCCACCTGATGGTTAAGCATGAAGTATACCCCCGTACCATCAATGAATTTTAGGCTCAGAGCCTCCAATTCAGCACTCTGTTGTTCAAGGACTTAAGCGGTCTCGATAAAAGTATAGATGCAGGGGGGTCTTGAGGGCTTCTGGATCGTTCCAGATACTTTTGACGTATTGAAATAGATCCAGTGAACAGGGGGTGAATAGCCCCTATCCATCGGATATGGATCGCCGGTAAATTTTCCTTCTCTGATATAATCGCCCCCTTCCGGATTCACGACCGCGCAGCGATTGTTGAAATGAAGCCTGCCTCATCACAGGATCATCAGCTCGCCAAAACACTCGTTCTCGATGAGCTCTTTGATCTCTCTCTGTACAAAGCTCTCAGGCAGGTCACCCACCCGGATGTGCATCACACCTTGGATGAGCTGATCGCGGTCGAGACTGGGCATCTGGCGTTTTGGAAACAATTTTTCGGCCTTGCGCTCGATGAGTTGAACATCGGACGCCGGCTCAAACTCTCGCTGTTCATGTTCGTTTGCAAGTTGTTCGGATCAACAGCCGTCCATCTTGTGCTCGAAGCCATTGAGGTTCACGGCGTCCGCAAGTACCTCGCTCTCTGGCGCGAATACCAGGGCCAGCCTCTCGGAGAAGCGTTGAATGGCATCTTGATGGACGAATTCAAGCATGAGGACGCGCTGGTGACGGCGCTGACCGAACGGCGAATCAATGCGGAGAAAATCCGCAATATCTTTTTGGGATTGAACGACGGGCTCGTGGAAATTCTGGGCGCGGTGAGCGGATTCTTCGGTGCCTTTGGGGAAGCCACCATGGTCTTGGTTGCGGCATCGACGACCGCCATCGCCGGAGCGCTTTCCATGGCGGCCGGCGCCTTTCTGGCGCTGAATAGCGAGATGGAAGTCAAAACGACAGAGATCGCCAAGAAAGTCTTCCTGGGGGAACCTTCGGAGGTCGTGCCGATGGAAGAATCGCCGATCAGATCGGCGCTGGTCGTCGGAGCAGCGTATCTGGCCGGCGCGGTCGTCCCGGTCCTCCCAGTGGTCTTTGGAGCCACAAACGCCCTTTTTTCCGTCCTCACCGCGGGTCTGATGGTGATTGTCGTGTCGACCATTCTTTCGTTCCTGTCCGGCATGGATATCACCCGACGCATCCTACTCAATCTGGCCATCATCGCCATCGCCGTCAGCATCACCTACGGCATTGGGGTGTTCGCCAAGCACTTCTGGGGCATCGCCTTGTAATCGCCCCGCCTTGCACCTCGATACAATAGCCTGCACCTCGTCGGGACCTATGGCACAGGCGCATATCGGATTGTCGGGCTATTCTTACAAGCCCTGGCAGGGGCCGGGAAGATTCTATCCGCCGACGCTCAAGCAAGCCGGTTTTCTTGGCTATTACGCGACCCGCTATGACACTGTGGAATTGGATGGCGTGTGGTACCGCCTCCCCTCTGAGAAGGCCGTGGCCGATTGGCTGGCTGCGACCCCACCCCACTTTCTCTTTGCACCAAAAGTGCACCGGCAGATCACCCATCGCTCGCGGCTCAAGCCGGAGTGCTATGATTTCATCCACGTCATGCTGAACAGATTGAAGCCGCTGGCTTCCGCTGACCGCCTCGGCCCCTTGCTCGTCCAACTGCCGCCGAACATGAAGCGTGACGACGACCGGCTCGCGGGCTTCCTCGGACAGTTGCCGGCGAACACTCGATGGGCAGTCGAGTTTCGTCACGATTCCTGGCATGACCCGGGCGTTGAAGCGCTGCTTCGGCGGTTTAACGTGTCATGGGTCGCAGCCGATACCGACGAGCGCCCCGCCGAATGTCGTGACACCGCGGACTTCTGGTACGTGCGCTTGCGGCGAAGCGACTACGATGAACGCGCACTCGAGCAGTGGGCAGAGCGGGTTCGGAACGTCATCGGCAAGGGGAAAAGCTGCTTCGTCTACTGCAAACACGAGGACGAAGGCGCACCCTGGGTCTGGGCGGACAGGCTGTTGCTATTGCGCGGGCAATGAGCGAGTAGAACAGATCAACGGGCGGAGGCCATGGGAAGCTCTCTACGACGCTCTGCATCCTGTTGCAGGAGCAGACGCTCCTCTCGAGACGCGTGCAGCACCTCTAGCAGCCGTTCGTCGCTTAATTGCGTGAGGAGGGCAGCAGCATCTTTCATTTCTGCGTGCTCCACGGCACGCGACAGCACTTCGGCCTTCGTGGCGCCTTTCCTTTGCCCAAGGAACGGCTTGATGATGAGATACAGAACGTCCTTGACCGGCATGAAACGCAGAAACCGCCGCAAGAGACGGGCGGTCTGCAGTGGATGATGGAATATTTTGAAGAGAAACAGCTTCTTCAACCCTTGCTGCCGGACCCTGTTGATCACTTCACCCGGCAGGCAGGTGGGGTCGATTTCTGAACACTTGAAGTATTTGTACCAATCGGTCGCATCGTTGACGAGCCCTCGTTTCACATATTCTTGCCAAAGCGGGGTCCCGCGATACACACACAGACGGTTGAATCCGAACGTATCGAGCGGCAATTTCGCTGCAAAATCGAACGTCGCCTTCATATCCTGAACGGTTTCATCAGGATTGCCAACCGTAAAGAACCCGTGGACGATTTCAATGCCGGCCTTCTTGGCATTGGTCACCGCTTGCGTCACTTCTTCGAGAGTTTGCTCTTTCTTGAGCCGATCCAGAATCTTCTGGCTGCCGCTCTCGATCCCGAACATCACTGTCCGGCAATGGGCCTTCGCCATGGCCGGAAAGAGATGCTGTGCGACGGAGTCTACCCGTCCTTCGATGCCCCATTGAATGGTCAGTTGTTCCTGCTGCACGCCGTTGCAAATCGCTTCAATGCGTTTCGGCTGGAGGAGAAAGTGATCGTCGACGAAATAGACGGACCCATACCCTTGCGCTTCGAGATGCTTCAGCTCGGCAACGACGTGCGCGGCACTGCGGGCCCGCCATTTGCCTTCATTGAAGATCGGAATGTCGCAAAAGACACAGGGCCAAGGGCAGCCGCGCGACGTCTGCATCGTGGTAAACCGCTCCATCGAGAGCACGGCCGGGACGTCAAGCGGCATGGACTCGACGAAATCAAGCGGGAGGCTTTCACGGTCCGGGAACGGCCATTGATCAAGGTGCCGTTCCACTGGACGACCGGGATTGCTGATGACCTTCCCGTCCTTACTCCACGTGAGGCCACCGACGTTCTCTGGGGCGTCCATCTGGGCGAGCAGATCGAGTAGCAGCTGCTCGCCGTCACCGCGGCATACGAAATCGACTTCAGGACATTGAAGCTTCACGAGGCCGGCATTCAGACTGGAGAATACCCCGCCAAACGCGAGTTTGACCGTCGAATCGGCAAGACGAATCTGACGGGCGAGAATCTTTGCATAAGGATAGCTCGTTGTACTCAGGAAGCTCAGGCCGATGAGCGCTGGTTTCTGCTTTTTGATTTGTTCGACAATGACATGATTGGGCGTATCCGGATTCGCCTGATCGAACATCACACATTCGTGACCGGCTTCCTTCAACACGGCGGATAGCGACATGATCCCGATGGGCGGGAAACCCATCACACGGATGTTGCCGTTTTTAGCGCGTGTTTTTGCAGGAAGCGCGTAAAACTGGGGGTCCCGAACGTGGATCAGAAAGACTCGCAAAACAGACTCCTTGATTGACTTCGGTCAAAGCGAGGTCTCAACTGCCGGGAGAATGACGCGGAACAAACCCTGTGTGAGTCGGAGGACAACTAACAGCCTACCACGATTACAAATGGAAGGGGAAGGAAATAACAACGGAGGTGGAATTTACCTGCGCTTAACCTTATCTATCGGCCCAGGGCCTTCTTGACGACGTTGCCGATCTCGGCCGGGTTCTTCACCACGCGGACGCCGGCCGCCTCGAGCGCCTTCATTTTTTCGCTTGCCGTGCCTTTGCCACCAGAAATGATCGCCCCGGCGTGGCCCATACGGCGGCCTGGAGGCGCAGTAATGCCCGCGATAAAGCTGATCACCGGCTTCTTCACATGCTTCTTGATGAACTCCGCCGCCTTTTCTTCCGCATCGCCGCCAATTTCACCGATCATGACGATCGCCTGTGTTTCCGGATCCTTTTCGAACAAGGGCAGCACATCGACAAAGCCGGTGCCGTTCACGGGGTCGCCGCCGATGCCGACGCACGTGGTTTCACCCAGACCCAACGTCGAGAGTTGATGCACGGCTTCATACGTGAGGGTGCCGCTGCGCGAGACGACACCCACAATGCCTTTCTTGTGGATGAACCCCGGCATAATGCCGATCTTCGCTTCATCGACGGTGATGACGCCCGGGCAGTTGGGTCCGATCAACCGGACGTCGCGGCCACGGAGCGCCCGTTTGACCTTGACCATGTCGTTGACCGGGATACCTTCGGTGATGCAGATGATCAGCTTGATCCCTGCATCAGCCGCTTCAAGGATCGCGTCAGCGCAAAACGGCGGTGGCACGAAGATCAGGGAGGTATCGCAGTCGGTCTTCTTGACGGCGTCGGCCACCGTGTTGAACACGGGGATTCCCTCCACCTCTTGCCCGGCCTTTCCTGGCGTCACTCCGGCAACGACCTTTGTTCCGTAGGCCTTGCATTGGGTCGCATGGAACGAGCCTTCCTTGCCCGTAATGCCCTGCACCACCACCCGCGTATTCTTATTGACGAGAATGCTCATCGCTGACTCCAAAAGTAATTACGTGAGATTAATGCAATTCCTAACATTCTTCTTCCTTTATGCGGCCTGACCGACCCTGCGACGCGACTTGAGCGGAGGCTCGGGCCCCGCACCTCATTCACCATCCCCTTCCAGTGACGGAAGACAGCGTGTGCTGCGGCGATTCACATGCCGAAGGAGCGGGGATCCTTTCTTTCTCCTCTCCTCATTGCCCTGTCGAAAGACTTCTCTCTAACGGGTGGCGCCGAGCGGGCGTCCAAGCGCGTGCAGCGGGGGACCCCACACCGGGCGGGGGTGCGAGCACGCTTGGGCTGTTCGGGGACAGGACCCGCTTGCTTATGCTGCCTTTCCCGTCAGCTTCACAATCTTCTGTGCCGCCTCCCACAAGTCGTCTGCCACCTCAAGTTTCAAGCCGGACTCGGCCAACAGTTTCCGCCCTTCTGCCGCATTGGTGCCCTGCAACCGTACTACCAGGGGCACGGTGATTTTCACTTCTTTCGCCGCCTCGATGACGCCGTGTGCAATGCGCTCGCACCGCACGATTCCGCCGAAAATATTGATGAAGATGCCTTTGACGTTCGGATCCTTGAGGAGAATCCGAAACCCGGCCGCAACCGTCTCCTTCGTCGCACCGCCGCCGACATCCAGAAAGTTGGCCGGTTCGCTCCCGGCCAGCTTGATGACATCCATCGTGGCCATCGCAAGGCCAGCCCCGTTCACCATGCAACCGATGTTGCCATCCAATTTCACATAGTTGAGATTATTGGCCGTCGCTTCGATTTCCAATGGCTCTTCTTCGTTGAGATCGCGCATCTTTTGCACATCCTCGTGCTTAAAGAGGCCGTTGTCATCGAACGAGACTTTGCCGTCCAGCGCGACCAGCGTCTTCTCCTTGGTGATGATGAGGGGATTGATTTCGACGAGCGCCGCATTCTTCTCCATGAACAGACGGTAGAGATTGCCCAGCATCTGCACGAACGGATTGATCACCGCCGGCTCGATCTGTTGGAGGCCCAAGGCGAACGCGATGTTGCGGCCATTGTGCCCCTGGAACCCGACAGCGGGATCGATGGTCTCCTTGATGATCTTGTCCGGGGTCTTTTCGGCGACTTCTTCGATCTCCATCCCGCCTTCCGTGCTCGCGATAAACGTCGGCCAGCCCGTCTCGCGATCAACCAGAATGGAGAGGTACAACTCCCTGGCAATGTTTGCGCCTTCCTCCATCAACAAGCGATGCACCTTCCGGCCTTTGGGCCCTGTCTGATGCGTGACCAGTGTCTTGCCGATCAGCTCCTTGGCGAGGCCGGCGCATGCCGTCTTGTCTTTTGTAATCTTCACGCCTCCCGCTTTCCCACGGCCGCCGGCATGAATCTGCGCTTTGACGACGAAGACCGGTGTATTCAATTCGTTGGCCCAGGCCGTGGCCGCTTCGGGAGAGGTAATTTCCTTTCCTCGAGGCACGGGGACACCGAACTGGGCAAACAATGACTTGGCTTGAAATTCATGGACGTTCATGTCGCTCCTTGTGTCGTGGGCAAGGGGTACGGGGCAAGCGGCCAGAGTGCGGTTCGATCCTCTCGCCCCTTGCCTCTCGCCTTTAGCCAATCTTTCGTGTATACGCCGGAAGGATCATGGGGGAAATGACACCACTGGGATTTCCGTGCTTCCGGGCTTCCGCGCGGAAGCGCTGCAAATGCTTGAGTGTCAGCTTGCCGTGCTTCATCGCGGCCGCACGTGCGGAGGCAGTCAGCCCTGATCGCTTGCCGAACACCATGAGATCGAGCAGAGAATTGCCCATCAACCGGTTGCGGCCATGGAGGCCGCCTGACGCTTCGCCGGCGACGAAGAGATTCTTGACGTCGGATTCCGCGTTCGTATCGATTTTGACGCCTCCGTTCTGATAGTGCAGCGTCGGATAGATCAACACCGGATCCTTGCTGATGTCGATGCCGAACCGCTCGAACTGAAGCATCATGGCCGGAAAATGTTTCTCGAGCGTTCCCGGTCCATGCTCGACGTCCAAGAGCGGCGTATCCAGCCAGACACCGACTCGGCCCGACATCGTGCGGATGCCTCGACCCTCTTCACATTCCCGAATGATGGAGGAAGAGACCACGTCCCGTGTATCGAGCTCATTCACGAACCGTTCACCTTTGGCATTCACCAAGTGACCGCCTTCAGAGCGGATCCCTTCGGTGACCAAGGCGCCGATCAGTTGTTCTGGGTACACGGCACCGGAGGGGTGATACTGAAACGTGTCGACATGGGCCAGCCTTGCTCCCATGCGGTAGGACAGGCAGAGTCCGTCTCCTGTCGCGCCATAGTGGTTGCTGGTGGGAAACCCCTGGATGTGCAGCCGGCCAATGCCGCCGGTCGCCAGGATGACGGATTTCGCTGCCACCACGACAAACCGTTGATTGTCGAGGTCCTTAAAAATCGCTCCCGAACACTGGCCGTCGTCATCGCTCAACAATTCAACGGCCGCGCAGAATTCGAGCAACTGGATCTTTTGATTGATCACCTCGTCCTTGAGGACGCGCATGATCTCGAGGCCGGTATAGTCCGAGCAGGTCAACAGCCGCGGCTTTGAGCTGCCGCCGCCCTTCTTGACGTGAAGATTCCCGTCGGCCTGTCGGTCGAACAGAACGCCCAAGTCGATCAACCATTTGGCGATCGCCGGCCCGTCTTCCACCATGACCTTCAACAAGGCATGGTCATTCTGCATATGCCCGCCCTTGAGGGTATCGATGAAGTGCGTAACGGGGGAGTCTTCCGGCGCCACCGAGATCTGCATGCCGCCCTGCGCCATCACGCTGTTGGAATCGCCGAGACGCAACTTGGTCGCCAGCATGACCTTCGAGCCGGCCCCGTGAGCATGCAAGGCAGCTGCACAACCAGCACCGCCCCCCCCGATCACCAACACGTCGGTCGTATAGTGGGGAGATAAATCCACATCGTCCGGGACGGGACTATCGCCCTCCAAGAGCGTCGCCAGCTCCACCACCGTCCGGTCGCCCTTGTTGGGACCGAAGCGAATCGGCCGATAGGCGCTGGCCCGATAATCCGGATGGTACTTGTGAATCAGTTGATCACGTTCGGCGGGAGAAAACTTCGGAATGGTCTGCTTCCGGCGGGCATCCCTACTGCTGTGTACGATTTGCTGAAGAGCGTGGATGTCCATAAGAATTAGGCGATAGGTGCGAGGCGAGGGGCTAGAGGCATTACCGTTACAGGCATCACCCCATATTCATACCTCTTGCCCCTGGCCTCTCGCCCCTTGCCCATCGTACTTATTTCACCGTCGCGCAGTGATCGGCGAGTTCCTTGTCATTCATCTTCAGAATCCTATTCCACTCGTCATTGAACCGGCCGTCCTCGATTTCCTTGATCCGCGCATCCAATCCGACGGCTTTGTCGCTGAAGTGAGCGCCCTGGGCGCGGCTCACATAAAGCGCCACCAAATTCGGCGCAATGTCGGCGATGCACACCGGCGTGCACATCCCGCACATGACGCAATCCATGAACATCTCGGAGACGCTCTTGAAGTCGCCGAAGACCGCCTTCCAGACGCCTTCGCGCACGTCGATTTTCTGCGGGCAGGCTTCCGTACAGGCATTGCAGTTCCGGCAGAGCGGCGCCTCCGGATAAAGATTGAAGAGGTCTTGTTTGGGATCCTGAAGCTTTTGGATGTCGTAGGTGGCCTTGCGTGCGGGGAATGGCGGCATCATCGTAAAGGACATGCCGTCCTGCACCGCCGTTTGACAAGCCAAACAGGTACGGACCTTCGGATCGTCTTTCGTTCTGTAGTACGTCGCACAAGCGCCGCAGAAGCCGCCGAGGCACCCGACGCCCCGCACGACCTCCTGGCCGGCGTACCACATCGCCTTGATGACGGTGATACCCTCCGGCACTTCCACCTTCTTGCCGGAGATCTCGATCGTCACCATCCGAGGCTTCAATACCTCCGGCTGGTCGATGATGTTTTGGCTGTCGGTCGTTTCTGTAGCCATGGTCGTAAATTGTGATGGGTGATCAGTGATCAGAAGCTGCTGATCAACTCGTCACCCATCACCCTTCCCTCATCACTGGCCCTACGCAATCGCGTCGATGATCCTGTTCAGCGTGGCGCTCGGCCGCATGGCCTTGCTTGCTTTCGCATCGTCTGGGTGATAGTAGCCGCCGACATCCTGAGGCTTGCCTTGAGCGGCCAGCAGCTCTTGATCGATCTTCGCGGCATTATCACCCAGATCCTTAGCGATCTTCGCAAATCTGTCCGCAATCTTCTTGTCTGATGTCTGCGCGGCCAACGCCTCTGCCCAGTACAAGGCGAGGTAGAAATGGCTGCCGCGATTGTCGATCTCGCCGACCTTGCGGGCGGGTGACTTGTTGCTTTCCAGGAACTTCCCGGTGGCTTGATCCAGTGTATCGGCCAGGATCTTGGCCACCTGATTGTTCCCCACCTTGGCCAGGTGCTCGAGGGATGCGGCAAGCGCCAGGAACTCACCGAGAGAATCCCATCGCAGGTAACCCTCTTCCTGGAACTGCTGCACGTGCTTCGGCGCCGATCCGCCCGCCCCCGTTTCGAATAACCCGCCGCCGTTCAGCAGAGGGACGATCGAGAGCATCTTTGCGCTCGTGCCGATTTCGAGAATGGGGAACAGGTCCGTGAGATAGTCGCGGAGCACGTTGCCCGTGCACGAAATCGTGTCCTTGCCTTCCTTCATCCGCTCGAGTGAGAAGCGGCAGGCGTCGGCTGGAGACATAATCTTAATCTCGAGGCCGCTCGTATCATGCTTTGGCAAATATGCATTCACTTTCTTGATCAATTCGGCGTCGTGTGCGCGGTCCTTGTTCAACCAGAACACGGCGGGCGCACCGGTCGCCTTGGCGCGGCTGACAGCCAACTTGACCCAATCCTGGATCGGCGTGTCCTTCACCTGACAGGCACGCCAGATATCGCCTTCTTCCACCTTGTGCTCGAGCAACGTTTTCCCAGACGCATCGACGATCCGAATGGTGCCATTGCCCGGCGCTTTGAAGGTCTTGTCGTGGGAGCCGTATTCTTCGGCCGCTTGCGCCATCAAACCGACGTTGGGCACACTCCCCATCGTGCGGGGATCGAAGGCGCCGTGCTTCTTACAGAACTCAACCACTTCATGGTAGACCGGCGCATAGCTGGAGTCCGGAATGACGCATTTCACGTCCTGCAGCTTGCCTTCCGGATTCCACATCTTCCCCGAGTCCCGGATAACCGGCGGCATGGAGGCGTCGATGATGACATCGCTCGGCACATGCAGATTCGTGATGCCTTTGTCCGAATTCACCATCGCCATCGGCGGCCGTTTCTTATAGACCTCTTGGATGTCGGCTTCGATCGCTTTGCGCTGATCATCGGGGAGTGACTTGATCTTGGCGTACAAGTCGCCGATCCCGTTGTCCGGATCGACGCTCAGCTTTTTGAGCGTCTCGCCGTGCTTCTCGAAGACGTCCTTGTAGAAGACGGTGACGGCATGGCCGAAGATCTTCGGATCCGAAACCTTCATCATCGTAGCCTTCATGTGGAGCGAGAAGAGAACGCCTTTCTTCTTTGCGTCCTCAATCTGCTCTTCGAGGAACTTGCGCAACGCCTTGACGCTCATGAACGTGGCATCGAGGACTTCACCCGCCTGCAGGGCGATCTTGTCCTTCAAGACGGTCGCCTTCCCGTCCGCTCCCACAAACTCGATCTTCGCGGTGGTGGCAGCCGGGATCGTCGTGGACTTTTCGTTCGACCGGAAGTCCCCCCCCGTCATGTGCGAAACATGGGTCTTGGAATCGGAACTCCACGGTCCCATCTTGTGCGGATGTTTGCGGGTATGCGCCTTCACGGAGAGCGGAGCCCGACGATCGGAGTTTCCTTCACGCAGCACTGGATTGACGGCGCTGCCTTTCACTTTGTCGTAACGAGCCTTAATCTCCCGTTGCTTGTCGTCCTTGGGATTTTCGGGATAGTCCGGCAGCTTGTAGCCCTGACTTTGCAGTTCCTTGATCGTAGCCACGAGCTGGGGGGTCGAAGCACTGATGTTCGGCAGCTTGATGATGTTGGCTTCCGGCGTCTTGGCGAGCTCGCCTAACTCGGCCAGAGCATCAGGCTGCTTCTGTTCCGGCGTCAGATATTCCGGAAACACGGCGAGAACCCGGCCTGCGAGCGAAATGTCACGCAATTCCACCGTGACGCCTGCCGCCTTCGAGAAGGCATTGATGATCGGGAGAAAGGAATAGGTCGCCAGCATCGGCGCTTCGTCGGTCTTCGTATAGATGATCTTGTCTGCTTTTGCCATGATATATCCCTCTTCTTGTCGCTGGTTTAGTTCAGCGCGTTCAACGCCGAACCGGCCTTGAACCAGGTGATTTGCTGTGCGGTCATGCTGTGATTGGCTTGAATCTTCACATCACCGCTCGGCTTGTGAACAACAACCGTGACCGGCTTCCCGGGTGCCAGGTTCGCCAGATCCACGACGCTCAATCGGTCGTTCATCTCGATCTTGTCGTAGTCTTTGGGGTCGGCGAACGTCAACGGCAGAATGCCCTGCTTTTTGAGATTGGTTTCATGGATGCGCGCGAAACTTTTGGTGATGACCGCGCGGACGTTCAAGAAGCGCGGCGACATCGCGGCATGCTCCCGGCTGCTGCCTTCTCCGTAGTTCTCGTCGCCGACCACGATCGACCCGATCCCTTGGGATTTGTATGCGCGGGCGATCTGCGCGATCGTCAGATTCGATTCACCGGTCAGCACGTTGGTGCCCTTTCCGGGCTCGGAGGCGAACGCACTGTTGGCGCCGAGGAACATATTGTCGCTGATCTTGTCCAAATGCCCGCGGAACTTCAGCCAGGGACCGGCCGGCGAGATGTGATCGGTCGTCGTCTTGCCTTTGGTCTTGATGAGCAGCGGCAGCTTGTCGAAATCTTTTCCGTCCCAACGCGGGAACGGCTGCAACAGCTGTAAGCGCTCGCTGGTCGGCGGGATCTCCACGCTCAACGAGTCGCCGTTCTCGGCCGGCGCCACGTAGCCTTCCTCGCCCTTGGCAAAGCCCTTTGCCGGCAACTCCTCCCCCACCGGCGGCTCCAGCTTGAATTCCTTGCCGTCCGCACCTTTGAGCTTCTGGTTCACCGGGTCGAACCGGAGATCGCCGGAGAGTGCGTAAGCTGTCACGACTTCCGGGCTCGCCAAAAACGACAGCGTCTCATTGATGCCATCGTTGCGGCCGGGGAAGTTGCGGTTGAAGGAGCTGACAATCGAGTCCGCCTTGCCTTTGACCCCGTCTGCACGCTTCCACTGGCCGATGCAGGGGCCGCAGGAGTTTGACAGGACGGTCCCCCCGAGCTGTTCGAACGTCTCCAAAAACCCATCGCGCCTCATGGTGTGATAGATGCGCTCGGAGCCCGGAGACACCAAAAACGACGTTTTGGCTTTCAAACCCGCTCTCAATCCTTGACGCGCAATGTGGGCGGACCGGCTGATGTCCTCATAGGAGGAATTCGTGCAGCTGCCGATCAAGGCCGCCTTCAATTCGACCGGGTATCCTTTCTCCTTGGCCTCATCCGCGAGCTTTGAGATCGGCCGCGCCAGGTCGGGCGTATGCGGCCCCACCACGTGCGGCTCGAGCGTCGAGAGATTCACTTCCACGATCTGATCGTAATGCTTTTCCGGCGATCGATACACTTCCGGATCGGCCACCAGCAGCGCCTTATTGGTGAGCGCCAGATTGGCAAGATCCGATCGGTCGGTGATCTTCATGTAGGCGACCATCTTCTCATCGAACGGAAACACGGACGTGGTCGCTCCAAGCTCGGCACCCATGTTACAGATGGTCCCCTTGCCGGTGGCGCTGATGGTCTCCGCGCCTGGCCCGAAGTATTCGACGATCTTGTTCGTCCCGCCCTTCACGGTCAGAAGGCCGCAGAGATAGAGGATCACGTCCTTTGGAGAGGCCCAGCCGCTCAGTTTCCCCGTCAGCCTCACGCCAATCAATTTCGGATGAAGCACTTCCCAGGGCAGACCGGCCATGACCTCCCCGGCATCGGCTCCGCCGACACCGATCGCCAAGCCTCCGAGACCACCGCCGTTGGGCGTGTGCGAGTCGGTGCCGATGATCAAACAGCCCGGGAACGCGTAATTTTCCAGAACGACCTGATGGATGATGCCGGCGCCGGGCTTCCAGAATCCGATTCCGTACTTCTTCGCCGCCGACGCAAGAAAGTTGTAAACTTCCTTGTTTTCGTCCATGGCGCGAAGGAGGTCCTTCTCCGATCCCATCTCGGCGCGAATCAGGTGATCGCAGTGAATGGTGCTCGGCACGGCGACCTTTTTCTTCCCCGCCTGCATGAATTGCAGCATGGCCATTTGCGCCGTCGCGTCCTGCATGGCCACGCGATCAGGGCGCAGGGCGAGCATGGCCTTGCCGCGCTCCCACGTTTGGGTCTCGAAATTATCGGCGTGAGACACCAGGATTTTCTCGGCCAGTGTCAGCGCACGGCCGAACTTCGCCCTGCCCTTGGCGCAGGCGTCAGGCATTTTGGCGTACAGTTTTTTTGCAAGATCCATCGACATCGCTTACTCCTTGAGTCTGGCCAGAGGCACGAGGCTAGGGGCTAGAGGTGATTCCCTCTCGCCCCGGGTTCCTCGCCACTTGCCTATTTCAATGGCGGCACTTCTCTTCGTTTGGGCGCCGCATAGTTGACGAGATAATCGAACAGCCGTATCAGCCGGCTGTCCTGGCGTTTCTGATCGACCCAATGGCCAATTAACCCAATCGTCCGCGAGAGAATAAAGAAGCCATTGAGACTCTCCACAGGGAATCCCAAATCGACCAGGACGGCCGCCATCGTACCGTCCACGTTCAATATCAGGTTGTCTTTCTTTGCCGCTGTCACTTGCTCCACTTGTAACGCGAAGTCGAGACAAGGGGTCTTCATGTTGAGACTCTTCACGTAGCCGACCAGCTCTTTGACGCGCTTGTCCGGATTGCGAAGGCTCTTGACGCGATGACCGATGCCAGGGACCGGCCCCACGTTTTTCTTCATGTAGGTCAGAAACTCGTCCACCGTCATCCTGTTGTCCACCGCGTATTTGAACCAACGGCCGGCATCTGTGACGGCGCCGCCGAAGCGAGGGCCGATCATGATGAGGCCGGCGGCGACCGACTGCGACAATCCGATTCCGGCGCAGGCCGCAAGAATGGTGGCATAGGCGCCGCTGACACAGGGTCCGTGGTCGGCCGACAACATCATGATGCGCTTAATGATTTCAGCTTCCTGTTTCGAGATGAGCCGCTTATCCCAGAGCAGGCCGATCACGTGGGGGATCTCGTATCCTTTGTTGATCAATTCGGAGGCCGGATACCCGTCATAGCAGGGCTCGTCGCCGCGGTCATCACTGATGGTGGTGCGGATGAGTGGCGCCACCATGACTTCGTCGGCCTTCATTGCCTCTTCGACCGACTTCGGCAGTTTCGGGAGCATGCTCGGCTCGACCGGCTCCTTGACCTGTCCGGACTTGAGGAATTCCTGATAGGTCTCCTTGATTGCCGGTCCGAGCGCGCCGAAGGTCGGCGGCACGAGAGCGCCCGCTTTTTTGAGCGCATCGGACTTCGAGCGTGCCGAGCCCTCGCCTTTCATGCCTTCCTTCGCTCCGGCGTGACCGAACTTCATGCCCTTGGGCAGACTTTCCTGGCAGAAGCCGGACACGACGCCGATCAACTTGATGCGGCGCTTTTTCGCGCCATACCATTCGGCGGCCCGCTCTTCGAGATCCCCTCCCATTTCGCCGACGATGACGACGGCCTTGGTTTGCGGATCGTTCTCAAACATCTCCAGATAGCTCACGTAGTCGGTGCCGGGATAGGCATCGCCCCCAATACCAATCGCCGTCGTGATGCCGTCGGCAAACTGCGAGCAGATCCAGATGATCTCGTTGGAAAGGCCGCCGGACTTGGTGATGACACCAAACGAACCTTCACGATAGAGCTTTGAGAGGACCAGGTTATCGAAAGCACCCCCAATCACGCCCAGTCGACATGCGCCGGCCGAAATGATGCCGATGGAAGAGGGACCGTTGAAGACCTTGCCGAGTTTCCGCGCGTGAGCCCCCAGCAGCTTGGCGTCTTTCTCGGGCACGCCCTCCGTAATCATAGACACGACCTTGATGTGGGGATCGTCGAGCGCTTCCATGCCGCCCTTCATCGCACGGTCGGCGCCGATGTAGACCAGGCTCGTGTTGATGGTGGGATGGTTCTTCGTGGCTTCAGCGATGGACTTGTAGACGGGAATGGCGATGAGTCCGCTGCCGTACGGAATTTCGTTGGTTTTTCCGGCATCCGGCGGATACACGAACGCTTCGACGTTCAGCGGCCGTTTGATCAGGTAGCAGAATTCCGCCATGCGGCGCGCGGCGTTCACACCGGCCTGCCCGCCCTGGATGACCACACGCGTGTCCTTGTTGGCCAGAATGCTCATCGAAATCTCCCTCTTCTTAACCGGTGATGAGTGACGTGTGATGGGTGATGAGCGGCAGTGGCGGCCGGTCACGCATCACTGATCACTGTTCACTATTTCTGCAGCGCCTTGTCGACGATGTCCGTCAGCGGGGTGTTGCGGTCGAAGACGTTTATGTCGAACCCTTCTTCCTTGAGCGCACGCATGGCATCAAGGCCTTCCTTCTCGCGTGGCCCGCCCCGGCGCACCCAGATCCGCACGTTCTTCAGCTTGCCGTCCGCTTTGGCCTTCCGGAAACCGTTAATGATGCCGCCGAAGGTCTTTTTCACGTCGGTGAAATTGGCGATGGCTCCGCCGACGATGATGTTCTTGATGCCGGGCAGCGAGCAGACTTTTTCTGTCAGCACTTCGACGGCCCAGTCGGGGGGGTCGCCGGAGTATTCGGCATAGTTGGCCAATTTGCCACCACGAGCCACCACCGCGTCGGAATAATACACGCTGGCCCCGCCTCCCGCAGGCAGCATCGCCGTGTCGCCACCGGGAATCTCAATAAATTTGACCGATCCCTTGATCTTGCTGTCGACAGCCATGACGTCCATTTCGTCTTTGCTGTAGGCACGGCCGAATTCGGCCGCAAATTGGAAATTCCAGTCCGGGTGACGGAATTTGGCATCGCCGTCGAGCAGCGTGACCGCATCGAGGGCGACCAGTTCGCCGTCGTTTTCCCGGATGACAACCGGGTTGACTTCCAGATACTGCGCGTCTTCGTTGTCGAAGCAGATGAACATCTTACCGGCAAAATCGGCCATTTTCTTGACGAGCGGCCCTGAAAATCCGGCATCCTTGACCACCTTCTCCAAGGCGTCCGGCGCTGGTTGTTGGCCGACGTCGAGACAAAGACGCTTCACGCGGTCCCAATTCGATTCGACTTCGATGCCTCCGCAATTAGCGACGAGAATTTCGCTCCCCTCGCGCGTGGATTTCACCGCACAATAGTATTCTTCTTTGTGCGGAATCATTTCCGAGACAATGACCTGGGAGACCGTGATGCTGCCGACCTGACGGCCGATCATCTCTTTGGTGGCGGCGATGGCGGCGTTCAAATCGAGCCCGACCTTTACAAGACCGAGCTTGAATCGGGAGCCAAGCGCTTCATGGGCTTTGGCGACCAATTTCGATTGCTTCATCCACTCATTGGCTTGACCGAGTTTGGCAAGTTCGTTTGCTGAGGTGACGACAACGTAGTTGGGAACGTGGATGCCCCACTTTTTCATCAGTCCCATCCCGGGACCTTCCAGCACTTTGGCCATGGCATCGCTCCTTGGGGTATTGAAGAACCGCTGTAAGGGAGCCGGATTGTAGCGAAACCGCGGAGATGACTCAATACACCAGAGGAACTAAACGATCAGGGAGCAAAAGACCTAGCAGACACCCGTGGCCGGAAAACCAGCCTAACTCTGTGGATTTTCATCGGCTTGCCTAGGGATTCCCCTGGCTTTGCGGAAAGAAAGGATAACGGATCCGCTTCCGTGATTGGCAGAAGGGGCAGAAAAATGAGCTGCGCTCGCTCTGCAGGCGCCGGATGGCCTGGCCGCAACGATTGGGGCAGGGAGCGCCCTCTTTGTCGTACACGAGATGACGATGCTTGAATTCCCCCTCGCTTCCATCGGGCGCGAAGAAATCCCGGACACTCGAGCCGCCACAGGCAATCGCTTCCTGAAGCACGTCGCGTGTCACACGGAAGAGCTGCTCGATCTTGGAGATCGAGAGGCGACTGGCTCGGGTGTTGGGATGGAGACGGGCGCGAAACAGAATCTCATTGGCATAGATGTTCCCGATCCCTGCGATCACTTGTTGATGCATGAGGAGGGGCTTGAGCCGCCCGGAGCGTCCCTTCACGATTCGAAAAAACTCCTCCCAAGTGACCGTCAACGGATCGCAGCCGAACCGCCGTGCGAGGTAGGCCTCCAGACCCTGTTGATCAAGCAGCGACAGCCGTCCAAACCGCCTCGGATTCCAATACCGCAGTTCGGATTCTCCGGCTCCTGAGAACGTCATGCGCACATGGATGTGCTGAGGAAATCTCGGGCGTGCAGACGGAAACAACAGCAGACCCGTCATGCCGAGTTCAGCCACGATGTAGCGGGTCTGCCCCTGCCGCTCAAAGCTCAGGGCGACGCTCTTTCCGAACCGGTCGGCCGCCTGCAGAACCGACCCGGAATACCAGCCCCGTTCGCGAAAGCCTTCGCGCACGATATCGGTCCGACCAATCCAGGTGTCGGTCAACGTCGCTCCTGACAAGCGAGCGCGGATCTGTCTGACAACAACCTCGGCTTCAGGGAGTTCAGGCATGACTGATTAGGCCATTGTGGCCTGGGAAAAGGCAATGGGCCCGATGGGGTCCTAGATGCGCCGGGTTTGCCGAAGTTGGTGAACCTGCTGGATGGTCGCTTGGATATTCGGCAACGGGCAGGCCGCGGGCCGGCGAGTCATGATTAATTGAAGGACGTCAGGATAGGCCATGTTGTGAACGCAACACAGATAGGCCATGACGACCGACACTGAACGGCCCATTCCCGCCCGGCAGCAGACCAGCACACGATTGTCCGGATGGTGGCGCGCAATCCATTCGACGGCCTGGTCCAATGAAGCAGGCTTCGCCTCCCCGAATTCTTTCAACGGAATCCTCTCGTAGATCACGCCGGCCGGCGGGTCGGGGGTGAATTCTTCGGCGACGAGAAGCACCGCGCTAATATGGGCAGGCGGCTTCTCAGCTTCGTAGATGTTTCCGACAAAGAGCGTATCCGTAATCTGATACATACCGCCAGTATTAGAGAGGATCGCCTGGAGGGTCAAGCATAACCTCTTGACCCTCGGTTGCAGTCAAGTTTTCCCGAACGTTATACTCCGCTGAAGGGGATACCACTCATGCCGGCACTGACCGTCCAAGAGGTCGAACACAGACTGGCCGACGTAAAGTGCGCCATCTGCAAGCAATCCAGCTTCGGCATCGATCAGCGGTTCATGCAGGCGGACGGCGAATGGCGGGGGGTGTGTAAGAAATGCTTTTACAGCTTTCCCATCTATACCGATATGGAGTTTTATCTCCGCACTCAACCGGACGTGCCTTACCGACTCAAGGAAATCTCCTGCACTGCCTGTAATCACCGGGGGGTCCGCCTCGACTTCCGCGCGACGATGTCCGTCCGGGAATCCATTTATTTTGTGACCTGCGGAGGCTGCAAGCGTCCCTTTGCTGAACCATCGTCACTTGAGGCGTTCGAGTAGCAGCCCTACAGCTACTCGAAGCACAGCAGACTTTTTTCAACATGTGGCTCGGACCTGGTGTATACTTTAGTCATGACCGACGATCCCAAACAACCCAAACCATCCGAAGAGCCGGAGCAGCCAAAAGCCCGCAAAGAGATACCCCTCGTCTCTGTCCCGAACGATCGCGACATGATCGCCGAAGAGATGGAAGAGTTGTTCGAAGAGGACAAAGTCTCCCACCAACACGGTAGCTCAGAGCCTGAAGCCGACTAACTTCTCCTGGCTATCAGCATTCAGCCATTGATCCACTGACCAGTCCTCCTCTGCTCTACGCTCCGGCTCGAACGTCACCCTCAGCTACGCAACTTGTCCATTATAAAAAGGGATGGCGATCATCGAAGCCGATATCGCGGACAAGCATAACCACACGTCGCGAACGCTGTACGCAATCAACAGAAGGATGTTTGCAGCGTGAATGAAATAATCTGGCGTAAGAAAGCTCATGCTGGTGAGTTGAGATCAGACAGAACGAACGATGTCGACCCTCGCATCGGCTGGAATCCTTCCTAGCGAGGCTCGTTCTTTGCGCGTAATCTCTTCAATCCGCACGATCGTTCCACGTTGACATTGATCCCAGGTAGAATTGCTCGCAGACAGAGCACGATCCAATCGGCCCACCTCTGGACGTCCGAGCTCATTGCAGAGCCAGGCCCTCGTATCTCCTTTCAATTTCCGCAATTCGCTTACCACACGAAACGTCTGCGGGTTACGCTCGACAATCGTCCGTCCGTCGGTTCTCAACAGCAAATAGGAGAATTTCAGCGCGTCTTTGATGAACCCCACCTCCTGATCGATCAGTTGAATAGACGCAGAAGGCACCCAAGGCCGTTCCTCATGGCACCAGTCATCCTCCTGAATCAAGGCCGGACAATTGCGTTCGTGAAGGCATGGGCTATAGATCGTGCACCGCTGTTCTTGAAGCAATTGGTCGCGGACGTAATGTAAGGCGCGCGACGTCTCACGTAAGGCGGGCTCCACGAGCATCAGAGTCCCATGCGGCGCGAGCAGCGCAAGCAGGTCGGCGACCAGAGCAGCCCGCTTCTTGACGGCACGGGATGTTCGACCAAACAACTCGTTGAGGCAGTTTGCAACGACAATCAGATCGTAGGGCGCTCTGTATGCAACGGCATGGCGCCAGCCCTGGTTCGCAGGACGCGCAACGTCGCCTTCGTGAAGGCTAAGACTCGCATCACTCATGCGCGCCAGGCGTGAGTAGGCCGTCCAAAGAAGTTGCGCCTGGCGCAGCGCATCCGCGGACGCATCAACGGCCACAACAGTGAGTCCCCCCAGCGAATCAGGATCATGCTGGTTGAGCCAATCCAGAACAGCCAAGGCACCGGTGCCCGGTCCAGCTCCGAGGTCGAGCACTTGGAGAGCACGATCCGCCGGCGCCTTGTACCAGTCATCCGGCAGTTCATCGAGCAGAACTTGGATCTTGCAGAGATTGACGGGGAAAAAGTAGCTGAGATAGGCCGCTGCCAGGCCCGGATCGTTGAGATAGCCTATGGCGAGCGAGTCCCGCTCTTTTGTGAACAGACGGGACAGTTCGGCGACGGCCAGGGCCTTCCTCGACCCTTCTGAGTCTAGCTGCTCCGCCTCGATTTGCTCAAGAATTCCCGACAGGAGAGGTGAGAGCCGGACGGCTTCCTTGCCTTGGAAAGGCGCCATGCCCTAGTGTATGCTGACGTTGCGAAGGAGGACAACCATGACAAACGCCATCTTGCAAGCCTATAAAGATGTCGAAGCCGCCGTCGAGCGGTACACGAAGCTGCTTCAAGATCATGTCGTGGTGCTCCAGAATACCGAGCAACCAGGCTCCGACAAGTTGGTGCGCATGACCCAGGGATCCAAAGCCATGCGGGACAGCGCCATGATCTATCTGTCATATGCCAAGTATGTCGCGTACGGCATGCCGGCGAGCGAGGAGATGGTGGAAGACGAAATTCAAGGATAAAGCCGATATTCGTTAATCGTTACTCGCGAAGCGCCAGATTATACTTTGTGACGATTAGCGTTCAC
>DASTQE010000050.1:0-5007 GCA_035761895.1 Nitrospira sp. | reverse complement strand
TCGGATGAAGGCCGTGGACTGCCGGAGGCCCAGGGCACCGCATGGCCAAGGAGGCGTTCGATGGCACGGAGCTGTTCCGGATCCTCGGCAGTTATGAAACTGGTGGCACGACCGGTAGCCTTCATTCGGGCCGTCCGGCCGATTCGATGCACATAGTCCTCAGGGCAATAGGGTAAATCGAAGTTGATCACGTGACCAATATTGGCCACATCGATACCTCGAGCGGCAATATCCGTTGCGACGAGCACGCGAAACACCCCGCGCTTAAAGCCATCCAGCGCGTTTCGACGTTGTGAAAAACTTCGATCGCCATGGAGGATGCCAACGCGGTGTCCTGCACGGCTGAGCACGCGCCCTACATGATCCGCCCGATGCTTGGTCCGGGTGAAGACGAGGACAGTCTCCTTCTCGTGTTTTAACAGGGAGAGGAGTAAGTCCGGCTTGCCGGTATGGGTCGTATAATGCAGCGCTTGCGCGACGCCGTCCGCTGTCGTGGCCGAAGGCGTCGCCATGACGCGAACCGGGTCATTGACGCTGGCTCCTATGAACTGCGTCAGATCGGACGGCAGTGTGGCGGAGAACAGCAACGTCTGCCGTTCCTCCGGCACTGCACTGAGGATTTGGTTAATTTGCGGGGCAAACCCCATGTCCAGCATCCGGTCGGCCTCATCGAGAACCAGGATTTTGATGGCCAGCAAGTTCACGGTTCCATTCCACATGTGATCGAGTAAGCGCCCCGGCGTCGCGACAAGAATGTGCGGCCGCTGACGGAGACCCCGTACCTGAGCTTGCATGTCAGCGCCGCCCACCAGGACTGTCCCGAAAATCCCGCGGCGGCGACCGAGTGTATCGATTGTGGTGAGTATCTGGAGCGCCAGCTCCCGGGTCGGAGCCAGTATCAATGCTTGCGGCTCGGTTATTGGCAACTGGACTAACCGTTCGATAATCGGAATGACAAATGCGGCGGTTTTCCCCGTTCCTGTCTGGGCACAGCCGATCACGTCACGCCCAGCGAGTGCCAGAGGAATCGCCTGTGCTTGTATGGGGGTGGGGGAAGTGAGCCCTGCCAGGGCCAAATCCTTGACCAATGCCTCGGACACACCAATGTCGTGAAAATTAACTTGTAGAAACGTATCCACTACACATCCTTTCAGTGTGATCGCATGATGACGGGATCAGAGAACCGAGGGGAGAAACAACCAGGAAGGGTGCCGCTCCAGACTGGACCTGGTCGCGATGCGATCGCGAAGTCCGTGATACTCTGCAGGTTCCCAGCCGGACTGATACAAGGGAACAGTTGGCGTCAGCATACCGGATCATATCCTCGCAGTCAATGCATGTCGTCCACATGCATTGCGGCTCATGAGACGCCCCATGTTGTTTTCGGACGAGCACGCTTGGTATCCGAGAGCTTGCGGGTGGCGTCTTCTGAGAGCGACGCAGGGCAACCGTGACTCACGATTGACCACAGTGGCAGGGTTGTCGGAGGTTGGTGTCTCGCAAGTCCTTGAAAGGATGGTGGGCGATACAGGTATCGAACCTGTGGCCTCTTCCGTGTGAAGGAAGCGCTCTGCCACTGAGCTAATCGCCCATCGGCCGGAGTCTAGCATGAGGGTTTAGCGAGGTTCAATGCGGGCGCTGGTTGCCTTGACATCCCTGAAAGACGATTTCTACAATGCCACTTCTTCACATCAGTTCTCTCACGGAGTCCCTCTCAGATGCGCGAAGACGTCATCATTATCGGCGGGGGTTTGGCCGGTTCCGAAGCCGCCTGGCAGGCGGCCAATCGCGGAGCGAAAGTTACGCTCTATGAGATGCGTCCCAAGGAAGCCACACCCGCTCACAAAACCGGAGGGCTGGCCGAACTGGTCTGTTCCAATTCGCTCGGCTCAGCGGATCCCTGTAGTGCCGCCGGCATCCTCAAGGCCGAAATGCGACACCAGGGGTCGCTGGTTATCAGGATTGCGGACGAGGTGCGCGTGCCGGCTGGATCGGCGCTCGCGGTGGACCGGGAGCAGTTTTCATTCAAGATCACGCAGGCCCTCGACAGTCATCCGAATGTCCGCATCCTTCGAGAGGAAATCACCGAGATCCCGACCGATGGCGTCTGCATCGTGGCCACGGGCCCTCTGACCTCGGACAAATTGTCCCAGGCCATCGCGCGGCTTACCCAGTCGAATCATCTCTATTTCTATGATGCAATATCGCCGATTGTCGACGCGGAGTCCATTAATATGCAGGTCGCCTTTCGGGCGTCGCGCTATGACAAGGGTGGAGATGATTACCTCAACTGCCCGATGGACGAGCCAACGTATCAACAGTTTTATCAGGCGCTCCTGACGGCGGAAAAGGTGCAACCGAAAGCGTTCGAGCAGATTCCTTATTTTGAGGCCTGCCTGCCGATTGAGGTGATGGCTGAACGCGGAAGACAGACCATGCAGTTCGGTCCTTTGAAGCCGGTGGGCCTTGAGAGTCCGAACGGGACCCGCCTCTACGCGGTCGTGCAGCTCAGAACGGAAAATGCCCACCGCTCCTGCTACAACATGGTTGGATTCCAAACCCGGCTGACCTATGGCGAGCAAAAGCGGGTGTTCCGAATGATTCCCGGCCTTGAACAAGCGGAATTTCTCCGTTACGGCAGTTTGCATCGCAATACCTTCATCAACTCACCGCACTTGTTGCGCAACACCCTGCAGTTCAAAGACCGCAGTACACTGTTCTTCGCCGGCCAGTTGGTCGGTGTGGAAGGCTATACGGATTCGGCGGCGATGGGAGGTCTCGCCGGGATCAACGCCGTTCGCGAACTTCGAGGTCTGCCGTTGCTCACGCCTCCGCCCACGACGGCTCACGGCTGTCTGCTGTCCTACATTACCGGCACGGACCCGCGGCATTTTCAGCCGATGAACATGAATTTCGGACTGTTCCCGCCCCTCTCCGTGACTGTCAGGGACAAAGAGCGCAAGCGTCAGCTGATTTCCCAGCGGGCGCTTGAGGACCATGCCGCATGGATGAACCGATCAGGGCTTTCATAGCGTTTCTCCGGACCGAGCAACGGGCATCTTCGGAGACGCTCCGGAATTACGCCTCGGACCTCCGGCAATTGAACAGGTTTCTCGTATCCCGCCGGTTGGCCTTCTCACCGGTCGATCCCGCCTCGCTGTCCGCCGATGCCGTCCGGGCGTATCTCCAGTGGCTTGATCACAGAGGCGGCAAACCGTCCTCGTTGGCGCGGAAGCTTGCCGTCATCAAAAGTTTTTATCGATACCTCACACGACGTGGCCTCATTGGCCGCAACCCGGTCGATGCCATGCGGACGCCGAAGCAACCCAAATTCCTGCCACGTGTCCTTACCAAAGACGATGCTGATGCCCTGATGAGCTTTCCCGCCGACCATACGGTCGGATCGTTGCGGGACCGCGCCTTGCTGGAAACGCTGTATTCCACGGGCGCGCGCGTAAGCGAGCTGGTGGCTCTTGATCTCGAGGACGTTCGCGGGTCGGAAGGGCTCGTCCGCTTGCAGGGAAAGGGGCGCAAGGAGCGGATTGTGCCCATCGGGGATGTCGCGTTGCAGGCGATCCGCCGGTACCGCGCGAGTCTTTCCCGGCACGTCTCCGGAGGCCTGGCGCTGTTTTGCAACCAGCGAGGAGGGCGACTGACGAGCCGGAGCGTGGCCCGCATCGTCGCGCGATACTCGAGCCGGCTTGCGGGCGGAGCAGTCAGTCCGCACACGCTGCGTCACTCCTTTGCGACCCACCTCCTCGATGAGGGGGCGGACCTGCGCAGCATTCAGGAGATGTTGGGGCATGCCTCGCTCAGCACGACTCAGCGGTACACGCATGTGGCGACCGATCAGTTGATGGCTGTCTACGATCGCGCCCATCCGAGAGCAGGTCGGGCGAGAGACGGCCGTGCGTCCAAGGGGGGGAAGCGGTGAGGGAACTGCTGCTCGGTGGGATTTTCGCTGGGCCTGACGTGCGTGATCGTGCTATGGTCACGCCTGTCGACCGGGTGATCAACACTCACAGGAGCCGACGATGAACAAACTCATCCGGAAAGCCAACGTGCTCATCGAAGCCTTGCCGTACATCCGTACGTTTCGCGGCAAGACGATCGTGATCAAGTACGGCGGCAACGCGATGACGGAATCCTCATTGAAGGAGCGATTTGCTCAGGACGTGGTCCTGTTGAAATACGTCGGCCTCAATCCGGTCATTATTCATGGCGGGGGACCGCAAATCGACAAGATGCTCGACCGCCTCGGCATCGAATCGAAATTTGTGCACGGAGTGCGCGTGACCAATGAAGCGACCATGGAAATCGTGGAAATGGTGCTGGCGGGCAAAATCAATATGGAGATCACGGACCTCATTAACCGCCACGGCGGGAGCGCCGTCGGTCTCAGCGGCAAAGACGGGGGATTGATTCTGACGAAACCATTGACGGTGCGGGCTTGGGCCGAAAGTTTGGAGCGGGACCTCGACGACGATGATGCGGAAAGCGATTTCGGCTTCGTGGGAGATATCGAAAAAGTCGACCCCAGCCTGCTGTTCAAGCTCCAAGGCGACCATTATATTCCGGTGATCGCTCCGATTGGGACCGACCGGGAGGGCAACACGTACAACATCAATGCCGATCTTGTGGCCGGAGCGATCGCCGGCGCCTTGCACGCCGAAAAGCTCGTCATGATGACGGATATCAAGGGCATCCGTGATTCCAAGGGACGCCATCTGTCCACGGTCTCGCGCAAGGACGTCCAGCGGATGGTCAAGAAAGGGACGATCACCGAGGGCATGCTGCCAAAAGTCCATGCGTGCCTGGATGCCCTGGAACAGGGAGTGGGCAAGGCCCACATCATCGACGGTCGCATGCCGCATGCCATTCTCCTCGAGGTGTTTACGCGCAAAGGCATTGGAACTGAAATTACGGCGTAGCACCGCGACCGTCCCTTGCCTAACCGTCGCACCAGCATTCTCCGCCATCTCCAATCGTTGGTCGGAGAACGACACC
>DASTQE010000049.1:0-5480 GCA_035761895.1 Nitrospira sp. | reverse complement strand
ACGTCGCAGAGGGGTTCGTTCGACATTCTGACAGGGAGTTCGTTCAATTCCTGTTCATTGCTGTGTCATCGGCAGCTGAAGTTCAGAGCCATCTATATGTGGCGGTAGATCAAGGCTATCTGTCCAAAGAGAGTTTTGAATCAATCTATAAGCAAGCAGGAAGAACCAGCAAAATTATATCCGGGCTCATTCGGTACCTTAGAAGGAAAGACCGCAAGACGAAATAGATACGATTGACCGGATAGACAAGATAGACCAAATGAACCAGATAGACCAAATCAATCAGACAAACCAAACTAACCAAACGAACGTGCTTCATTGGTACGCGCTGCGGACGCGGTCACGGCACGAAAAGATGGTGCGCGACCAGCTTGTTCATCAAGGCATCGAACCGCTTCTGCCGACTGTTAAGCGTCTCAGTCAATGGAAGGACCGGAAAAAGGAAATCGAAGTGCCCTTGTTCTCTGGCTATTGTTTCGTCCGTTGTGCGATGGACCAGAAGCTGCCGGTCCTGAAGACCGTCGGGGTTGTCGATATCGTCGGCGGGGGGCACCATCCTGAACCGATTCCGGACGAGGAGATCACGGCCCTCCAGGCCTTAATGACGAGCGTCCTCCCGTATGATTCGCATCCGTATCTTCAAGAAGGCATGAAAGTGGAAGTTGTCAGAGGGCCGCTTCAGGGCGTTCAAGGGATCCTGCTCCGCAAGGACAAGCGGCATCGCTTGATTCTCGGCGTGCGCCTCATTCAGCAGGCGGCCGCGGTTGAGATCGACACGGCTGATGTGGTGCCTCTCCAGTAAGTTCCGGACCCACGACGCAGTGGGCGGAGATGATGCAACGAGACCAGCTCCGTAAGCATGAGCTTTCCGAACGCTTCGACCGGTTGTCGCTGGAGCGCACGCGCTGGCAGGACAAGGCACGATACTACTATGAAGATCAGCTGCGCTATCTCCGATTCCTCGTTCCGGAAGGCCTGAAGATCTTAGAGATCGGTTGCGGATTGGGAGACCAACTCGCCGCGTTGAAGCCGAAGCGCGGCTTGGGCATCGATCTCAGCGCCGCGATGATCAGACGGGCGGCTGCCCGCCATCCCGATCTAGAATTTCGCGCAATAGATGTCGATGAGCTGGAGACGAATGAAACCTTCGATGTCATTCTGCTGCTCGATATCATCGGGCATCTGCTCGACGTGGAATCCACATTGAAGAGACTGCGGCGATTCTGCGAGCCGCATACGCGAGTGATCATCGTTTATTACAATTTTCTCTGGGAGCCCCTATTGCGTCTCGCGGAACGGATCGGCCTAAAGATGCCGCAGCAACAACAAAACTGGCTTTCACCGGCTGATATCAGAAATCTCTTGCGACTGGCGGATTATGAAGTCGTGAAGGTCGAAAATCGGTTCCTGTTGCCCAAGAAAATACCGCTCATCGCCACGTTACTCAACCGCTTCGTAGTCATTCTTCCAGGCATCAACCGGCTCTGCCTGGCACAGTACGTCGTCGCGAGGGTTCGGGGGTTGCAGGCCTCTCAGGCATACTCTGTCAGCATCGTCATCCCTTGCCGTAATGAAATGGGAAACGTCGAGGCTGCTGTCACTCGGATTCCCGTCTTCGGAACTCATCAGGAAATTATCTTTGTCGATGGTCACTCCACCGATGGAACCGTCGAGGAAATAGAACGAATCATCAAAGCGTATCCCCACAAGGACATTAAGTTGTTCATTCAGGATGGCAAAGGAAAAGGGGATGCGGTTCGAAAGGGCTTCGCCCATGCCAATGGCGATCTTCTGATGATTCTGGATGCCGACCTGACCATGCCGCCGGAAGACCTTCCAAAGTTTTATGATGCCATCGCACATGGCAAGGGAGAGTTTATCAATGGCAGCCGCCTGGTATACCCGATGGAGCAAAAAGCGATGCGGCTGTTGAATCTGCTCGGAAACAAGTTTTTCAGCATGGCGTTTACCTGGCTGCTGGGCGAGCGGATCAAGGATACGCTCTGCGGAACGAAGGTCCTGTTTCGCAGAGATTACGAGCGCATTGCCGCAAACCGATGGTACTTCGGGGATTTTGATCCGTTCGGCGATTTTGACCTGCTGTTCGGCGCCTCAAAGCTCAATCTCAAAATTTTAGAAGTGCCGATCAGATACCAGGAGCGTACGTACGGGACGACGAACATCAATCGGTTCCAACACGGCTGGTTGCTGCTCAAGATGACGGTCTATGGATTCTTTCGCTTGAAAGCCGTCTGATGTCCGAAGACGTGTTGCGCCGTCATCACACCCTCTGGACAAAAAAGCCCGTGCTGAGACGGCTGTATGCCTCCTGGTATCTGGAGATCGCTCGATATCTGCAGCCCGGTCTGACGGTCGAAGTGGGTGGGGGCACCGGGAATTTAAAGGAGTTCTCCCCGCACGTGCTGTGCACCGACCTCGTGAGAATGCCTTGGCTCGATGCGCTGGTTGATGCCCAACACCTTCCCTTTCGCAGTAGGAGCGTCTCGAACGTCGTGTTGTTCGACGTGCTGCACCATCTGGAAAACGTGCGGTATTTTTTTGACGACGCGCTACGCGTCCTCGTCCCGAGCGGTCGCATCGTGATCATGGATCCGTACGTGTCCGCGCTCTCGTGGCCGATCTACCGATTCCTGCATCCGGAGCCCATGGATTTCAAACGCGATCCTCTCACGATCGTGGCTCCGCTGGCGCAACGACGGCCATTCGATGCCAATCAAGCCGTTGCGCGCATTGTCTTCGAGCGCTCCTACGAGCGGTTTCACCGGCTGTACCCGCAACTTGCGAAGATCGTTCACGAGCATCTGGCCTACTTCGCCTATCCGCTCAGCGGCGGCTTCGATCGTCCGTCATTGGTTCCGCTGTGGTCCATCGACCCTCTCCTACGGTTCGAGCAATGGTGCCGCCGTCTCGGCCGGCTGCTCGCGTTCCGGTTGCTCGTCGTGTTGGAAAAAAGGTCATCCGTCTGAATGACGCGTAACACATGAAGCAGGACATTGAAATTCAGAGCGGGTCGAGCGACGTCAAAGAGAGCGTCAATTTTCGATCGAAGAGGGCCATCCGTGAGCTTCAAAGGTACGGTTTAGTTGGGCTTACGTTTATGAGTTTTTTCCCTTTCCTTTTTCATTACCAAGAATACGCGTTCTTTGCGTTGCTTGCGGCGGGATTGTCGCTTTGCTGGATCGACCGGAGTATGCCGCTTGTTCGAACGCCAATCGACGTACCGCTTTTGGGGTTTATCGGTTGGGTGCTCTGTACGGTTCCGTTCGCGATTGATCCGGCCTACAGTTTCTCAGAATGGCGAAAGTTTGTGGCACACGTTCTTATCTTTTATTGGGGGACATTCGTTCTACGTCACTACGACAAGGACCGCACTCTAATACGACAGGTGGTATGGGCCGTCATATTGGGCAGCCTCGCCTTGTCAGGCTATGCGCTAGAAGATTTTATCTCCCGTGGAGGAACGTGGAGAGATCGTCTCGTACGTGCAGGTGCTCCCACTTCGGATTACAACTGGTTGACCACCTATCTCGTGCTCGTCCTTCCCATCCTCATCGCCTGGGTGTTCATTCGTCAGAGTGTGCGAATGCGCATGCTCGGACTTGTGACTCTCCTGGCGGTTCTGCTCGCGCAGGTTGCCGCGTATACGCGTGCCGGGTGGGTGGCGCACATTGTCCAGGCGATATCGTTGGGAATAGCGACCGGACGCAAACGACTGATTATCGGGTTTTTTGTCGGTGCAATAGCCATGGGAGCGGCGGTGGTCACATTTTCCAAAATAGGATATCAACAAGAGACCATGGACCCGTGGACACTTCAGGCGCGAGTGAAGACCTGGAAGTTAGGACTCAACGACTTGATTGAGCATCCCTTGGTCGGAGTCGGCTACGGCAACTACACGTTTTTTAAGATGCACACCGCCGAGATAGAGGCTGAAAAGCACAAGACTGCCGAGGAGAAAGTGCTGCCCGGACTACACAGCACCTTTGCCATCATTCTTGTCGGGAGCGGCGTGCCGGCCTTGTTCTTCATCGTGTGGACCATGGCTCGTACGATTCGAGAATTGATGGGCGGTGTCAGAGCTCTTGACCTTCGAGAGGCGGGAATTCTCTTGTTGCCGCCAGCCATCGCGTTGTCTGTCATCGGCTTTATGGTGCGCAACGCCTTCGATTACATGTTTGCAGGCACCCTCGCCTCGTTGTTTTGGATTCTCGTGGCTGCGGGGCTTTCCATCAAGGCGCGAGCCCAAGGTGTATCAAAGGAAGTGTCAGATATCTGAGTGACGGGGCATCTCACGCGGCAGACACGTCTGTCATTCGAATTTATTTCGGCATGGATAACATTTAGCAAATGAAGAACGCTCGAGAAGCCAAGGATGTATCACCTCTGAGATCGAAGGAAAGATTTATTGTGTTTGGGGCTCCAGCCATCGAAGAGGCTGAGATTGCCGAAGTCGTGGCGACCATGAAAAGCGGCTGGCTTGGTACCGGCCCGAAAGTTGCGTCATTCGAAGAACGTTTTAAAGCATTCAAGGGAGCTGCCCATGCGATAGCCGTGAGTTCGTGCACGGCAGCGTTGCACGTGAGCATGGCTGCCTGCGGATTGAAGCCGGGTGATGAAGTTATTACGACCCCACTGACATTTTGTGCAACGATCAATGCCATTATCCATGCGGGAGCCACGCCGGTGCTGGTGGATATTGACCCTTCGACGATGAATATTGATGTGCAGCAAATTGAGTCCAAAATCTCTTCGAAGACACGCGCGATCCTTCCGGTGCATTTCGCGGGTCGCCCATGCGATATGGACGTCTTGTGCGCTATTGCGGACCGACACGGACTCAAGCTCATTGAGGATTGTGCTCATGCCATCGAAGCGGAATACCGAGGCCGTAAGACCGGCACTTTTGGAGATTTCGGGTGCTTCAGTTTCTATGTCACGAAGAACCTCGTAACTGGCGAAGGCGGAATGGTACTCGCCAAGCGAGAGGAAGATGCGGCCTACATCAAGATGTTGGCATTACACGGGATGTCAAAAGACGCTTGGAAGCGGTTTGGCGATGAGGGCTACAAGCATTATGAAGTGATGGCCGCAGGGTACAAGTACAACATGATGGATCTCCAGGCCGCTATCGGACTGCATCAGCTACGTCGGATAGAGGACAACTGGTATAAACGGGAGCGGATTTGGCAGCAGTATAACAAAGCGTTCGCCGATTTTCCCATTGCGCTACCGCCGGAGTTCGAACCCGGCACGCGACATGCTCTCCATCTCTATACAATTCTAATTGATCCAGAAAGAGGGAAGATCACTAGGGATAAATTCCTTCACGTCATGACTCAACTTGGCATCGGCATCGGTGTCCATTATTTGAGTATCCCCGAGCACCCTTTTTATCGCGCGACCTTTAATTGGCACCCTCAAGACTATCCGAACGCGATGCGTATTGGTAGGCAAACGGT
>DASTQE010000048.1:0-2065 GCA_035761895.1 Nitrospira sp. | reverse complement strand
CACCTCGCCACATTCCTTGACCGTCTGGCGAGGTGCCGTAGCCCCACGGACCGCCATCGGTGTTAATGCTTTCTCTTCCCCTGCGCCTTGCCTCGTTTCTGCCCCTGTTTTCGCTGCGCCCTGACGATGCGTTTCACTCCCACTGCGCCCGCGACGACGGCTGCCGTTCCTCCTAAGCCCCACCAGAGCCACGCCGGGGGGCCGCTCGCGTCATAGACACAGCCGGTACCAAAATGAATTTGAACTTTTCGCTCAGACTCCAGGTCTTTGGGATCGAACTGGACCTTGTGATGTTGCTGTTCCCCCTTTGCCTCCACTAGGAGCGGATCCCCTAGGTTCTCATTGTGCAGGTGAAAAGTCGCCCTGTAGTACCCCTCTCCATCGGTCTTGACGACCTGCCCATAGGAAATCTTCGTATCTTTGATGAGGACATCGGTATTCGCCAGTCCCTTGCCATCTGTCCCGCACACGAATCCTTCGACCGTGAACCGATGATCCGCCTCATGCGTGGCCGAGCCTACCGAGGGAAAGGCGGCGCTCAGACACAGCACGACGACTGCGACCGCGAATCCTTGTCGCCGTTGCGCGTTGTACTGCAAACTGGAGCGCGTTCGTGTCGCTCGCGTAATGGTTTCAAACAACGAAACGCCTCGCCACGACAGGCTTCCCCAGTTTTGAGGCCGATGTTTCTAACACAGGCCCCCCTGGTTGTCAACGACACCGCCGAGGGGAACCAGCCCGCGGCAAGCGCCGGACGCCAGCATTGACGCTGAGAAAACGCGTTGATGCGCAAGGGAGGGAAGGCGCGGATCTGTGCTACAAATGCCCACGGGTACGAGCGTCTGCTTCCACCCGCGCGGATTCAGCCCTGCGTTCGGATTCCTTCTTGGAGACCCAGGCCTCCCAGGATTTTCCATTGGCTGTGTCCTCGCCCGTGAAGGCAAGGGAGGCGATCTGCGCGTATGCGATCCTGCGGGGACCCGGGTCGTCGACGGGAAAGAGCTCGATCCAGGGCTCCGGACCGGCGGAATCCCGATTGAATAGATATCCGACCACTGTTCCACCAGAGGTCAACTCGAGCGTCACATCCCCGCGATAATCGAACGCGAGTTCCACCGCTTCGGCGAGTTCCGCCCCAGAAGCAGGTCGAAATAGCCGCCCTTCCAGCGAGCCGGCTCCCGTGGCGGTGTGATTCTTCGTATCGGTCATAACGAGAAGGAGGTTATTCGTGAACCGTTATCCGTTAAACGATGACGATTCACGTTAACGAGAAGTAGGCAGCAGCGAGAGCTTCGCCGTCCGCGCGAAGCCGGAGAGCGTCCCAAACGTGTCTTCCACAGCCGACGCCTCGTACCCGCAATGCACCATGCAGTCGGCGCACTTCTCATTTTTGGTGGAGCCGTAGTCCTGCCACGCCGTCGTTTCCATCAGATCTCGGAAACTCTTCGCATAGCCTTCCTGCAGAAGGTAGCAGGGCCGTTGCCATCCGAATACGTTATACGTGGGGTTTCCCCAAGGCGTGCAGTGATACTCGCGACGGCCCATGAGAAAATCCAAGAATAGCGGAGACTGGTTGAACTGCCAGGCACGCTTCGGACGGCTGAGAATCTTGGAAAAGAGCTCCGTGGTCCGTGCCCGCTTGAGAAAGTGCTGCTGGTCAGGGGCTTTTTGATAGCTGTAGCCGGGCGAAATCATCATACCCTCGACGCCGAGTGCCATCATTTCATCGAAGAGTTTTCTGACACGCTCCGGGTTCGCATCGTCAAACAACGTCGTATTCGTTGTGACCCGATGTCCGCGCTTGAGCGCAGCCTTGATCGCGCGCACCGCGACGTCATAGACACCGTCCCGACAGACCGCCAAATCGTGCTCGTCTTTCAAGCCGTCCATGTGAATACTGAACGTCAGATACTTGGACGGCCGGTACTCATCGAGCTTGCGTTCGAGCAAAATCGCATTCGTGCACAGATAGACATACCGCTTCTGCGTGATAAGCCCTTGAACGATTTTGGCCATTTCGGGATGGATCAACGGCTCGCCGCCGGGAATACTCACGATCGGCGCG
>DASTQE010000047.1:0-4789 GCA_035761895.1 Nitrospira sp. | reverse complement strand
CCGGCACGCTCAAATATTCTCCGGTGATCCAAAGCGCAACGATGCCTCCGATCAGAGCAAAAGGCAGGTTCAAGATGATGAGGGCTGCATGGCGGACGGAGTTGAATGAGGCGAACAGCAGCAAGAAGATCAGCCCGATGGTGATCGGAACAATGATCTTCAGCCGCGCCATGGCGCGCTGCATGTTTTCGAATGATCCGCCCCAAATTAATTGGTAACCGGTCGGCAATTGCACTTTTTGGCCGATTTTGGCCTGCGCTTCCTCCACGATGCTTTGGATATCGCGCCCCAAGGTATTGAAGCCCACGTAGATTCTGCGCTGAAGACCCTCCCGGCTGATTAAGGCCGGTCCTTCGCGCAGCTCGATCTTGGCCAGCTCGCCGAGGGGGATCAAGGCCCCGGTGGACGCCCGCAATAAGATATTGCCGATCGTCTCCACGCTGTCCCGGTAGTTTTTCGGATAGCGGAGAATCAGATCGAATCGTTTCTGTCCCTCGTAGACGCGGGTGGCCGCTTCAGCACCGATCGCCGTGGAGATGATTTCCCGAATGTGCGCCACGTTGATGCCGTATCGGGCGATCTTCGCTCGGTCGATGTCGATGGTGAGATACGTCTGCCCGAATAATTGCTCGACGCGCACGTCTTTGACGCCCGCAATGCCGGTCATGATGCCCTGCACCTGTTCGGCCATCTTGCGCAGCTGTTCCAGATCCTCTCCGATGACTTTGACGGTCGCTTCCGAGCGCACGCCGGACAGCAGTTCATCCACGCGCTGTTGAATTGGCTGGCTGAGCAGAAAATTCGCTCCGGGCACTCGTTCGATACGCCGTCGAACCGCATCGTCCAATTCCGGCTTGGTCTTCGCCGTCGTCCATTCGTCCATCGGCTTGAGTGACACGATTGGGTCGCTGGCGTTGGGCTCCTGGGGATCGTTGCCTAGCTCCGAGCGTCCGATCTTGGACACCACCATCCGGACTTCCGGGAACTCCATCACCGCGCGCTGCATCTCCATTTCGATCTCGATGGATTTTTCGAGCGAGATGCTCGGCAGCCGGATCGTCTGCGGCGTGATCGCCGCCTCGTTGAGAATGGGAATGAATTCGCCGCCCAGAAAGGGGAAGAGCGCAAGGCTGAGGCCCAACATCACGACCGCCGACGTGAGGACCAGCCGGCGATGGGCCAGCGCCCAACTCAGCGCCGGCGCGTACCACCGCTTGGCCTGCCGCAACAACCACGTGTCTTCTTCGGTGGCCGTGGTGAGCGCCAACGAGCAGAGGGCCGGCGACAGCGTCAGCGACAGCAGCAGCGACACAAGCAGCGCGATCATGATCGTGTAGGCGAGCGGCTTGAACATCTTCCCTTCCATGCCCTGCAGCGACAGGATCGGGAAGAACACGAGAATAATGATGAGAATGCCGAAGACGACGGGTTGCGCGACTTCCTTCGTCGCCTTCAGCACGATGGCGCTCCGGCTGGCGGACGAACCGGGCGGCTGTTCGCTCAGATGGCGATAGACGTTCTCCACCACTACGACCGATCCGTCGACCATCATGCCAATTGCAATCACAAGGCCGCCTAACGACATGAGATTAGCCGTCAGGCCGACCTGATCCATGACGATGAAGGTGGCCAAGGGCGCCACCAGCAACGTCGCCGTCACGATTAGCGCGCTCCTGACATTGCCAAGGAACAGAAACAGCACGAGAATGACGAGCACGATGCCCTCGAGGAGGGCCTTGTAGACGGTGTTCAGCGCAGCGACGATCAATTCAAGACGGTCATAGAACGGCACGATCCGAAGACCGCCGGGAAGGAGCTTCTGCTCATGTATGTCCTCGATCTTCTCCTTCACGGCTTGCACGACTTCCCGGGCATTGCCTCCGCGCAACATCAAGACGATTGCGGCCACCACTTCCCGCTGGCCGTTGATGACCGCTGCGCCGTGCCGTACGGCATGGCCGATCTGGACTTCCGCCACATCCCTGACGTAGATCGGTGTCCCGCGTGTCTCCTTGACGACGATGTGCTCGATGTCCTGTAAGGTCTTAATCAGGCCGATGCCCCTGACAATGTATTTTTCCGGCCCCTTCTCCAGAATGTTTCCGCCGGCATTGGCGTTGTTATTCGCCACCGCCATAAAGACGTCGTGGAGGGCGAGGTCGTATTTGCGCAGCAGGCCGGGCTCCACCATGACCTGATATTGCTTGACGAACCCGCCGATCGAGTTGACGTCGACGACATCCGGCGTTCCCTTGAGCAACGGGCGGATCACCCAGTCTTCGAGCGTCCGCCGCTCCATGAGCTCCGTCTCGGTGAGCCGGTAGTCCGGGTCGTTGTCGTGTGGACCTTCCAGATAGAACTGAAACACCTCGCCCAGACCGGGCGAATTGGGGACCAGTTCTGACCGCGAGCCCGGCGGCAAGCTGTCCTGAACTTCCAACACGCGCTCCAACACGACCTGGCGCGCCAAATAGATGTCGACATCGTCCCGAAAGACGATAGTGATCATCGACAAGCCGACTTTGGAGAGCGACCGGATATCGGTCAGACCGGGGGCTCCCATCAACTGGAGTTCCAAGGGAAATGTGACAAAACGCTCGATTTCGGCGGGTGACAGCCCTGGCGCCTCTGTCACAACCTGAACGAGGACAGTTGTGACGTCCGGAAAGGCGTCAATCGCGATTGTCTGGAATGAATAGATGCCCCCGGCTGCAATGACGCAGGCCACGGCGATGACTAACACACGCTGGCGCAGTGCAAAGTCAAGAAAGGCAGACATGTGTGGCTAGATTTGATCGGAGAGCAGTTCGGATTTCAGCACATACGCGCCCTTGACCACGATCGGTTCTCCCTCTTGAAGTCCGTCGACGATCTTCACCATTTCCCCGTTGCCCTCTGCCAGCGTCACGTCGCGCGCCTCAAACGTCTGGGCATCTCGTTGCACGAAGACGAATCGGCGGTCCCGCTCTCGTTGCACAGCGGCTTCCGGCACCATCAGGACGTTGCGCTCGGGCAGTGAGTGCACCCGGATCGTCGCATACATCTCCGGCTTCAACTTCCGGTGCGGATTTGGCAGCTCCAGGCGCAAATTCATCGTGCGTGTGGCGACATCCAGCACATCGCCCACGTAGGTGACCTTTCCATAGAAGACTTCACCCGGATACGCGGTCACGAGCACCTCCACAAGCTGTTCCACCCCCGACTTCTCGGTGTCGGCGTCGGCGCGAATGAAGGTGATGTCTTTTTCCGGGATGTTGGCCAGGACCCACACTTCGGAAAGATCGGCGACCGTAAACAGTTTTTCCGTGACTTCGACGACCTCCCCCTTCGTGAGGTTCCGCGCGATCACGCGACCATCAAACGGAGCTGTAATGGGGACATACGACAGGATTTTGTGTTCACGGTTCAATTTGGTGATCTGCTCTTCGCTCATGCCCAAGAGGCGCAAACGGTCTTCAGACTCCCGTTTTTCCGCCTGCAGGCTCAGCATTTCGCCTTCACGCCGCTGCGACTCTGCGAGGCCGATGACTTTTTCGCGGAGCAGCATTTTCGCGCGTTGGTAGGCCCGTTCCGCGACGTAGAGCTTCGCTGCGGCTTTCAAGTAGGCAGACTGCGCCATCCCCAGGTCGCTGCTGTACAGCATGGCCAGCAGATCGCCAGTCTTCACTTGCTGCCCCAAGTCGGCATAGACGTCGATAACACGGCCTCTGACGAGTGCCGTAATGTCGGCGGTCGTATGGTGGTCCGGGACAACCGTTGCCGGAAAATCCCGGTGCAACTTGAACTCGCCGCGCGCGGCCGGTTGAACGACAATGGCCCCGCTCTTGATCTCCTCCGCCGTGAGCGTCACCACGCCGGTCTCATGCGGCTTGGATTTTTGTGCCGGTGATTCCTGCGCTGCGCTGTTACATCCGGCCCATAGCACAGCGAGCGCGAGCAAGACGGGCCATGAATGTAGAATGAGGAATGTGCAATGTAGAATGGTCTGGATTCGCACACCTGAACGCGTGCACCAGTCTTTCAGGCCGTTGGAATTCAACATTCCAAATTCCTCATTCCACACGCGTTACAGCACGCCGCCGACAGCCCGCTCGAGGCGCGACAGCGCGACCGACAGTTCAAAGCGCGCCTGAGCGTAATCGAAAAGGATCTGTCGCTGCACGCGTTGGGCATCGAGCACTTCGAGCAGGCTTGCGGCCCCCTGCTGGAAGCTGAATTTTGCGATCCGCAGCGCTTCCTCCGCCTGCCGCAACAGTCCTTTCTCCAGTACCTCGATCAGCTTCGCCGTGGTCTGCGCATCCTGATAATATTGATTGATCTGCCTCAACAGTTCATTGCGCGTTCGAAGTAGTTCGGCTTCTTCCTTGCGCTTGGCGCCGAGTGAGCCGGCGATTTCTCCCTGCCGCTGGTACCACAGGGGCGCCGGGACGCTCAGCCCCACGTCGAAGCCTTCGCGGCCGTACTCCCGCGTGTAACTGGTGTTCAGACTCACGTTCGGCACGCGGTTCTGTCGCTCGAATTCAATCGTGCGGTCGGCTTGATCGATTGACCGCGCCAAACGCTGAATCGTTGGATGCTCCTGCATTGAGCGCGCCGTCAGACGCTCGAGATCCAAGCCACCCGGAAAAGCCAGAAAATCGCCGCTCACGGCGTAGCTACGGCCAAGCGCGCCGGCCGTCAGCGTGTCGAGGATGACCCGATTCACCCGGACCGTATTTTCACCGCGTGTCACTGCCTGATTGGCTTTTAACACCTCCACTTCGGCTTTGATGAGGTCGAACTGAGGCGC
>DASTQE010000046.1:0-2219 GCA_035761895.1 Nitrospira sp. | reverse complement strand
ACTGCCTCTCGAGGATATGTGCCATGTCGATCACGTTGCTCATTGCTGAAGACCAACGACTTTTCAGACAAAGTCTTCGCCTGTTACTCGAACGGGAGCGCGATATACGCGTGGTATGGGAAGCGATTGATGGGCGTGAGGCGTTCGAGCAGGCCATAAAACTCAAGCCCGATATAATACTGATGGACGTGGACATGCCCAAGCTGGATGGCGTGACTTCGACCAAATTGATTCGAGGTTGTCTTCCAGAAGTGAAGATTCTGATGCTGTCTGTTCACGATGACGACGCAAGAATCGTTGCCGCGGTCCAGGCCGGCGCCAGCGGCTACATCTTGAAGGACGCGGATCATGCCGAGTTCTTGCGGATTATTCGTCTCACGCATCAAGGCAAGCACGTCTTTTCTCCTTTTATGCCCGACGGGTTCGCACGCGGAGTGGTTAAGGCGATGGACGAGGCGCAACAGCCAGATGACCAGCCAATGGCCCAGCTCACTGAGCGCGAACGGGCAATCCTGTCCTGCGCGGCTGCCGGACAAGGAAATAAGGAAATCGCCGACCGCCTCTGCGTCTCGCTCGATACGGTCAAAACACACCTCCATCACATCTATCAGAAGTTGCAGGTCAGCGGCCGCGTTGAAGCCATCCTTACCTACCTGAGTTCCAATAAAGTTCCCCGGTAGCGATCGTATCACCCAAAGGGTGGAGACAAAATCACCCGACCGAGCGATGGTGATGCGTCTCTTCAGGCACGTAACATGTACAGCAGTTAAGCATGTTCTGACCAAGGAGGTGCCGTAATGAAACTACTGTGGTTCATCGGTACAGCACTCTTCGTGCTGGGTCTTGCCGGCTTGCCGCCGGCCTATGCCGAGAGTTCCGACAGCGGAGCTGCCATCGGATTTAGCTCCGATTTCAAGGCTGATCAGGAGAAAGCCCCTGTGATAGCCAACAATGACGACATGGCTGTTCGTGATTTTGTGAAGGCCACTGAACAGCCGATGCGGGTCGCAGACGCGGAAGGCGGGGGACTGGATATGAACAATCTTATCGTCCCGAATCAGGCGGATTATGACGCCGCACGGGAATCCGACATCCAGTCAATGGTGTCATTCTGAGCATGGTGTTCAGTTACGGCAGGTCAGCGACATGCAGCATCGGCGTTACCACTCGCCGTCTGACACATAATGACTAGGGCTTGAGTTCGGTATAAGGCGATGGGGTTCGCCTATAACCGCCGGGCCTCATTGTGGTGACCCGGCTGATAACTCCTACTAGCCTTCAGGGCTGTAGGAGTTTTTTTCGCCCCCGCATTCATTGCTGCCTGATCCATAGGCCAAAAAGGCAATGGTTCGACGCAGAAAAGGGGGTGAGATCTATGACAGTACAGCATGGTATTTGGGGGGCGCTACTTCTGTTGTCGCTCGTTTCATCAGCGGGCATTGTGTCTTGTGCGCATAATCCACAAGACCAGTCGTTTGTCTCGGTCAATGAAGATGAAACCGCTACACAGACCGAGTCCGATGATGAGCGTGCCGGACGTGCTTTCTAACTCACTGAGAATGACCTGGAGGGATGGCAACATAGGACCATCTCTCCGGGTCCTCAGTTTGAGCAGGGAGGAAGCGATGGACCTCGAAACAACGATCCTCGCCTTGGTATTATTTGCCAGCTTCATGATCTTCGGCATTGGAATGTTTGGATTTGGAGTATAGCTGTCGACGTCCTAAGACCTATTACCAGGCATGCTATTACCACTCCTGTCGCCTTGATTAGTGCTTTTGTACTGCGAATTAAGGGAGCATGGCGTGGAATCCATTTGCCATATCGCTTCCCCAGGGTTCTCGAAAGGAGTCATGACGTGCGGTTTGTTAGTTCGCTGACTCTTAAAATCTCTCAATAGAGAGAGCAGTAGGAAAGTTCTGCTACCTAGTTTGCTACCGTAATCAAGAAGGTTGAGAGGAGCCGAGGTTTCACGGCAGGCGGGAACGCTCTGAGAAAGTAGATGGCATTCAAAGAGCGCTCCTTTGGCCTATAACTTGGCCTATAGGCCCAAAATGTCGACGGTGGGATCGAGAGAACTCCTTGAAAAAAATGGTGAGCCGCCTGGGACTCGAACCCAGGGCCCTCGCCTTAAAAGGGCGATGCTCTACCGTCTGAGCTAGCGGCTCACCGAGTGAGAGGTGGGGAATTTTAGCACCGAAGATCCGTTTGTGCCTAGA
>DASTQE010000045.1:0-8699 GCA_035761895.1 Nitrospira sp. | reverse complement strand
TAGGGTGCCCACTGGAAATGGCGGAAGTACGCCTCCTCGTATTCGCGCGACAGAGGCTTCGACGCTTCAATGGAAGGCGCCTGCTCGATCTGGTCCTTCGTCAGTGTCACCTTCAACGTGCGATGGGTGTCGTTGATCTCGACGACCGCGGCGGGAGCCAGGAGCACTTCCCGGCTCAGCAGCCACCGGCCTGCCTTTATCACCAGATAACGGACCGCCCAATTCCGATCGTCAAAATAGACTTCCTGCACGCTGCCGATTTCGCCGTCGCTGGCGAGAATCGTCAGGTCGCTCAGTTCGCGTATCCGGCGGAGCTGTTTCACGGGAGTTGTTCCTGAGCGACACGAGTGGATCGTGGCGGGGACGCCAGGGTCCGGCTCGTCCTGACGCTGGTGTTCTTATACAGGATGCCGGCAATGATGAAGAGATACGACAGGATCCGGATCATGTAGCCGAACGGCTCGTACCCGATGGGCGGAAGATTTTCGTCCACCACCACGCGGCTGACGGCGATAGCGATGAACGAGGCCGCAAAAAACAGGAAGAACCGGTCGTCGGTCAGTTTCCAGAACCGCACGAAGAATAGCGCGGCGATCACATCGCCCATGATCACGGCGCCCAGCAGGACATGCGTCAACGGTGTCATCAGATCATTCTCGCTCCAGAATCAAGCCGGGCAACAGTACGAACAGGCCCGCCAGAGCCACGACGTACCGATAGACGGTCAGGTCGATATCGGTATACAAGACCTTGTCCACCACAAGAAACACATTGTTCAGCGCGGAGATTGAGAAAAACAGACTGCACCAGAACAGCAGGCGATAGTGCGTCTTGTGATAAGCCTGCAGCAACAGCCACGCGCACATTAGTGCGGTGAGCATGCACAACCCGTAAACCAAGCCCTGAATCATGACTTGTCCTTTTTCTTGAGCGAGAAGGCCTCGGCGAACTCATGGACGCGTGTCCTGGGCTTCGAATGAATCAGGTTCGAAATCGGCACGAGGTGCTTGGAGTAGTAATACACGAGCCGGTCGACGAATTCCCGCAGTTCGCCGGTGGATGGGGAATAACGAAACGAGACGCCGACATCGTCCTGCCTGCCAAGCACCAGCCCCTGTGCCTTGAGCGCATCCAACTCGGCCCGGCACACGCGTTCACTCACATACAACCGTTCGGCCAAGGAGCTGGACGGCCACCAGGTATCGGGCGCATTGCGCATCATGAGCAGCGCTTCGAGCTGCGCGATCGAGCCGATGCGGTCCAGCACGAATTGCTGCACCTCGAGCGGAACCACCGGTTCCCCGTCGAATTTTTGAAAGGTCTCTTCGCCCACGGTTACTCCGACAGCGACGATGGTGACAACGCCGCGCTTCTGCGCGTCAGGCTTGCGGCGCGGCATCTCAGGATGGTTTCGATCAACCGCTCAGCCGCCGAGTCCTTTGTCAGATACGCGGCGGCGCCCGATTCCCGCATCGCGCTTTCGTGATGCCCGCCCTCGTGCATCGAGAGCCCGATCACAACCGTGGAGGGCAGATCCCGCATGATGCGTTTGGAGGCTTCCACGCCGTCCATGCGGGGCATGTTGACGTCCATGACGACCACGTCGGGTTTCAACGCCGCGGCCAGGGCGACTGCCTCCTGGCCATCGGCGGCCTCGCCGACTACTTCAAGATCGGTACGATAACGGAGGACGCTCGAAAGACCGTTTCTGACCAGCGCATGATCGTCCACGAGGAGCACCCGGATGCGGAGCTTGTCGTCGAGTTGATCACCGTGTCGGACGAGTTCTGCGCCGCCTCCAAACGCGGATTTCTGCGCCCGGAGTTGTGCGAACTCCGGATTGGGGGCACTCGGCGACGGGGCCTTTGTCTTGGTCTGTGACTCCGGATGCGGACTGAGGGGCCCCGCACCCGCCGGGGAAAGAGGCAGGCTGAGCGTCGCCGTCGTCCCTTTCCCGGGCGTAGACGTGAACTCGAACGTCCCACCCAGCGCGCGCATGCGTTCGCCGATGCTGAACAATCCAAATTTGGACGACAGTCTGGCGGGCGGCGAAGAGGCCTGATCGGATCCCAGTCCTTCGTCGATGACGGCGATGACGAGCCGTCCGTCGCGCTGCTCCATCCGAACCGATGCCTGATCGACACGGGCATGCTTGGCCACGTTGATGAGCAGTTCCCTGATGGATTGAAAAATCAGCACGGATTGATCCTCGGGCAGCGTCACCGAGAGACCGGTCTGCACGTCCACCTGAACCGAGAGTTGATATTGTTGGCGCATCTGATCGGCCAGCCACTTGAGCGCCGCCGCCAGGCCGAATTCGTGGAGCGCCATCGGCGTCAACTGCGCCACCAGGGAGCGCGTGTAGGTCAGCGCTTGCTGCAGGATGTCGTCGGACTCGCCGAGCCAGCTTTCGATTTCGAGGTCTTCCATTCGTCCACGCGACTGCGAGACTTTGAGCCGCGCGCAGACAAGCAATTGCGCGAGATAATCATGCAGGTCGGTCGCAATACGGCGTCGTTCGCGTTGCTCGGCAATCGTCAATTCGGACGCGAGCTGGCGCAGCAACGTCTGAGACTGGACCAGCTCCTTGGTCCGTTCCTTGACCCGGTCTTCAAGCTCTTCAGCAAGCCGGCAAACCTTTTCGTGAATGGCCTGCCGCTCGGTAACGTCCCGGTTCGTCTCCAGCACGAGCAGACCGCCGTACTCCTCGGTCATCGTCACCATCCGGCTTTCGACGATGACGGTCTGCCCTGCCTTGGTGCGTTGCTGGATCTCGCCCTGCCATCGACCGTTCTCGACCAATTGCCGATGAAACTCCTCTTCCGAGAGCGGCAAGGCTGTGGACAGCATTTGATGTATGGGCCGGCCGGCCGCCTCCGCGACCGTCCACCCATACAACTCTTCCGCGCCGTGGTTCCAATAGATGATGCCGCCGCCCATGCGCCAGACCACCACCGCGTCGTGGGTCTGAGCGAGCAAGCCGGCGCGCCAGCGCAGCTCTGCCTCGGTCCGCTTGCGTTCCGAGATGTCGCGCAGAATACCGGTGTACCGGATTTCCCCGTTTGAAAAACTCTCGCTGACGGCGATCTCCACCGGGAACGCGTCCCCTTGCCGCCGCCGCCCGTTCAGTTCCCGCCACAGTCCGATGAGCCGTGTGATGCGGCTCTTCGCGTCGGAGGGATCGTCGCCTTCCTCCGCACACCACGACGGTATCAGCATCGAGATATTGCGGCCGACCATCTCATCGATCCGGTAGCCGAACATGCGTTCAGTGGCCGGGTTGCACGAAAGAATCACGCCGGCGTGCTCGAAGGTGATGATGCTGTCCATCGCGGTTTCGACAAGCCTGCGGTACCGCTCTTCGCTCTCGCGTAACCGCCGTTCCGCCTGGTGCTTGAAGAGGGCGATCTCGATCTGCGTCGTGACGTCGCGCTCCTCGAAGGGTTTCAGAATGTAGCCAAAGGGCTCGGTGGCGGCGGCGCGCCGCAGAGTCGTCATATCCGAATGAGCCGTGAGATAGACGATGGGAATGTTCCGCGACGCCTGGATGCGTTCGGCGGTCTTGATGCCGTCCATGGAGCCGGCCAGGCGGATGTCCATCAGCACGAGGTCCGGTCCCAGATTCTTCGCCGCCTCGATGGCATCTTCACCATCGGACGCAATCCCGACTGAGCGGTAGCCTGCCCGTTCGAGCTTGCCGGCCAGATCGGCCGCAACGACCGCTTCGTCTTCAACGATGAGAATGTTCGCCTTGGGCATCGAGCACCTTGGTCTCTGGTGAAGAACTGACGCGCGAATCGGGGATGTGGAACCGCAATTCAAACGTGGTCCCCTCTGCGCTCTGTGTCACCACTTCGCCGCGCAGCTGTTTGCTCAACATGCGGATAAGACGCAATCCCAAGGACTCGGCTGCCTGGAGATTGAGCCCGGTGGGCAGCCCCCATCCGTCGTCACGAAAAAGCAGGCGCACCGATTGGTTCTGCACGCTGGTCAGCCGGATTTCGATCGTACCCCGTTCTCGTCCCACGAACGCATGCTTGAGGCTGTTGGTCGCCAGTTCGTTGAGGATGAGCCCGCAGGGAATGGCCATGTCGACCGGCAGGAACACCGGCTCGAGCTCGAGCTGCAGGCTCACTTTCGACGATACCTCACCGTGCGCGAGGAACAATTCCTTCATGACGTTTCGAATGTAGGCGCCGAGCTCCGTGTGGGCGAGATCCGCGGACTGATACAGCTTTTCGTGCACCAGCGCCATGGAACGGACGCGATCGCGCGTGTCGCGAAACAGCGTCCTGGTGGCCGGATCCGTGATCCGCTCCGCCTGCAGGTCAATCAGACTGGAGATTACTTGGAGGTTGTTCTTGACCCGGTGATGGACTTCCTTGAGCAGAATGTCTTTTTCATGCAATGAAGCTTTCAGCTGCTTCAGCCGCTCTTCGATTTCCACCTCCATCGCGCGGTTCATCGTGGCCAGCGCCCGCGTCTTGCGGAACAGATCCACAAACACCGCCACCTTGGATTTCAGGATGAGCGGATTGACCGGTTTGCTCAGGTAGTCCACCGCCCCGGCCCCATAACCCTGCAGCACGTCCTCGTCTTCCCGGTAGTAGGCGGTCAAAAAGAGGATGGGAACATGCTGGGTGCGCTTGCGCTGTTTGATCAGTTGCGCCAGCTCATAGCCGCTGACGTCCGGCATGCGCACATCGAGCACAATGACGGCAAATTCGTCCGCGATGAGCGCCAGAAGGGCTTCGTCGGCCGTGCGGGCGCGGAAAAGCCGGTGGTCGGGACAGGAAAGGATGCTTTCGAGCACGTCGAGATTTCGCGAGTCGTCGTCCACGAGCAGGATGTTCGCGGGCTCTTTGAAGGTGGTCATGGTGTGGATGAGCGCTCCATTGGCCGCGTACGAATGCTCCATTGCGACCCTGCTCCCGTGAGTCTACGGGCCGAGTTGCGGATTTTTCAACCCGGCCGGAAAGCATGATCAATGAACAGTGATGCGGAACCAATGAGCCTTGTGGCGCACGCATCACAGATCACTCATCACCCCTCGCCACTCTTATCCATCCTATCCATCGCCCCTCGCCTCTAGCCACTCGCCACTCTTACCGGTACAGCCACACGCGCAACATGGAGAGGAGCTGCTCGGTGTTCACCGGCTTCGCCACATAATCGGAGGCGCCGGCTTCCAAGCACTTCTCCCGGTCGCCCTTCATGGCCTTGGCCGTCAAGGCCAGAATCGGCAAGGAACGGAATTCGGGCTGCTTGCGAATCTCCCGGATCGTGGTATAGCCGTCCATCTCGGGCATCATGATGTCCATCAGAACGACGCTGAGATCCGGGGTGTTTTCGATGATATCAATGGCATGGCGGCCATTGGTGGCGCTGATGACGTCCATGTCCTGATTCTCCAGCACCGTCGTCAGCGCAAAGATGTTGCGCGCGTCGTCGTCCACCACCAGGACTTTGTGCCCGCGAAGCGCTTCGTTGGATTGGTGCAGACGCTCCAGCAGCTGCTGCTTCGGTTCCGGAAGGTCCGCGACCACGCGATGCAGAAACAGCGCCGTCTCGTCGAACAGCCGCTCGGGCGACTGGACGTCCTTCAGCACGACGCTCTTCGCCACCACCTTGAGCCTGCGCTCTTCCTCCGGGCTCAAATCCTTGCCCGTAAAGACCACGATCGGCACATTGCCGAGCGTGGGGTCGGCCTTCACCTGATCGAGTAGCTCGAACCCGCTCATGTCGGGCAGCCGGAGATCGAGCACGCAGCAGTCGAAGGACTGGGTCCGCAACGCGTCCAGCGCGGCGGCTCCCGTGCCGACATTGACGATTTCAATGTCGTCATGCAACAGGAGCTCGGTGATGCTGCGGCTCTCGATCTCGTTGTCCTCTACCACGAGCAGGCGTTTGAGATGCGGGGTGATGAAGTTGCGGATGCGGTCGAAGCAGGATTCCAACCCCTCGGTCGTCACCGGCTTCACCATATAGGAGAACGCTCCGTGCGCCAACCCGTGTTGCCGCTCTTCCTCGAGCGAGATGATCTGCACGGGGATGTGACGGGTCTTCGGATTCAGCTTGAGATTGTTCAACACGGTCCACCCGAGCATGTCGGGCAGGAAGATGTCGAGTGTGATCGCGGCCGGCAGATACTCCAGCGCGAGATCCAGCGCCTGCTTTCCGCGGGTGGCCACGATGCCCTTGAAGCCCTTGTCGCGCGCCAGCCCCAGCAAGACTCGCGCATAATGCGGATCGTCTTCGACGATGAGCACCACGAGATCGCCGTCCTTTACCGTATCCCGGTCGTCGGCGATCTTTTCTTCGCTGACCACGGGCAGGATCGTCAGCGACGGCGTCTGGCTGCCACCGGACTGGGTGGTCGTCGGGCGGATCTCCGTGGACGACGGGCCCGTATAGACCAGCGGCAGATAGAGGGTAAATGTGCTGCCCTGCCGCGGCTCACTCGTCAGCTTGATTTCGCCGCCGAGCAGCGTCGCGAGTTCCCGGCTGATCGCCAGGCCCAACCCCGTCCCGCCGTATTTGCGGCTCGTGCCGGCATCCGCCTGCTGGAACGCCTCGAAGATCAGCTTCTGTTTCTCAGGGGCGATCCCGATGCCCGTGTCCGTGATCGACAGGGCCATCACGGTATGCGCCCGACTCAGCACCGGATGGTCCGGCGTCCATCCTTCATTCACAAGCCGGACGTTCATGGCCACGTGACCGTGCGACGTGAACTTGAAGGCGTTGGAGAGGAGATTTTTTAAGATCTGTTGCAGGCGTTTGGGGTCGGTCGTGAACGCGCGCGGCAGGCTCGGCTCGAACTCCAGGTGGAACGGCAGGCTCTTCTGCTCGGCGATGTGCTTGAAGTTCCGCTCGACGCTTTCGCGCAGCGCGACGAACGTCATTTCCTCCGCCTCGACCGTCACCGTTCCCGATTCGATCTTCGACAGGTCCAGAATGTCGTTGATCAGGTTCAGCAAATCCGAGCCGGCGCTGTGGATGTTCTTCGCGAACTCCACCTGCTTCTGTGTCAGATTGCCCGTCGTGTTGTCCCCGAGCTGCTGTCCGAGGATCAAGATGCTGTTCAACGGCGTCCGCAGCTCATGCGACATGTTTGCCAGGAACTCCGATTTGTACTTCGAGGTGAGGGCGAGCTCGGCCGCCTTTTCTTCGAGGGCGCGGCGGGCCTGCTCCACTTCCTTGTTTTTTCGTTCGACTTCCGTGTTTCGCTCGGCCAGCTGTTTGGCCTTGCGCTCGAGCTCTTCGTTGGTCTGCGTCAACTCCTTTTGTTGCGACTGCAGCTCCGTGGTGAGCTGCTGTGACTGCTGCAGCAGGTTTTCGGTGCGCATCGTCGCTTCGATGGTATTGAGCACGACGCCGATACTCTGTGTGAGCTGTTCGAGGAAGGCGAGATGCGTCACCTTGAACGGATGCAGCGAAGCCAGCTCGATGACCGCCTTCGTTTGCCCCTCGAACAACACCGGCAACACCACAATATTGGCCGGCAGCGCGCGGCCGAGGCTCGACTGAATCGCCGCGTACGACGGTGGAACATCCGCCAGCAAGATGCGCTGTTTTTCGAGCGCGCACTGCCCGATCAACCCCTCTCCGACTTCCACTCTGTCCTCCGGTTCACGTGAACTCGCATAGGCGGCGAGGAGGCGGAGGGAGGGATTTTGACCTTCCACGCTATCCATCTGATACATCGTACCCTGCTGGGCTTCGACCAGCGGAGCCAATTCCGACAACAGCATCTGACCGACGGTGAACAGATCGCGTTGTCCCTGCAACATACGGGTAAACTTCGCCACGTTGGTCTTCAACCAGTCCTGTTCCTGATTGCGCTCGGTGGTCACGCGAAGGTTGTCGATCATTGTATTGATGTTGTCCTTGAGCTCCGCCACCTCGCCGCGCGTTTCCACCTGGATGGACCGAGTCAGGTCGCCCTTGGTGACGGCGGTCGCCACTTCGGCAATCGCGCGCACCTGCGTCGTCAAATTCGCGGCCAGTAAGTTGACGTTCCCCGTGAGGTCCTTCCAGGTCCCGGCGGCGCCCGGCACGTTGGCCTGCCCGCCCAATCGTCCTTCGACACCGACTTCGCGGGCGACGTTCGTGACCTGATCGGCGAAGATCGCGAGGGTATCGGTCATATTGTTGATGGTTTCGCCCAGCGCTGCGACTTCGCCTTTGGCTTCGACGGTCAGCTTCTGCCGCAGATTTCCGTTGGCCACGGACGTGACGACCTTCACGATGCCGCGGACCTGGTCCGTCAGGTTCGTCGCCATGACGTTGACCGAGTCCGTCAGGTCCTTCCAGGTGCCGGCCACGCCTTGCACGACCGCCTGACCACCGAGTTTGCCCTCGGTGCCGACTTCACGCGCCACACGGGTCACCTCGGCCGCAAATGCGTTGAGCTGGTCCACCATCGTATTGATGGTGTTTTTCAACTCGAGGATTTCACCTTTCACGTCGACGGTGATCTTGCGCGACAAGTCGCCCCGGGCGACGGCCGTCGTGACCTCGGCGATGTTGCGCACTTGTGCCGTCAGGTTGGCGCCCATGGCGTTGACCGAGTCGGTGAGGTCCTTCCACGTCCCGGCGACACCGGGCACGACCGCCTGCACGCCTAACCGGCCCTCGGTACCCACCTCGCGGGCAACGCGGGTGACCTCCGACGCGAACGACCGCAGCTGCTCCACCAT
>DASTQE010000044.1:0-3445 GCA_035761895.1 Nitrospira sp. | reverse complement strand
GCCACCTTAAACAGCGGGTCGCCGCGATGGTGACGACCCACAGTTTCGAGCACCTCATGGAAGGCGTTCCGCATGATTTTCGCTCTTGGGTCATAGGTCTTGTACTCGCGATAGCCAAAACCCATAAGTCGGAACGGATCGCTCTCGTCCTTAGCGCGTTTGATGTATTCCGGGATGCGGGCGACCGACCCGATCTCCTCCAACATCAGCAGTACCGCCTCGTTGGCACCGCCGTGCACAGGTCCCCACAGGCAGGCGATACCGGCTGAGATGCACGCGTACGGGTTGGCTCCCGACGACCCGGCAAGACGTACAGTAGCGGTCGATGCGCTCTGCTCGTGGTCAGCATGGAGAATAAAGATCCGCCTCATGGCGCTGGCGAGGGCGGGGTCGACCTCGTATTTCTCGCCCGGCACGGCAAAACACATGTGCAAGAAATTGGCCGAGTATGTCAGTTCGTTCCTTGGATAGACGAACGGCTGGCCGATTGAGTATTTATAAGCCATGGCGGCAATGGTCGGCATTTTCGCGATCATGCGGATACTGGCGATCTCACGCTGAGCTGGATCCCTGATATCGATCGAGTCATGATAGAATGCCGAGAGTGCCCCGACCACGCCGACCATGACCGCCATGGGATGCGCGTCGCGGCGGAATCCGGAGTCAAACGAGGACTAGCGTCCTGTCGTTCCCGCGGCTCAAAGCGCCTATGCTTCGGAGATCCTCATGAAGGGAGGTAGCAATGGGCAAGGAAAAGGAAGGACTAATCAAATCGGTACCAGAAGCATTGACCGAAGCCGCCAAAATAAACATGGCTGCTGCGAAGGAGATGGCGTCGAGCGCCGTAGCCACGTTCGTTGACACCGTTACCGGCAGAGAAAAGCCTCGAAGAGGAAAGAGACGCGCCAAGAAAGCTTCGACCACCTCCAAGCGGCGCAATGCCGGGAGTTCAGCCGCGACCACCAAGCGCAGGGCCGGGAGAAGAACTACGGCCAAGAAACCTGTCCTTACGGGCAGTCAGGCGCAGCGCAACACTGCTACCAAAGCTCGTGGCAGCTCGACAACAAAATCCCGTAAAGGGTCAAAGAGCCGCTCGCGTTGAGAATACAAGCGACTGGTACCGCGCTGCATGCCGTAGAAACAGGGGGGACATCATGTCAATCGGCACAATCCTTATCATTATTTTGATTCTCGTTTTTGATCGGCGTTATTCCGACGTGGGGTCACAGCAGGGCCTCCCGGGGATGAATTCCACTCAGCAAGATTTGAGCGAGAGAGTTGCTCGGACCGCACGACATTCTTAATGCGACTGTCATGCCATATTCATCCGCCAAGCATTGTGCGTCTCATGGCTCGTTACCAGATCCCTTGTGCAGATGTTCTGCACAACAAGGAGACGACCATGAAAACATGGTTCAAACCCGAAATCACTGAGACAGAGGCCGGTATGGAAGTGACGAGTTACCTTCCAGCAGAACTCGACCGCGCTTAATAGACGTAGCGGTTTTTGAGAAGGTGGCGGCCTCGCATATGCGGGGGCGCCGTTTTCTTTTGTTATGCCGACCTTCGCCCTTGCCAATGCCGGGGTGACCTTCACCGGTGCAAACGTTGATGCCTCATGGTGCAAGGTCGATCGCGAGAGCAGATCGTCAAATTCATCGTCATGAAGCGCAGCGGAGCCGTGAGCACTGTCGGGATCACGAGTTCACCCCGGGTCCCCGGGTTTTGGACATGGCCAGCTTCTGCCGCCCCCCTGCTGCAAGCACTGATAGCCGCTCGCGAAGGCCGCATGCTACTGTTGCCGCAGCTTTGCAACAGACAGGAATAGAGCGATGGCTACTTGGTCACTGTGCGGGAGGCACGCCGGTCCTGACAGCCCCCCAACACCGATCTTTATAAATCTCGATAACGTGCTCACCGTTGAGCGTGAAGGCGACCTCACAACTGTCGTCATGGTGGGCGGCGAAAAGGTCTATCTTGACACAATGCCGGAAACGCTTATCGGCTCAGTTGCTCCGGCGGGTCCTGTGTAACCTACACGCCTGCAATGCCGACCGCGAAGGAACAATAAGAATTGGCCGAAGAAGAAATGCTCTTTGCATTGATCACTCTGACGCCGCCGGCCCAAGGCGATGGACGCCAGGCGTTGTCCCGGCTCCAGGCCATGCCAAGCAGTTTCTGGCCGCTCGGCTGGGGAGGTGATTGAGCCTTCGTGCCCCAGCGAAGTTCGTCAAAAAGGAGACGGCGACATGCCCGATACAACGATGAAGAAAGTGGAGTCGAAAAGCTCCCCTCAAGGAGACATGGGCCAAAAATATCTCGTAGCTGGCAAACGTGTATCGATGCGGCTTTGGGTTCTTGAGCCGGGTGGCGAGCTTAAAACGCCCACGAGCAGAGAGTACGAAACAGTTGGCTATGTGATATCGGGTCGCGCGCGCCTCGACTTGGAAGGACAAACCCTAAATTTGAAAGCTGGGGACTCGTGGCTCGTGCCCGCGGAGGCGATGCACCAGTACACGATCCTTGAGCCGTTTACCGCTGTGGAAGCGACGGCTCCTCCCGCTGAGGTCCACGGTCGCGATGAGCCCGTCTGACCTGTAGAAACTGAAGCCTGGAATGGCTGCTTCTGGCACGCCCCGGACTCACTAGATTCCAGGGCGATCGTCTGCTCCTCGGCGTGAAGCGGACTCAATGCTGACGCGACGGTTCAGCCGAGTTTGACCCTTTGCGGCCATTGCCGTATGCGACTTGCTAGGCTTGCTCTTGCGGCCACACCTCAACGACACCGGGCGCAACAGCGCACGGAGTTCGTGAAACCATGTCTATGGCGTCAGCCAATGCTTCGATTATAGTAAAGCCGGCTACTGGCAACGAGGACGTCATGAACGCGCCATTCTGAGCAGCGTTGGGATTGGGTACTTGTACAGGAGTGCCCGCGATCCCCATCAATACTCCGTCTTACTGCAAGTGCGCGTCGTGCTCGTGGGCTGCGTCTCGAACAGCCACGGCGGTACGGTCGTAACCCTCTTGGTCTCCATATCCAATCGTCACGAATTTTGGCACGGCTCGTTACTTTCAGGCTCTTGACGTTATACGGAAGCTTTGCAAAGCGTGCATCATCCATTGTGAAATGGAACGGTTGCCAAAATGGTTCCTCTCGATGAACTTGACCAAGCCGTGCGAACGGCTGTTCTCCGCCCACCTCTGCAACCGGTGAGGATACGGGGGAAGTCCAGGTTGGGCTCGATCGAGGTGTCCATCTTGCCGGGCACGAATGACTGCAAATGGCACCACCCTGAAGTGCGAGGGTCGAACTCGACCGCGCTTAATAGACGCAGCGGTTTCTGAGAAGGTGGCGGCCTCGCATATGCGGGGGCGCCGTTTTCTTTTGTCCAGTTACAAGGCGTCAGTACGCGGTGTCCAGATCCGGCTGCCAAAACGCGCC
>DASTQE010000043.1:0-3383 GCA_035761895.1 Nitrospira sp. | reverse complement strand
TCGGTCTCACGCTCAGTTATCTCGTCGGGGTCCGGCTCCTGCCGCAAGGGGAATGGCTGCTGTTTTTCCTCCTGCTGATCACGTGGGCCGCCGATAGCGCCGCCTACTATGTGGGAACGTTGTACGGGCGGCGCTCGCTCGCACCGAGAATCAGTCCCAAAAAGACGGTCGAAGGCCTGGTCGGCGGCCTCATCGGAGCGACGATCGTTGCCTATGCGGCGCGTTGGTCCTTTCTACCTGAATTCTCCAATCTGGATGCGCTCGTCCTGGCTGTCTTCCTGACGCTGGCCGGCTTGTGGGGCGATCTCGTGGAATCAGCCATCAAACGGAGCGTGGGCGTAAAGGATTCCGGGGGGCTTCTTCCGGGGCATGGCGGTATGCTCGACCGGCTCGACAGTCTCTTGTTCACGGCGCCTGCGTTCTACTACTATGTGACGTTCATGGGACGAGTGGCATCTCACCCCTGAGGAACGGCCTATGAAATCGATCGTCATCCTCGGTTCGACCGGATCCATCGGCACCAACACATTGGACATCGTCGAGCGCTTTCCCGAGGAGTTCCGCGTCGTCGGCCTGACGGCCGGCAACAACGATGAAATGTTGGCCGAGCAGATCCGGCGTTTCACCCCGCAGGCCGTCGCCATGTCCACCGAAGCCGCGGCAGTCAGACTCAGGCGACGTTGCTCCAGACAATCAACCGAGATCCTCAGCGGTCAGGACGGTCTCGCTAGGGTCGCCTCGCTCCCAGACGCCGAACTGGTGGTCTCTGCCATCGTGGGGGGCGCCGGTCTGGTGCCGACGCTAACGGCGATTCGCAACAAGAAACACATCGCGTTGGCGAACAAGGAGCCCATGGTGATGGCCGGCCAATTAATGCAGGAAGAAGCCCGACGGGCGGGTGTCAGAATCTTTCCAGTGGACAGCGAGCATAGTGCAATTTTTCAATCGTTGGAGGGGCATCGCATCAAAGATGTCCGGCGCCTGATCCTCACGGCGTCCGGAGGCGCGCTCTGGAACGTTCCGAAAGAGGCGCTTCAGGAGGTCACGCCTGAGCGGGCATTGCAACACCCGAACTGGAAGATGGGCGCGAAAATCACAATCGACTCCGCCACCTTGATGAACAAGGGGCTCGAAGTGGTGGAAGCGCGCTGGCTCTTCGACATCCCCGAATCCCGCATCGACGTATTGATCCATCGCGAAAGCATCATCCACTCTCTGGTAGAATACGAAGATCGTTCCATGATTTCGCAATTGGGATTGCCCGACATGCGGACGCCGATTTCCTATGCGATGCGCTATCCTGACCGGTTGCCACTCGACTTGCCGTCGTTGGACTTGACCGAAATTGGCACTCTGACCTTCTGCAAGCCCGACCATGATCGGTTTCCATGCTTGCGTCTTGGATATGAATCGCTCCGGATCGGCGGCACGATGCCTGCCGCAATGAACGCGGCCAATGAGATCGCCGTTGACGCCTTTCTCAACGGCGGCATCCGTTTCACCGATATTTCTGATATCATTCAGAGCACCATGCAGGCTCACACCTCTCAACCCGTCCTCTCCGTGGAGGTGGCGCTGGAAGCCGACCGGTGGGCAAGGGAAAAGGCGGACTCGCTGGTCCATGCCTTAGCCCGCTGAGAATGATGACTGTCGAACAGCAGCGAGTGTTTCAACCCCTTACCACTAGAGAATAGAAATTATTATGCTACACACCTTCGCCTGGTCGCCCGATACTCTCTGGCTCCTGATGCAAAAGACCTGGTGGTTTCTTGTCGTTCTGGGGATTCTGGTCGCCTTCCACGAGCTCGGCCATTTTCTGGCCGCTCGATGGGTGGGAGTGAAAGTGCTGAAGTTTTCCCTGGGATTTGGGCCAAAGCTCTTCGGGCGGCAAGTCGGAGAGACGGAATACCTGGTGTCCGCCGTGCCTCTGGGCGGGTACGTCAAGCTCTTCGGGGAAGACGAGGCAGAAGCCATCACTCCCGAGGACCGAAGGCGATCCTTCGTCCATCAGAACCTCTGGGGCAAGGTGCTGATCGTCTCTGCGGGGCCCGGCTTCAATTTTATTCTTGCCTATCTCATCTTCGCCGCCTGGCTGTCCACCGGCTACACCCTCCCCGTCCCGTCATTCAAAGACATCGCTCCGGTATTGGAAGCCGTGGCGCCCGACTCCCCTGCCGCGAAGGCCGGCCTGATGGTGGGCGATCAAATCAAGAAGATCGACGGACGAGACATTGCGACCCGCGTGGAGCTTCTCGACGCCGCCTCGAAAGGCAAAGGTGCACCGCTGACGCTTGAGGTCTTGCGGGACGGCCGTCTTGAAACGTTGACCGTGACGCCGATTCCGGCGCCTGGCCAGGTCCAGAAGGGGGACGAGGCGGGCTATTATCTCGGCATCGAGGAAATTCCGCCCGTCGTCAACGAGGTGGTCCCTGGCAAGCCGGCCGCGGCGGCCGGTTTCAAGGAAGGCGACCGTGTCCTCTCGATCGAAGGCACGCCCATCCATACCTGGACCCAGATGACCGCCTTCGTGAAGGACAACCCCGGCAAGACCCTCCATGTGGACGTCTTGCGCGATGGGCATCGTGTCTCCCTTTCGGTCACTCCTGTCGGAGAAAACACGACGGTGAACGGCCAGCAGGTGCAGATTGGAAAAATCGGGATCGCCGGACCCGACCGGTCGCTCATGCGATCCGTGACGCCGTTCGCCGCGCTCTACAACGGTTTGGAGGCCACGTGGAAATGGACGGAACTGACCGTTGTGGGTCTTTACAAGATGATCGTGGGCGACATCTCGAGCAAGAACATCGGAGGGCCGTTGACCATCGCCAAGATTTCCGGCGAAGCGGCCGCTCAAGGGCCCGCCAACGTTATTTTCCTCATTGCCCTGCTCAGCATCAATCTGGGTGTGTTGAATCTGCTGCCCATTCCCATTCTCGACGGCGGCCACTTGCTTTTCTTTCTCATCGAGGGCATCCTGCGCAAGCCGTTGGGCGAACGCCAGCGTGAATTGGCACAGCAGGTCGGGTTGGTCCTGCTCGTCGGCGTGATGATCTTTGCCTTTTGGAACGACCTCGAACGGATCTTCTTCTCTCACTGACGCTTGATGCGGACTTCTCAACTCCTTCTCCCCACCCTGCGGGAAGATCCCGGGGAAGCCGAAACCGTCAGTCACCGGTTGATGCTTCGCGCCGGGCTCATCCGCAAGGTGGCAGCCGGCATCTACACGTATCTGCCGCTGGGCTTGCGGATCATCCGGAAAGTGGAGCAGATCGTCCGAGAGGAGATGAACCGGGCCGGAGCGCAGGAGCTCTTGATGCCGATCGCGTCTCCCGCCGAATTGTGGAAAGAAACCGGCCGCTGGGACTACTATGGCAAGGAGCTGG
>DASTQE010000042.1:0-5370 GCA_035761895.1 Nitrospira sp. | reverse complement strand
CGGTCCGGGTGCCGTATTAATGGTTAGCCCCTCATGAGGTAGTCGTGACGCTCGTCCTGCTGGTGCCGCTTCTGCTGCTCGCAGCCGCCTGCATCGTGGTCATCGGGCCGGGCGGCTCAGAGCGTGCGCGGGCGAAGCTGGCCGCCTATCCCATCGGCGCCGCCTTCCTTGGCGCCGGTGCAACGCTCTATCTCGTGACGACCAGCGGACCCGTGTCAGTCCGTTTCTACGATCTGTCCTCGGTGGCCTCGTTCGCGATCCCCATCGGATTCTACGTCGACCGGCTGAGCGCGGTGATGATGACGCTGATCACCGGCGTGAGCGTCATTATCTACAGCTATTCGACGGGATACATGTACCAGGACCGGCACGCCCGTCGGTACCTCGCCATGATATGCCTGACGGATTTTGTCCTGATCTGCATGGTGTCGAGCGCCAATCTCATGATGCTGTTTCTCTTCTGGCAGGTGCTCAGCTATCTGCTCTACGTACTTGCGCACAATCATGCCCATGCGGGGACGCTGGCGGGAGCGTTCAAGACCTTTACGCTTCTGCGCGTAGCCGATACGGCCTTTCTCGCCGGCATCGCACTCGCGTATCACCTGTACGGCACGCTGGAATTCCAGGAGCTGTTTCAGCGAGCCGCCGGCATGCCGGTCGTGTTGTCCCTCTGGCCGGGCATGGACATGAGCGGCGCGACGGCCGTCACGTTGCTGCTCTTCGTCGGAGCGATGGGAAAATCGGCCCAGTTTCCGATTCATCTCTGGCTCCCGGGATCGCTCTTCGCTCCTACTCCGGTGCACGCGTTGCTCCACGCGGGCATCATTAATGCCGGGGGGTTTCTGATCAACCGGCTGGCGCCGTTGTTCGGACTGAGCTCAACCACGCTGCACGTCGCCTTCCTCATCGGAACCCTGACCGCCGTCCTTGGCGCCTCCATGATGCTGGCCCAAAACGACATCAAAAAAACGCTCGGGTTCTCCACGATCGGCCAAATGGGGTACATGATCATGGAATGCGGGCTGGGAGCCTTCGCCCTCGCGGTGTTCCATTTGATCGCACACGGCCTGTTCAAGGCAACGGTCTTCCTGAACTGTGGCAACGTCATTCATAAAGCCCGGCAGGAACCACACTTTCCCTACGTGGACCACCACGCTGAAGAACCGGGCTTGTCCGGCCTCACGTGGTTCACGGGGTCCGTGACCACATTGTTCATTCCCCTGCTCATTCTCCTGGTCACGCATGGGGTCTTGCGCATCCCGTTGCTGGAATCGCATGGGACGGTGATTTTTCTGTTCTTCATCTGGATCACGTCGTCCCAAGCGATTCTCACGCTGACGCGTCTGCGCCAGGTCGCGTCGTGGAAAGTCTCGGCCGCCATGTTGATGACGCTGCTCTTCATCGTGTTCGTCTATCTGATCGCGGTCGAGTCGTTCACGGAGTTTCTGTATCCGAATCCGGAGGAAGTGGCCTCGTACTTCAGGGCCGCCGATCTTCCCGCCTGGCTGTTCGACCTTATCATTGTGACGGCCACGGTCCTGACCGTAGCCGGTTGGTCCTACCTCTACATGAGCGCACATGGGATGACGTTACGGATGCCGGCTTGGATCGACAGTATGCGGATACGCCTGTACCTGCCCTTCATGAACCGGCTCTATGCCGATGAACTCTACGCGCTGACAGGGCAGACCATCATGCGGCTGGTTCATCAACTCGACAAACGAGAGCGAGGCTGGTCACGATGATGGAGGACACGCTGATCCCATGGCTCTTGGCCGGAATCCCTCTGCTGGGTGTGCTGGCCTCCCTGCCCTTCCGGTCGGATCCCGAGCGGTTGAAAGGCTCCTCAGTCGCATGGGCCGTGATCAGCCTGGGCTCGGTCGGGGGATTCGCCGGCCGGATCGACGTTCCACTCGAAGGGCTTCTGCCGCTGTACCTCCTGCCGCTGGCCGCGACGATTTCAATCTTGGGGCAGCCGGCGCACAAACACCACCGCCGTTCTTGGATGTTAACCTTGCTGTTTTTGGGGTTGGGGCTCGCTGCCTTGAGCAGCGAACGGCCGATTAGTCTCCTGAGCGTGTCTTTGCTCTTGGTGCTGGTCGCGGTGCTGCTCTACCGCCACCACAGCGCACTCTGGCCCCGATCATGGTGGGGCATCGGCACGTACGGTCTCGGCGCCTTGTGCGCCGCTCTGTCGGTCGCCGCCGATCCTCCGCTTTCATCGTTTGCGTCCTTGCTGGCCTGTGCCGTCTTGCTTCCCCTTGTCCCGTTCCACGACGGTCACCTGACGGCGCTGACGCGGTTGCCGGGCAGCCTGCCCTCGTTCATCGTCGTCTTGCTTCCGATGGCCGGTCTCCATCAACTTGCCTCTGCTATGCCCACTGTACCGGATATCGTGTCCTGGACTGTGAGCCTCCTCGCCCTCGTGGGAGCCTCCTATGGCGCGCTCAAGGCCTTGGCGCAATCGCGGGTCCGTCTCCTGCTGGCCTATGGCAGCCTCTCGTTTTTTTCCATCCTCTGGTGGTTTACCGCCGCCTCTCGAGTAGTGACGCCACGGTCCGCTCTCCTGGTCGGAACGGTCGCCCTGGCGACGAGCGGGCTCATGGTCGCCTGGCAAGTGGTCCGCACCAGATACGGTGACGACGTGGATCCGCAAGCCATCAGCGGCCTTGCGAGCGGCATGCCGCAATATGCGGTGCTGCTGTCATTGCTGGCGCTGGCCGCGATGGGCCTGCCGCCCTTCGGTGTCTTTGCCGGATTCATGGGACTGCTGCTGAGTTCGCCATTTCCCTCCCTGACCGGCCTGTTCGTCACGCTGCTGGCGTGGCTTGCCGCGTCCTGGTACATCATGCAGATGGTTCAACGGCTGCTCTTCGGTGTCCGGCGGCCGGAATTGCGGTACGCCGATCTGCTCCGCGCCGAGTTGGCTTCGTTGCTGATCGTCGTCCTGGTCCTTCTGGCGTTGGGACTGGCGCCAACGACGCTCTTCGCCCCCGAAGGAGCCTTGTTCGGGACCTCCACCATGGGAGAATCACCCACGTGGACTCGCTAGATCGCGCGACCGACATCGAAGCGAGACGGATGGAGCTGCGCGGGGTGGTTCGCCTCGCCGGAGAAGTCATCGCGCAATATTGGCCGATGCGGACGTTCGTGCATCACAATCCGCTGCACAGTCTCGAATACCTTCCGTTCGAGGAAACGGTCCGCCGCGGGAAGCAATTCATGGGCGGCAGCGGCTATCTTCCCAGCACGTTGTATTATCACTACCTCCGATCGGGGCGAATCCGCTCCGAACATCTGGATCAGGTCTTGGGCCTGCTGGCGGATGACAAACGTGTCGCCATCGGCGCCCGCACCGTGACGCACGGTGATGTGCTGCGCGCCTGTCTGACCCAGGAATTGGTATTGCCGGTTGTGGAACCGCTCGATAGTCAGCTGCCGGATCCTTCGCATGCTCTCATCGAGCAGATCGCGGCCCGCCTTGAGTCGGTGCTGACCTATCCCGACCTATCGACACGCATTCGCAACATCGTAGAGAGCGACCACGCCGCCTTGGGACGATGGATCACCCTTTCACACTGGTGTGACGATACGCTGGGCACGCAGATTGTCCGCCAGATCAACGATCAACTCATCAAATGGTGTGAAGCGTTCCTCGACGAGGGGCACGCGACCTGGGTCATGCCCGAACGCGAGAAGGGTCTGTATCAGGCCTGGAAAGTGATCGCGGCTCATGAATGGTCGCCCTGCGGCATTGCCGACAGCGGCCGAAAAATCGCCGCCCTCCCCGATCATCCGGAAGACGCTCTCCTCGAGAGTCTGGATGCATTGGGCATCCCGGCCGAGCTGAGACAAGACTATTTGTCGCTCCAGTTGACCGCATTGCCGGGCTGGGCTGGTTTCATCAAGTGGCGCGGCGAGGAACCGGACTATCCGTGGCAACAGGCGTATCCAGCCGGTCTCGTGAAGTTCTTGGCCATCCGCCTCTGGTACGCGCGTGAGCTGGTGCAGAAGGCCTGCCGGGAAGGACTTGGCATCGAAGGTCGCTACGAGGCCGTAACCGCGTACATGCGCAGCCGTCCAGAGGAGTATTACTTGCGACGACAGCGAGTGGCCGGGCGATTGCCGGCCCTGTACGCCGAGGAAGTGGATCGGCTGGCCCACCAGAGAGGCAACGGGTGGAAGAGCGTGCTTGATCGCTATCAGGTCGAAGTGGTTCCACGACAGGCGGCGGCGGCGCGGCGCGGCGCGGCAAGAACGCTGCTGACCTTGGCGCAATCGCTTGACATCGATCCGGAGCAGCTCGTCGGAACTGCTCCTGAAACGCTGAAACAGATCGTCCATTGGGTCGAGGCTTTTCCAGAGTCGGCTCATGGTCCGGTCTGGCTCAAGGCCCTCGAAGCCAGCTATCAGGAGGCACTGCTAAGGCAGCTCCGTCGCCCGCCAGCGGGCCCCGACGGAACGGACAAGGCAAGGCCCTATTCGCAGTCGGTCTACTGCATCGACGTGCGATCCGAACCTTTCCGCCGGCACTTGGAATCGACCGGCGCGCATGAGACCTACGGGTTCGCCGGGTTCTTCGCCGCCTTCATCCGGTATCGGGCCTGGGGCAAAGAGCATGACACCGAACAATTTCCGGTCATCATGCGAGCGAGGAACGAGATCAGGGAAATACCGCGCAGTTATCTCGACCACAAGGTCTCCAAGCACCAAACCCGGTCGAAATGGGTGCATGCCGGCCATACGCTGTTGCACGATCTCAAAGAGAATGTCGTGACGCCCTACGTCATGGTGGAATCGCTTGGGTGGTTCTATGGCATTCCCATTTTCGGAAAGACGCTCTTGCCCTCGTTGTACCGGCGCTGTACCGCCTGGCTGCAAGGGCTGTTCGTCCCCGCCATCGCCACGACGCTCACCGTCGACAAACTGGCGCCGGCCGACACGGTCGAGATGGTCGCCGCCGAGCAGCAGGCCGTTGTGCGGAAGGCCCTGCAAGAACGGCTCGGGCTGCGGAGTTCACGGATGACGCCCGCGCTGCTCGAAAGCCTGCGCCAGCATGCGTTGTCCGGATCTGAAGAGCCGGATCGGCCGCTGACGGACGCCGCCGCCCTCGCCGGGCTTTCCAAGGACGCGCTGGTGCGTCTCACCGACGTCTTGCGCCGACAATACGAACTTAACGCGCGTGCCGCCTCCCGCCACAAAGAGCGCATCACCAGAACGGGCTTCACACTCGAAGAGCAAACGCTCACGGTCGACACGGCCCTCCGGATGATGGGGCTGACCAAAAATTTTGCGCGGTTGGTCTTGTTTTGCGCCCACGGAAGCACCTCCGATAACAATCCGTACGAGTCGGCGCTCGATTGCGGCGCT
>DASTQE010000041.1:0-12240 GCA_035761895.1 Nitrospira sp. | reverse complement strand
CCCGGCTGAAGATGGCTCCTTACGTGACCGACGCCGAAGGGTTGGTTTCTATGGCTGAAGCAGAATGCGGAATACCGACGCCTGGTGACAGAACAGTTGCCTGGCATGGATAAGACGGATCTCAGCCGTATCCTCAGTTTGATCATCAGCGTGCTAACGGATCCCTATGACCAATTCATTGACAAGCTGCATGCTGAAGGCAGAATCACCGCGGAAGAAGTTCAGCAGCTTCGTGTAGCCCTGAAAGAACAAATTCCTAAATTGTCTGAATTAATTAGGCCGCATCCGGACCAATCGTCGGACACCTAACATTCGAGGTGTCATGGCTGGATGCGAAGGCGTTTAGCCCAGAAGTCTTGACCGGGTCGAGACAGAAGTTTACGCATTCGCTATTTGAACATCGATGTGCTAGCGTGACCCGGAACCACGGTCACTATCCCTCGCGCGTATCTCCACCTCTCTCAGTGCGCGATCGATTCCTGGTTTCCGCCGTTCAGAGGCAGTTCGATCCGGAATAGATAGACAGTTCTTAAGCTCCCGCCGCTCGCCGTATAGACCATGCGGGCGGGGATTCATTGTCCTTACCGAAAGGAACAGCCATGCCTTCGCGGATGTCATACACGATCATGCTTGCTCTGTCCCTGTTCATGGCGGACACAGCGTTGGCCGCAGAAAACGCATCGCCGTCTCAGGTCTCGCCGAATGCCAAGGATGCCGTGGCCGTCGGCTCTCTTGACGATTCGCTTCATGCCTGCCTTGCGCGCATTCCCAAGGACGCAACGGCAGGACAGAGAATGCTTGCGGAGCAAAGTTGCCGACGTGCCGAAGCGGATCGCGCCCCGGCACAAACGAGTGGCGGACGCTAACCTCGCACGTGGCGATGAAGCATGGTGCAGCCGAAGGCTCCCACAACCGATCGACATCAGGATGGGACTATGACGACAAAGCAGAAGAATACATTAAGAGGCAAACCAACCGGTGTCAAAGGATCCCGTTCGTCATCAGATCACGACTTTACCTGTAGCGAAGCGCAGCTTGACAGTCTCCTCTCGGAAGGGGAATCCACCGGACAGACAGGCGCCGCCTCAAGAGATTCTAGTAAACGAGACGTCGTGGGTCGTCGCAAGCCAAAATGAGAGCACAAGCAAGTGTTGTCCTAGCTCCCAAGGAAAGGGAGGGTGATCCAAGGAAGGGACAAAAGCGTCCCTCTCAGTAGAGGGGCTCTTGCGGACCCCATCGAAGACCGGCCAAATCAGGATCTTCGCCGTTTGATACAGGGCTACGGGAAGCAGCTTTTTCAGCCTTACGGCGCTCGCGCTTCGCTTCCTTCTCCTGGCGCACTTTCTGGAGAGCCTTTTCTCGCTCTCGTTTCGCCAATGTGGAACTCCCTCGCGCCATTGTCCCCCCAATGGTTAGTTATGGTTCTGCAACAGTATGCTTTCTACCTTGGTTTCCGCATCGAGTATTTCGACGATGTCTTCTTCTTTTTAATCATCGATGGCCCAGAAATAGGTTCACGAGCCAAACGCATTACGGCAAGTTCAGACACAGCGCTTCGAATGGTTTCGATGGGAAGTTCGGTGGGTTCGCTATCCGCAATCCCGAAGAGTTCCCATCGGATTTTTGGCCTATAGGCCGGCCTGTGTTTCTTCTTCGCCGTATTGTTACGCTTGAAAGCATGCGACACCATATAGAAATCTCCTTTACCGCAAAGAGCAAGGGATGCACCGGACCGCGAATGGGAGTTCGGAGGGAATTTAAAGAGAAGTGCTACAATACCACGCATTCTCCATCAATACAAGGGAGACGGTCGGGATCCCTAACCCTCGCAGCCATTGTTATTGGGGCTTGAAAGGTCTATTGTCAGGGCTCTTATTCTAAGCTCGCCGACTAAAAAACCGACGGTCGACGGGACGTCAGAAAGGCGGCACCACATGGTTTCCCACATCAGCAGACAGATCAACGCTTTTGTCGCCGCCTCCGAGTCTCTTCTGACGCCTGAACTCATGCCAAATGAACTCACTGAGCGCGAGCGTCAGGTGATTCAATATTATCTGTCGGCACTGTCTGTGAAATTTCCCGCCCTGTCAAAGTGACTTACCAGTAGAGAGGTACACGAATAGGGATAACCTCCGCTCTTAGGTACTTTCCAATAACCGTTTTTCTGTTGAAAATTAGTCTTGGGTGGCAAGTCACGGGATAATCAAAAGGGCTTCCGTCTGCCTAATCTCGACAATATGGAGAAACCAATGCAACAGCGAGCAATGCCATCTCCTTAAATTTTCACGGGAATTTGAGACTCTCCAACCGAAAGACTCCCTCTGACGCAAAGTCACCGTTTTCTGGACAGAACCTCGACCCTCGGCTACACTTTCTTCAGTCAGTATGAAGATTGGCAATAGGAGACGTGAGGTAGAGGTATGAAAACGACACTTATGGCCCTGGGTCTGCTCGTGATTGCCGGGCTGGCAGGTTGTGCAAGCCATCAGCAAACCACTGAGGGGGATATTGGATACTCCGCCCCCGCCAGCATCTACAGCGTAATGGACAGTACAGCCTTGGTATATACCGATGTCGCCGCCGGTTCCCCTTTGAATGACAATCCCTGGCGTTGGCTGGGATTCCTGCTGCATCCGGTGGGTCAGGTGCTCGACTATGGCGTGAACCGGCCGGTGTATGCGTTGACCGGCCACATGCCCTACCTCTTCGGCTATACCACCGAAGATGCGATGCTGGACAGCCAACGACGGCATTCTTCGCGATACTGAGCAGTCAATAACGCCTCCGCCTCGATCACGCCCACTCTCGTTCTGTGAAAGTGGGCGTTGTCATCTCAGCCTCTGGCAAACCGCCTTTCTCTTCGGTATTCTCCTTCTCATTCACATGTTGGCGGCACTTCGACAGAGGAGGTATGGGTCTGCACTGAGCGTCTTTATCGGCACATTGTGCTTTGGCCTCCAGTTGACTGGCTGCGACACACCGAACCCGCGGCAGCAGAACCTGCCGCCTTCCGAGACCGACCTTGTGCTGCTCAAGTCCGGAACGCTCTGTGAGCGTAAAGCGGTGTTTCTTCAACAGCACCCTCCCTCCACCATCATCACGAAGCCCTGGGGGACCGGCCAGGAATTTCTAGTCCCTGCCAGTCGCAGTGCTTTGCACGGCGATGAATCGTATTTTTTTGACGAAGACGGAACGCTCGTCGGGACACTGTTCACCTTCTCTTCTGGTCTGGATCTGGCGCCCTATTCGGTGCTTCGCCATACGCTGACGCTCCTCAAGCCCTCGCTGGAGTTCTATTTGACCGTCGCCAACTTCGCCGGCAAAGCCAACATGGATTCCAGCTCGCTCTATGAAACCGGCGATGAAAAAACCACGACGCAATATCTCGTCATCAGTGCACGCGAGCATCCGACCTTGCTTCAGGCTTCCATCACGATCGATCCGTATGTGAGATTGTTTTCACCATATCGGCGTGAGTTTTTGAATCGTCTACGACAGCCCAGTGGAAGCCAGCCGGGGCAGCAGGTGGACAGTCAAGGAGCCGAGGACAAGGAGCCGTTTTCCTCGCTGCAGCAGTTCGCCCGCGGTCAAACGGCCCAATTGGCCTACTGCGGTGCACAGCACTACGAGATCGCGGCCGATGCCTATCGGAAATCCATCGCGAGCGGATTCACCAACAAGGTGTGGCTTGCCGAGGCGCATCACAAGCTGGGGCAGTCGTTGTTCGGGCTGGGACAGTATGAAAATGCGAAGGCGGAAATGCTTCAGTCGTTGGCGATCAGACCCAATACGCCGGAGATTCTGAACAACCTCGGATCAACGCAGCTGAAACTCGGCGACAAGGCAGGAGCCTTGGCATCGTTTGAAAAGGCCGTCACCCTTCGACCCAATTACGCCATTGCCCGCTTCAATTTGGCGGAGGCCATCGAATCGACCAATCCCAAGCGCGCGCTCTCGGAATACGAGACGTATCTTGCACTTGTGGAAGGCCTTCCCGAGGAAGCAGACCGTGCTGCGTTGGTCCAGCAACGGGTCAAAAAATTGAAACCTCAGAAATAGACCCTATCCGCGGAATTTCTCTTCCTGTTCCTGGAGAGTCTTGCAGGCGATGCAGAGCGTGGTGACGGGGCGGGCCTTCAGCCGTTGATATGGAATCTCTTCCTCGCAACGTTCGCAGATGCCGTAAATGTTTTTATTCAACCGGTCCAACGCTTCGTCGATCTTTTTAAGCAGTTTCTGCTCCCGTTCCTTGATGCGCATGGAGAAGTTCTGATCCACCTCGGCGGATGCCTGGTCGCTTACGTCAGGAAACGCCTCCGGTCCCTCCCGCTTCGTGAGTCCTTCGCCCACCTCATCCAGAATGGCTTGACGCTGTTTTTCCAGCTCGCGCCTGATGGCGCCGTATTTGCTGCCGGCGCCTGCCGGTTTACCGTCTCGCTTGGCCGTGACAGCCCTCCTGCGTGTCGTCCGCTTGGATGACTTCCCTGTCTTCATTCGTCACCAGTAAGAAAAATGAAGGTAAAACTATAACAGGGGCTTTGAAATGCGGTCAATGGGAAAGGCGTCTGACATGTCACAAGTCACGGCGGCCTTCGATGGACTTGAGCAGCGTCACTTCATCGGCGTACTCAATGTCCATGCCGACTGGAATGCCGTAAGCGATCCGGGAAACGCGTACACCCAAGGGCTTCAATTGATTGGTCAGGTAGATGGCGGTGGCTTCCCCCTCGATGGTGGGATTTGTCGCCAGAATGACCTCTTGGACACCCCCGAGTTTGACACGCTCGACGAGCTCATCGGCACGGATGTCCGAGGGGCCTACTCCATCGAGAGGAGAAAGGGCGCCGAGTAACACATGGTAGAGGCCGCGGTATGCGCCCGCCCGTTCGACCGCGTACAGCGTGCTGGGCTCCTCCACCACCAAAATTCTAGTTTGGTCCCGCTTCGGATCCAGACAATATTCACAGAGCTCCCCTTCGGCGATATTCCGGCATTGACGGCAGAACGAGAGGCCGTCTTTGACGGCACGGATGGCGTCGGCCAACCGCAAGGCCTCATCCCGTTCAGCCTTTAACAGATGAAAGGCCAACCGCTGCGCCGTTTTTTGCCCGATGCCCGGCAAACGGACCAATTCTCGCACGAGACGAGCGAGCAAGCCTTGTTGATCAACAGCCATGAAGAGTGTTCAGAAAAGCCCGGGGATATTCATGCCGCCGGTCACCGATTTCATTTGATCGGCCATCATCTGGCGGGCTTTCTTCAAGGCGTCATTGGACGCCGCGAGCACGAGATCCTGCAACATGTCGACATCTCCGCTTTTGACGGCCTCCGGGTTGATCATGACACTCACGATCTCCATCCCGCCGTTCGCAGTGACGCTGACCATGCCTCCACCAGCCGTGCCGGTGACGGTTTTGGTGGCGGCTTCTTCCTGCAGCTTGGCCATCTGCGCTTGCATGGCCTGCGCCTGCTTCATAAGGTTAGCCATGTTGCCCAATGGATTTTTCATTCTTGCACCCCTTGTCGGTTCGACACCGTTCTGACGTCGGCAAGTTCCACTCCGAACATCTCCAGAGCCTGCTTCACGACCGGATGGGCCTTCGCCTGCTCAAAGAGCACGAGCTTCTGCTCTTGCTCCTTTGCCGCTCTGATCTGCGCCATCGTGGGACCGGGCGGATCCGTGTCGGTCAATTCGACGATGCGCAGCCGGACTGGCTGGCCGCTGAGTCGTTCGCACAAGGAGGTCAGCGCCTGGATGTTGTCGGCCTTCTCCAACATGCCCCTGGCGACAGTTGCCTGCTTGCTAAACCCGACAGTCACGACGTTTCCGTCGATCGCGACCAGACGCCCCATTTCCAGAAAAGGGGCGATGTTGGGAAAGCTGTGGCCGACTTCTTCTTGAAACCGCTCCCAATTGAGATTGATGGCCTGCGGCGTTGGGCCGGCAGGCGTGGAGGCTCCGCCGGCACGCGTCGCCGGTTCTGCAGACGGCGTCGGTCGCGTCACCCGGGCCGCAGTCTCACTGCTCACGCCCGACCGCGGCGTGAGGGGAGCACTCGCAGGGAGCGCCGAAGTCGGTGTCTTTTCAGTGCGGACGGCAGCCGACTGGGTCTGACCACCGGGAGCCGCTGTGCGGCCCGGCTGTTCGCGACGGACTGTCTCCTGACGGAGCAGCCGCGTTGCCTTAACCGCTGCCGTTTCAAGGACAAACCGGGGATGTGCGCTGAATCTTAGCGCGTCTTCGGCCTGGGTGAACATTGCAAACAACTGTTGGATCTGCTCCGGAGTGAGGGACGCTTTGTCGGCCGCAAGTTGGTGTAGATCGTCGGCAGAGGCTTCTATCAGGGCGGGCCACTCCTGTGGCGGAGTAACCGAGACCACGAGCAGATTACGGAGGTACTCGACGACGTCGGCACAGTAGGTTCGAAGGTCGTGTCCTCCTTCCACCAGTTGGGACAGTGCGCGAAGAGCCGCCGCGCTGTCCTGCGAGGTGATCGCCCGGATCAGTGCCCGCAGCAATTCCTGCGGCACCGCCCCCAGCAGAGTTTCCAGTTCGGCATGGTCGATTGACTTGCCGCCAAACGCCACAGCCTGATCGAGTAAACTCAGGCCGTCCCGCATACTGCCTTCGCTGGCCCTGGCCAATGCGGCGAGACTCCGTTCTTCGATCGCAATGCCATCCTGTTCGGCCACGTGCCGCAGTCGTGCAATGATCTCCGTCTTGGCAATACGGCGAAAATTATAATGCTGACAGCGAGAAAGAATGGTCGCGGGAATTTTATGGATCTCCGTCGTCGCGAAGATGAACACGACGTGGGAGGGCGGCTCTTCAAGCGTTTTGAGTAACGCGTTGAAGGCCGAATTCGAGAGCATATGGACTTCGTCGATGATGTAGACGCGATACGTTCCCTTAAACGGAGTAAATTTGACGTTTTCTCGGATTTCCCGGACATCGTCCACACTGGTGTTCGATGCGCCGTCGATTTCGATCACATCGACGGAATGACCCTGGGCGATCTCCGTGCAATTGACACACGTCCCGCACGGCATGCCGGTCGGACCCCGCTCGCAGTTGAGAGCCTTCGCGAGAATGCGGGCCACCGTCGTTTTTCCGACGCCCCGCGTCCCGGAAAACAGATAAGCCTGGGCAATGCGCTTTGTTGTGATCGCGTTGACCAGCGTTTGTACGACGTGAGGCTGACCGATTACATCATCGAACGTTCCCGGCCGATATTTTCTCGCAGAGACTTGATATTCCACGTCGTCGCGATGCCCCCTAATGTGGAATGAGGAATGTGAAATGATGAATTATCGGACCGATATCAATTCCGCATTGATCATTTCTCATTCCAAATTCTCGAAGAAAAGCGGGGCCAGGTGATCCTGCGGCACCCAAAACTATCTGCTTACCGTTGCTTCCTTCCGGACCTGGCGGGGTTCACAGGGTTCTGTTGCACAGGGCCCAGCCCCTTGTTCACGCTGCTGAAAATGTTCTCCGGCTTCGTTCTCAGTCGCTCATTGGTGTCTATCCGCCCGCCGTGTCTTGGCCGTGGACACGTAAGGTGTATTATCCGACCGCCAAGAACATCCATATGGCGGTCGGTACGAGCAAGTTCATTCAGCCTTAATCCCACTTGTGGTGTCTATCCGCCCGCCATCATTACGATACAGCGCTAATCAGTGGGCGGTTCACACGAAGTGCGGTTTGGCGGAGAGGGTGGGATTCGAACCCACGGTCCCGTTGCCGAGACGCATGCTTTCCAAGCATGTCGATTCGTCCACTCTCGCACCTCTCCGCGAGCGTCGAAGTGCGAATTCTAGCATGCGATCCCATGAGCGGCAAGGCGCGTTTGACCGGTCGCATGAGCTTTCTTATACTGCGCAAGGAGATCGCCATGAAAATTTTGATCGGATTGTTCATCGTCATTGCACTGCTCGTCATCGGTCTCCTTTCGCTTCCCTTTCTCGTCGATCTCGCCTCCTATCAAGACCAATACAAGCCCCTCATCGAAGATGCGCTGAACCGGAAGATCGAGCTGCAGGGCATCAGGCTGAGGATCTGGCCGCGGATCGGTGCCCGGATCGTCGGGTTCCGGGTCATGGACGATCCGTCGTTCACCGCCGGCCCCTTTGCTTCCTTGAGCTCACTCGACGTCGGCGTGAAGTTGTTGCCGCTGCTGAGCAAGAGAGTCGAAATCGAAGAAATTAGCGTGCGTGATCCGCTGATCACCGTGATCAAGAACAAGGATGGCGTGACCAACCTCTCGACGCTCGGCCCACGGTCAGCAACTCCGGCCGCGCCGGACAAACCGCAATCACAACAAGGCGATCCGCTGCAAGCCCTCGCCCTCCTTGCTGTCGAACGCCTTTCGATCGACGGAGGGACGCTGATCTACCGCGACCTTTCCGCCGCAAGCAAAGTAGAATATCAGATTCAAGATCTCACCCTACTGCTCAGATCCGTGCATCTCGGCGAAACTCCGACCGTGCACCTCGATGCGATGATCCAGCCGTACAAGCTTCCTGTTACGCTTGATGGCCGGTTCGGTCCCTTAGCCCAAACGCTCGACATCCAGGGATTCGACTTCATCGCGGGAATCGGGAAAATTGCCATTGGAGTGAAAGGTGCTCTCATGGGGGGGAAACTTGATGCCACCCTTGCCGCTCCGTCGATCAATTCCGCCGATCTGCCCATCGCGCTACCGCTGACCAAACCGGTAGAAATTAAAGACCTCCGCATCGTCGCCCACGCCCCCTATCCTTTGAAGCAGGGAGCCTCCGCCATGGAATTGGCGGATGTCACTAATCTCGGTCTGAAGATCCAAACGGGAGGCTCCGGGATGGAGGTCAAAGGCACCATGCTGGGGGGCCACGCGAAGATCGTCATGACATCGCCATCAGTGAATACGACTGACCTTCCCGTCGACACTGGCTTGAAAAAGCCGGTGGAGCTGAAGAATCTCGAAGTCAATGCGGATCTGAAGGGGCAGGACGCTCGGCTGTCCAACCTTTCGTTTCAACTGTTCAATGGAGACGCGAAAGCCCAAGGAGGGATGTCGCTGGGATCTTCTTCACCGCCATTCAACGGTCAGGTCTTGATTCGCCGGATTGCACTCAGGCCGGTTCTCGAAGCGCTCAGTCCGGAGAGCAAGATCTCGATGAGCGGAACCGCAGCGGCGGACATCGCCGTCGCAGGCCGCGGCTTTTCACTGCCGGATTTGACCAAAGCGCTGGAGGGACCGGGACATGTGGAAATCAAAGAAGGCAAAATCGAAGGCGTGAATCTCACAGGAGAAGCGGTCGCGCTGCTGAAGGTAGCGGGAATCTCACTCGATCAAGCCAGAGCCACGGCCTTCTCGACGCTCGAAACCGATTTCATGATCAAGCAGGGCATCGTACACATCCAGAGGCTTCTAGCGGACAGTCATGATTTTCAGGCAACCGGGAATGGAAGGGTTGGATTCGATCAAACCTTGAATCTGGCCGTGAACCTGAATCTCGCTCAGGGGATGAGTCAGAAGATTGCCGGCTCATCGCCGGTGGCGAAGGTTGCTATGAAAGAGGGGCGGCTTCGATTGCCGCTCGTCATCACAGGGACGTTGCAGAATCCCTCCTATGGACTGGATGCCAAAGCCTTGACGGGAAAGGTCCAAGAGCAATTACAAGAGAAAGCCAAGACAGCGGTCGAAGGACTCCTTCAAGGCACGACCCAACCCTCCGACTTGAAAAAGGAAGGGAAAGATCTCTTGAAAGGGTTGCTCGGTCGCTAAAACCCCTCCGTTCCGCAAGACCTTCGCGATGCAGTGAATGTTCCACCCCAGCCCGGCGCAGGGCGCCGAGACTTCAAATATCAGATTTCAAATCTCAAACATAACAATACTTCAGCACTGAACACTTCTCGATGACGGCGGATATTCTGTGACGGGCGTCGTGATTGCCAAGCCGCCGTCGTTCGGTTATACAACTAGGCTATTTTTGCGGGCCTGGCTCTCGGCGCGTGTGTGGCCCAGGGCCTGTTCACTTAAGGGAGGGGAGTGCATGAGGACCCGTTGCTGGATCCTACTGCTGGTGTTTTCGCTGTTTACAGGACTTTTCAGGCCCGCAGCCGCGCAAGAGCCTCCCGCTGCAGCACCAATCGACATCGTGACGCTGAAGGACGGAAGCGTCATCTACGGGGAAGTGCTCGAAATGGCCGGAGGAATCCTCTTTCTCAAGAATCCCTCAAATCCGGACAATATGATCAAGCTCAAATGGGAGGACGTGACAAAGCTGACGGTCACCCACCCGATCCCCTTTCATTTAAAAGAGGGCACGGTCCTCAACGGCACCGCAACGCCTGGCCCCGATGGAGTCCTGGTCATTCAGGCAGAGCCGCTCACTGGCACGATGGAAGTGCCAATGAGCAACGTCACGTCCGTCAATCCCTTGGTTCAGCCGTCGGTCATCTACATTGGAAATCTTACCGGCGGCTATTCGCAAACGACGGGCAACAGCCAATTGCGGAACGCCAGTCTGCTCGGCGAATTGGTCGCGCGAAGCGAGCTTTTGCGACTCACCATGAATGTTCGGTATGTCTACGGCGATGATGCGGGCGCCCTCATCACGCGGAACGCCCGGGGCACGATCAAGCTGGATTTCTTCATCACGAAGCGATTCTTCTGGTTCACGTCGGCCTACTTTGAAAACGATCGATTCCAGGACCTGAAATTGAGAACCGCGCTCGCCAGCGGCCCCGGCTATCAATGGATCGACCGCGAGGACTACTCAGGCATTGCCAAGGAAATGACGCTGTACACAGAAGCCGGTCTGGCGTATTTCAACGAGGATTTCAACGCTACAGGAGACAAGTCGAGTGTCCGCGCGCGTTTTTCAGTCAAATGGAATTGGCCGTTCTTCGAAGACCGCATCACGCTCTATCACTTCAGCGAGTTGTTCCCCTCCCTTCAAAATACGTCCGATGTGTTTCTGACGATGGACAACGGGGTGCGCCTTAAGATCTGGAAGAACTTCGTCAGCAGCTTCCAGATGACGACGCGCTACAACACTCGCCCGGCACCGGGCACCGGCGACACGGACAATCTGTATCTCATCACGCTTGGATACGCGCTCGACACAACCAGAAAACGCTAGTCACCGCAGTTCACCCTCTTCCCAAAGGAGAACGTATGCTGAAAGAGTTCAAAGAGTTCGCGATGAAAGGCAATGTCCTGGACATGGCCATCGGCGTGATCATCGGCGGGGCATTCGGCAAGATCGTGACCTCGCTGGTGAGCGACGTCCTCATGCCGCCTCTGGGACTGTTGTTGGGGAAAGTCGATTTTTCCAGCCTCTTCCTCAATCTCTCCGGGGCTCCCCAGCCCTCGCTTGCGGCAGCCAAGGCAGCCGGGGCGCCAACCATTAATTATGGTGTGTTCTTGCAGGCGGTCCTCGATTTCATCATTATTGCGTTCGCGATTTTCTTGCTGGTGAAGCAAGTGAATCGGTTCAGAACCCCACCGCCATCCCCTCCGCCAGCGGGCCCTACCAACGAAGAGAAATTGCTGATGGAGATTCGTGACGCGCTGAAAGCACGGCATTGACGCCGGCGGCCATAGGCGTTCGCACCGGCCTGCACCACCAAGGGAGAATATGATGCACAGGAGGACTACAGCACTGTTGACGATGGGCCTCCTCGTCGTGGCGATCCAAGCCTACGCCGGCTGGTTCACCCAGGAAGAAAAGCACGACACGCAGAACCGCATGCTCAACGAGATGAAGGCCACATCCAGGGCAGTACCTCCGGCGGCGGACCCGCGAGATACACGGATCGCCGCGCTCGAGAAGCAGGTGGTTGACATGCAGACCGAACTCCGAGAGGCGAGTGGGCGGGCGAGCGATCTGGAGCAGCAACTGGCCGAGCGCGATTGAGAGCTTGCCTCTTTGCGAACCGGGTCAGAAGACTCCTCCCGGATGGCCGGCCAGCTGGCGGCAGTGCAAAGTGAACTGGATGCGCCAAAAGCGAGGTCCGCCGCTCTGGAACAGCAGTTGTCCGTATCCCAATCCGATGCGGCCGCTCTGAGAGCGGGCGCCGTGGATCAGAGCAGACTCGCAGCGGTCTGTTCGGGTCCGGTGAAGATCAACTGAAATCGTCCGGTGCGGACGCCCTCAAGCAGGTCGGAGCCATTCTGAAAGATTTCCCGGAATATAAAGTCAGCGTCGACGGGCACACGGACAATCGGCCGATCCGAAGCGAGCTCAAGA
>DASTQE010000040.1:0-8069 GCA_035761895.1 Nitrospira sp. | reverse complement strand
GTCTGCCCGCCTGGTTCATCAACCGGATCGCCTCGCGGTAGGCGCCGGTGACCGGCGTCGAAAGGCCCGTGCCGAGCAATGCATCAACAATGAGCTCACTGCCGGTCAGAAGCGCTTCGGCCTGTTCCGCGGATCGGAACGGCTTAATCGACGAGGTTTTTCCGACGCGAAGCCAGCGGCGGAACATGACCGCAGCGTCCCGACTCAACTCCGCAACCGGTGCGAGCAAGAGCACCGTCACCGTTGCCTGACGCCGACGCAACAGCCTGGCGACCACCAATCCGTCGCCGCCGTTGTTGCCCTTGCCGCACACAATCGTCACGCGTTTGCCTGAAAGCGGACCAAACCGGCCTTCGATGAAGTCTGCGGTTCCCGCTCCGGCACGCTCCATCAGCGTGAGGCTGGGCACCCGCGCTTCCGTGATGGTGCGCCGGTCCAGGGCTTGCATCTGCCTTGCCGTCACGATTTTCATACTCTGGCTCGCGCGATCATCCGCAGCGTGACATGGGAGGGTGGGATTTCAGCTCAGTTCAGCAGCGCTTTCATCTCGCGCACGGCCTGATCGAGACCGACCAGGACAGCCCGTGCAATGATGCTGTGGCCGATATTATATTCCACGATCTCGGGAATATGGGTCAAACGCTTGACGTTCTGATAGTTCAACCCATGACCGGCGTTGACCCCCATGCCCAGCTTATATGCGAGTTTCGCCGCCTGCGTGATGGCTTCGAATTCGGCATCCGCTTCTTTTGATCGCTTCGCGTTGGCATAGCGGCCTGTATGGAGCTCGACGAAGTCCGCGGCCATCTTGTGGGCAGTTCTGATATGGCCGAGATCGGGTTCAATGAACAGGCTCACCGGAATCCCTCCGTCATGCAACAGTGCGATGATCTGCTGGAGACGATCCTTGTGAGCGTGGACGTCCAGGCCGCCCTCAGTCGTCAATTCCTGACGCTTCTCCGGAACGAGGGTGACCAGGTCAGGTTTGACAGTCAGTGCAATCTTGGCCATCGTCTCATCCGCGGCCATTTCCATGTCAAGTTTGGTCCTGATCAGTTCGCGGAGCAACCGAAGATCGCGATCCTGGATGTGACGGCGATCCTCGCGCAGGTGCACGACGACGCCGTCCGCGCCGGCCAACTCGACCAAGAGCGCCGCGGCCAGCGGATCCGGATCGTTTCCGCCGCGTGCTTGCCGCAGCGTGGCGACGTGATCGACATTCACACCGAGTCGTGCCACAAGTAACCTCCGGTTGGTTCGGGCGACGAGGGGAGTCGAAAGTCAACGAAGATCGTGCGGACGCCGCTGTTGTAACAGAAAGCCGTTGAGAGGGGCAAGGCTCGCGCCGCGCGTTGATCAACGGTCGATGTGCGAGGGGTCCCCGATGTGCATCACGCGCGGAACCCCACAGAAACACAAGATAATTTGACTCCGCTGCGTTCACACAATTAGAATAGGCCTCCATCGCCAGGTCAGGGTGATTTCTGCCTTCCGGCTTGAAGAGTTCGACAGCAGACGGCCATGGGATTGTCAGATAATTTTTACCGGCTCAAGCGGCTGCCTCCCTACGTCTTTGCCCAGGTCCAAAGCCTCAAACTGGAAGCACGGCATCGAGGCGAGGACATCATCGACTTCGGGATGGGCAATCCCGATCAGCCCACGCCCAATCACATCGTTGAGAAGATGATCGAAGCGGCGCGGAAGGGGAAGAATCATCGGTATTCAGCCTCGCGCGGCATCACCAAACTGCGCCATGCCATCGCTGCGTGGTACCAGCGCAATTACGATGTCAACCTCGATCCGGAAACGGAAGCCATTGTGACGATCGGCTCCAAGGAAGGTCTGGCCCATCTGTCGCTGGCGATGATCGGTCCGGGCGATGTCGTGCTGACGCCCACACCGACGTATCCCATTCACATGTACAGCTTCATCATTGCCGGCGGAGAAGTCCGGGGCATTGAGCTGCGGCAGGACAGCGACTTCTTTGATGATCTCCAACGCGTATACCGGCAGACTTTTCCGCGGCCAAGGATTCTGGTCATCAACTTTCCGCACAATCCGACCACCGCCATTGTGGACTTGGAGTTCTTCAAGAAAATCGTGGCGTTTGCCAAAGAGCACAATGTCATCGTAATTCACGACCTCGCCTATGCCGACCTGGTGTTTGATGGCTACCGGGCGCCAAGCTTTCTGCAAGTGCCGGGAGCAAAAGACATCGGCGTGGAATTTTATACGTTATCCAAGGCCTACAATATGCCGGGGTGGCGGGTCGGTTTTTGCGTCGGCAACCGCGAAGTCGTTGGAGCATTGGCCAAGATCAAGAGCTATCTCGATTACGGGATTTTTCAACCCTTGCAGATCGCCAGTGTGATCGCGCTCAACGGGCCTCAAGACTGCGTCAGAGAAACGGTCCAGCGCTACCAAAAACGCCGTGACGTGCTCGTCGGCGGGTTGAATCGTATCGGGTGGAACGTGAACAAGCCGCTGGCCACGATGTTTGTCTGGGCCAGGATCCCGTTGCCGTACCGGCATATGGGATCCCTAGAATTTTCCAAGCTGCTCTTGCGGGAGGCCAAAGTCGCCGTCTCGCCGGGCATCGGCTTCGGTGAAGGCGGCGATGAATACGTGCGCTTTGCGCTGGTTGAAAATGAGCACCGGACCCGTCAGGCCGTGCGCGGCATCAGGAAGGCCCTCAAGCTCGAAGGGGGGGAGGAATGATTTCGCGAATCGGTGTCGGCGTGGTGGGCTTCGGCACGGTCGGCCGCGGTGTGGTCAAAATCCTGTTGGACAACGCGGGTCTGATACGCCGCCGCGTCGGCGTGCCTATCGAGCTCGTTCGAGTCGCGGATCTCGACATCACGCGAGACCGTGGGATCACGCTGCCGCCGGGCGTCCTGGTGAATGATGCCAAGCAGGTTGTGTCGGATCCTGCCGTGCACATCGTCGTCGAACTCGTCGGCGGATACGAGTTTGCCAAACGCCTGATTCTTGACGCCATTGCCGCCGGAAAAGCCGTCGTGACGGCGAACAAGGCGTTGCTGGCCCTCCATGGCGAAGAGATTTTTGCCGCGGCTTCTCGCAACGGGATCGACGTCGGATTTGAGGCAAGCGTGGGCGGCGGTATTCCCGTCATCCAGGCGTTGAAGGAAGGGCTGGCCGCCAATTCCATCCAGTCCATTTACGGCATTATCAACGGCACTTCGAACTATATCCTGTCGCGGATGACGAACGAGGGGAAGGGGTTTGCGGAGACGTTGGTCGAGGCGCAGAAGGCCGGGTACGCCGAGGCCGATCCCACATTCGACGTGGCCGGCACTGACAGTGCGCACAAGCTGGCCATCCTCGTGAATGTGGGGTTCGGGACGCCAGTCAATTTCAAAGACCTCTATACCGAAGGAATCACACATATCACCGAGCATGACATTGCGTATGCCAGAGAGTTCGGCTACACCATCAAGCTGCTGGGGATCGCCAAGTTTGTTGATGGCGATGTGGAAGCCCGCGTGCATCCAACCATGCTGGGGGCTGATTCGCCGCTGGCAAAAATTGAAGGCGTATACAACGCCATTCAACTGATCGGCGACGCGGTCGGCGATGTCGTCCTGAGCGGGCGCGGCGCCGGCGATTTAGCGGCCGGCAGCGCTGTGGTCAGCGACATCATCGCCGCAGGCCGCAATCTTCTCAAGGGCGGGATGGGCCGCGTGCCTCCCGCGTCGTTTCAACCGGAAGAGCGGCGTCCTCTCCGGATGCGGCCGATGGAAGAAATACGCTCCTTGTATTACTTGCGCTTTATGGTCATCGATCGTCCCGGCGTGTTGGCGCAAATTGCCGGTGAACTGGGACGGTGCGGCATCAGCATTGCCTCCATGTTGCAGAAGGGGCGACGGGAAGGACAAACGGTTCCAGTCGTCATCAAGACGCACATGGCGAGAGAGCGTGACGTCCAGACAGCGCTCACCCAGATCAATCGTCTGCCGTTCATGTCCGAGCCGACCACCCTGATCCGGATCGAAGGCGAGGACGAGTAAGGCCAATGAATCGCTGGCGCGGCGTCATCGAAGAGTATCGCAAATTTCTTCCGGTCAGCGAACGCACGCCGGTGATCACGCTGGGTGAAGGCAACACTCCCTTGATCCGCGCCACCCGCCTCGCCAAAAAAATCGCCCCCGGCATCGACCTGTATTTGAAGTTTGAGGGCGCCAATCCCACCGGGTCGTTCAAGGACCGGGGAATGACCATGGCGATGTCGAAAGCGGTTGAGAACGGCGCACGGGCGGTGATGTGCGCCTCCACCGGCAATACCTCAGCCTCGGCCGCCGCGTATGGCGCCCGCGCTGGGTTGCCTGTTTATGTACTGATCCCGGCCGGCAAGATCGCCATGGGGAAGTTGTCCCAGGCGATGATGCACCAGGCCACGGTGATTCAGATTGACGGAAACTTCGACCAGGCGCTCTCGATCGTAAAGACGCTGTCGGCGGTGCATCATATTGAGCTCGTGAATTCGATCAATCCCTTTCGCATCGAAGGCCAGAAGACCGCCGCAATGGAGGTGTGCGATCAGCTGGGGGATGCGCCGGCGGTGCATGTGTTGCCCGTCGGGAATGCGGGTAACATCACCGCCTACTGGAAGGGCTACAAGGAATATCGCGCGGCCAATCAGACGACGCGGCTGCCACGCATGCTGGGCTTCCAGGCCGCCGGCGCAGCGCCGATCGTCCTGGGCCACGTGGTCGAGAATCCGCAAACCGTCGCCACCGCGATCCGCATCGGCAATCCGGCCAGTTGGCAGGCGGCCGTGGATGCGATGAAAGAGTCGGCTGGCGCGATCGATTCCGTGACCGACGACGAAATTCTCCAGGCCTATGTTGCGGTGGCCGGGACGGAAGGTGTGTTTTGCGAACCGGCCTCGGCGGCTTCGGTGGCCGGCGTGATGAAACTGAGCCGGCAAGGTGGTCTGCGCGAAGGCGAGACGGTCGTGTGTACGTTGACCGGCCATGGATTGAAGGATGCGGATACGGCGATCAGTGTCTCAGTCAAACCCAAAACTGTGCAAGCAACGACGGAGGAAGTGGCTCGGCTGCTGAACGTGTAGAAGATAAGATGCGAGTGGACCGTCGATGAAATATGTGATTCTGCACGCCGAGGGAATGTCGGATCATCCCCGCCAGGAACTAGCCGGCAAGACTCCTCTCCAGGCCGCCTGCACCCCACACCTGGATCGATTGGCTGAACAGAGTGAATTGGGCCTGCTCACCGTGGCGTTGGACAACGGCCGTCATGGAAGCGGCCTGACCGGGACGTCGATCCTGGGATATGAACCCAAGAAGTATTATCAAGGCCCTGGGCCGCTCGAGGCGGCCAGCCTGGGTGTCACGGTTGGCGAACACGACGTCGTCTACCTCTGCACGATGGTCACGTTGAAACCGGAAGGCGCCCCCGGCCCCAAAGGAGTTCCCTCGGACGTCAAAAAACTCGGTCCGAATGTCGTCATGGATGACGCCACCGCCGGATTGATCACGAGCGAGGAAGCCCGCGAGCTCATCGACGCCGTCAACGAGCAGCTCGGCTCCGAGATGATTCAATTTTTCCCCGGCTCGGGCCACCGCCATTTGATGGTGTGGGCGAACGGAAAGCCTCGAGCCGTCTGCGCCGATCCGCAATCATTGGTCGGCCGATCGATTGCCGACTCCCTGCCGGCAGGTGATGGCGCCGACATATTGCGCAAACTGATGGATGCCTCCTTGATGATTCTGCGCGATCATCCCGTCAATGAGGAGCGGCGCGAAGCAGGTCAGAAACCGGCCAATTGCTTGTGGCTGTGGGGCGAGGGACGGGCCATCCCAAGACCAAGTCTGTCCGAACGATTCGGCGTGGCTGGGGTGGTCGTGTCTTCTGGTGATGTCCACCGGGGGCTCGGCCTCCTGTCCGGGCTCGAGGCGGTGGATGCGTTCCGCTTGTCCGATCTTCGGACGCATGCCACGGTGGCGCTGGAGGAACTGAAGAAGAAGGACTTCGCCTATGTGCATGTGGAGCTGCCGGACGAGGTGGTGTACGACCCGGACGTAAAAGCCAAGGTGCGTGCGATCGAGGCAGTGGACGGGGACTTTGTCGGCCCCTTCTTGGACGGGATGGCGGCATTAGGGCCCTACCGGATGGTGACCATCAGCGATCCCGGCAGTGTGCATCAACGTAACATGGCGCAAGCGCACTGGCCCTACGCGTATCATGACAGTACGGCCAAGCCGCTGCCCGGCGCCGGACGACGGTTTACCGAAGCGGACGCCACGGCGGTGGCCGCTGCCCCGCGCGATGCCACGAAGTTTGTCGTGCGGCTCTTTGCAAAAAATTCTTAGCACATGGCCCTTATTGTCCAAAAATACGGAGGCACATCCGTCGGATCGATCGAGCGAATCCATCGCGTCGCCGATCGGGTCGAGCAAGCGGTCAAAGGCGGCGATCGGGTTGTGGTCGTCCTGTCGGCCATGAGCGGTGAAACCGACCGACTGCTGAAACTGGCTCATCAAGTCGCGGCGCTTCCCGACGAACGCGAGCTCGACATGCTGCTGTCGACCGGCGAACGGGTGACGATTGCGCTGCTGGCCATGGAACTGCGCGGACGCGGAGTGGATGCACGGTCGTTCACGGGGCGCCAGGTCGGCATTATGACCGACAGCGCCCATACCAAGGCGCGAATCACCAGGGTGGCGGCCGAGCGGATCCGCGAGGCGCTGGAGCGAGGAGTCGTACCGGTCGTCGCCGGATTCCAGGGCATCAATGAGCAGTCCGATGTCACGACGTTGGGACGCGGAGGATCCGACCTCACGGCGGTGGCATTGGCCGGGGCCCTGAAAGCCGATCGATGCGTCATCTTCACCGATGTGGATGGGGTCTATACGACGGACCCTAATATCGTCCCGACGGCGAGGCGGATCGATAAAATTGCCTACGAAGAGATGCTCGAAATGGCGAGTCTCGGCGCCAAAGTGCTGCAAAGCCGGTCTGTCGAATTCGCCGCGAAACACAACGTGCCGCTGGAGGTCAACTCCAGTTTCAAAGAGGGAAAGGGGACGCTCGTGAAACGCGAAGACGCGGACATGGAAGCTGTCGCTGTTTCGGGCATTACCGGCGACCGCAATCAGGCAAAAATTACCCTTGTCGGCGTGCCGGACAAGCCCGGAATCGCGGCGCGTCTATTGGGACCAATTGCGAAGGCGAACATCCTGGTAGACATGATCATTCAGAACGTCAGCCATGAATCGCTGACCGACTTTTCGTTTACGATTCCACGCGTCGATGTCAGAAAGGCCATGCCGATCATCCAGGACACGGCGAAGGACATCGGCGCCAAGTCTGTCTCCGTGACCGACTCCATTGCCAAGGTCTCGCTCGTAGGCGTCGGCATGCGCTCGCATTCGGGTGTTGCCGCCAAGATGTTTGACGTGTTGTCCCATGAAGGCGTCAACATCATGATGATCAGTACGTCGGAGATCAAAATCTCCTGTGTGATCGACGAAAAGTACATGGAACTGGCCATGCGCGCCCTCCATGCCGCCTTCGGACTGGACCGTGCGCCGACCGGCAGATGACGGCCGCGCTGATTTGACCCTCGACAGGCTCGGCCTCCTCCTGTTACCCTCTCCGCCATGGCTAAACAGCGATCGCGAGCTCCTCGGAAAGTCTCAGGCAAGTCGGGTTTGTCCACTCCGCCACCCGCTCCATCCGCTCATTTAGAGATTTACGACACGACCTTGCGCGATGGGGCCCAGGCCGAAGACGTCAGTTTTTCCGCAGATGACAAAGTGATGGTGGCCCAACGCTTGGACGAACTGGGCGTCCAATTCATTGAAGGCGGCTGGCCGGGTGCGAATCCGAAGGACATCGAGTTCTTTCGCATGATCAAGGAAACGCCCTTGAAACAGGCGACCGTGGTCGCGTTCGGCTCCACACGAAAAGCCAGCAATCCCGTTCAGAAAGACTCCAATATTCAGGCGCTTCTCCAGGCGGAGACCAAGGTGATCACGCTCTTCGGGAAGAGCTGGTCGCTGCACGTGACGGATGCGTTGGGCATC
>DASTQE010000039.1:0-8474 GCA_035761895.1 Nitrospira sp. | reverse complement strand
CCGCAGAAGCGCCGGATAGTCGTAAAAGAAATGTTTTTTGTTTCGACGGCTCGGCACAATCACCGGCGTGTCTTTCGGCAGATGGAGCAAGGTTCGCGGATCGACGTGATCGTCATGATCATGCGTGAGGAAAATTGCCGTGGGCTTCGGCAGGAGCGACGGCCAGAGCGATGGCACCGCGGATTCGGCGAACCACGGCAGGAGCCAGGGATCGAACAAGAACACATTGTCCTGCTGCCGATAGAGAAGCGCGGCGTGCCCGAGATGGACGGTTTCGCGGTCCTGCACCGTCTCGAACCATCGCCGGCAAATCACACTGTCCCGTGAGGTGCCCAGGCATTCATACTGCTGCAAGGTGTCCATCAAGTGGGTCAGGACCGGCTGCGCGTCTCGCGGCGCTGACACGACCACGGTCTTGATTTCCTCCGTCCGATGGTTCCCGTCCAACAGGCCGATCAGTTTCCCGACCATCGGGCCGAGTGCACGCCGGTCGAAGCCGATGGGGATGGCCTGTCGCTTTACCGAATGGAAAATGCGCAATCCGCCGTTCGAGACGGTCGCGGACTTCGCCGGCTCGAACGGCAGTTCCCATTGAAAGCTCCCGTCAGACTTGCGACCGCACCGGATGTAGCGGCTTAAATACGGACGGGCGTTGACGACTTCGTCATAGGCGTCTTCAAGCCGCTTTTGGCGATCCGGGTCGTCGAGGGGAGCCCGTTTGGAGAAAACGTCGCTGATCGCGGTATCGATGGCGCTCGCCAAAAGTGAATGGGCTTCCTGCAGAGCGGTAATGACTTCGGGCGCGAGACCGCCGACGAAAGGAAAGGGACCCGGCGGCTCGGCGCTCTCCAGTTGCACCCAGCACCAAGGGACGAGACTGAGGAAGTGTTCTCGCGGAAGCTTGTCCCAGAGCGTGCTCATCTAGGTCTGCCGACTGATGGTGGGTTCATACAGAGCTTGAATGATGTTTCCGTCCGGATCCGAAAAATAAAATGAATAGCTCCCGTCCCGATGCTGCTTCGGAGTTTTGGCGATCGCGCCTCCTAATGAGACGATTTTCGGCTCGATCTCCCGGTACATCCGGTCGACGGCGCCGGGATTTTCGAGAATCACGCCGATGTGATCGAGCAATTGCGCCGCTCGCGGCTGATAGGCGGCGAGCTCCCCCTGCGAGATTTGATGCAACGCCAGATTATCTGTCCCCGAGCTCAGGTAGAGGTTGTCAGCATCGGGCTCCCAGACGACCTTCATCCCTAACAGCTGCTCATAAAAGGCGCGCGACCGCCCGAGATGGGTCACGCGCAACGCCACATGTCTGAGGCCCCGATGGACGGCTCGATCCATGACACTCCCGTAACCGGCTCTGTCCGAAACGTTGCATATGGCCTGCTGCCGTATAGTAGGTAAGCCTCTAGAGCGCCGTCAAATTGAATTTCGCCCCATGAGAAAGCTGCGACTCACTGTGAGTTGTGTTACGATGCTTTCGTATCAGACACGGGAGTCCTTCTTGTCTTTCCTGGTCGTGCTCGTTCTCATGGGGACGTTCCTGTTTGCCCCTGCGGCAGGGGGCGAGTCCGTGTTACCACCAAGAGACCCCTCGCCGATGGTGCTGATCCCTGCCGGTCCGTTCCCTATGGGTGTGCCGCCGGGCGACCGCGATGGAGGACGCGACGAGTATCCCCGTCATGAGGTGTATCTCGATGCGTATCGCATCGACGTGTATGAGGTCACGAACGGACGCTACCTGGAATTCGTCAAAGCCACCGGCCACCGTGTACCCCAGAACCCGAAGAATCCCACAAGAAACCTCTGGCAAGGAGACGCGATCTCAGAGTCACTCGCGGACCGGCCCGTCGTCAACGTGGACTGGTCTGACGCTGCCGCCTATTGCGCATGGGCCGGCAAACGGCTTCCCACGGAAGCCGAATGGGAAAAGGCCGCCAAGGGGAACCACGATTGGCGCTTTCCGTGGGGGAACGTGGAACCCACGGCGAAGCATCTCAACTACAATCAACAGTGGATCGGTGAGAAGACGTTGATGCCGGTGGGGAGTTACGAGGCAGGCAAGAGTCCGTACGGCGTCTACGACATGGCGGGCAATGTCTGGGAATGGGTCAACGATTGGTACGATGCGAACTATTATGAGAAAAGTCCCACCAAGAACCCGAAGGGTCCTCAGACGGGGACCAGGCGTGTGCTGCGAGGATCAGGCTGGCAGAATGAAACTCCTACAGTGCGCATTTTCACGCGCGTCGACAGCGACCCGGCAATCCGGAATGAATCGACCGGATTTCGCTGCGCCCGCGATGCACAATAATCGTTTGCGTTGAGACGCCACGCGGTCGCCGTGGTAGAACCGTGTCATGACCGGATCGGATCAGACAGATCAGCTCAGAAACAAAACGAAACAATTCGCCATCGGCATCCTTAAGCTGTGCGGCTCTCTTCCCAAGACACCCGAAACCCTCGCCATTCAAACGCCCCTGGTGAAGGCCGCCACGACATTAGCGGCGAATTGTCGCGCGCTTGCGCGGGCCTGGTCGGAAGACGATTTCCATCGTAACCGCAATTTGGCCTCTGGAGACGCCGACGACTGCGTGTTTTGGCTCGAGTTGCTTGCGGCGGCCGGCACTGATCAGGACCAGCCCATTCAAGCGCTGCTCGAAGAAGCAGCCGAAATCGTCGCACTCCTGTCGATTTGTGGCGAGCCTGAAAAGCCACCCTCGCCAGCGAAGGCCGAGGCCGCCCCGACCCCGAAGACGGAAGCGCCCCCTCCACCACCGCCGCTGCCCACTGACTTTCACGGCTTACGCGTGTTGTCCTTTGAAAGCCGGATGGCAACCGACATGGCACGCCTGATCCGGCGGCATGGAGGAGAGCCGGTGGTCGTCCCTGCCCTCAGAGAGATTCCGATCCCTCTTCAGGACAATGGCGCGGTCTTTCGCTTCGGCGTGAAATTGATTCTCCACCAGGTCGATATTGTCATCCTCATGACGGGCGTGGGGACGAAAGCGCTGTTCGAGGTGCTTCAGACGCGCTATCCGCTCGCAGAAATCATTGAGGCGCTCAAGAAAACGATCGTCGTCACACGAGGTCCAAAGCCGTTGGCCGTCTTGAAGGCCCTGGGCGTAGACGCCAACATTACCGTGCCGGAGCCCAACACCTGGCATGACGTGATCGCCACGTTGGACTACTACCGCCCCGTGCAGGGCTTGAAGATCGCGATTCAGGAATACGGCGTGGCCAAGCCGGAGATGATCGAAGATTTGAAGAAGCGCGGCGCCGAGGTGTTTTCAGTCCCCGTGTACCGGTGGGCGCTCCCCGAGGACACCGGACCGCTCGAGGCGGCGATCGGGGACGTGGTCAATGGCGCGCTCGACGCGATGGTCGTGACCAATGCGGCCCAAATCGATCACGTCATGCATTTGGCCGAACGCGGCAATCGCGCGCAGCCGTTCAGAGACGCGTGCAAGAACCTGGTCGTAGCGTCCATCGGTCCCACCGCGAGCGAGAGTCTCAAACACTACGACCTTCCGGTCGATTTTGAGCCCGCACACCCCAAAATGGGAATTCTCGTCAAGGAATTGAGCGAACAAATCCACGCGCTCCGGCAAACCAAGTCGGGTCAACGGCAAGCGCCCTGACATCGATGAGCGTCGGTCTTAGGGCACACTTTGCACACTCGTTTGGGAGGGTTGGGAGGCATCGGCTGGCTCCTTGATGTCCCGCGCACAGCGAAACCCAAGCCAGTTCATTTTCGTATTGGGCTCCGTCCCGTTCCGCTGCGCCGGCCGCACGGTAGGAGTACTATCGATCCAGCCTCCGCCCCTGAAGGCTCGCTGTGTCCCCTTCTCAGGGCCCTTGGGATTTCGGTCCGGGGCCTTCTTATAGTAATTGGGGTCATACCAGTCAGCCGTCCATTCGGCCACATTGCCGGCCATTTGAAACACGCCATACGGGCTGGCCCCGTTCTCATATTTGTCGACCGAAATGATGGGTGGATAGAGCAATAAGCGCTCGGGACGATCCCGCACCGGCCCTGATAAGCCCGTGCGCCCGAAGTTGGCGCGGCTCAGGCCGGCCGGTTCATTTCCCCAGGGATAGATCCTCCCGTCCTCGCCCCGTGCAGCCTTTTCCCATTCCGCTGAGGTTGGCAAGCGCTTGCCGGCCCATTTGCAATAGGCGTCGGCATCGAACCATGAGACGTGCATGACGGGGTGGTTGGCCATCGTTTCCTGAAAATTCCCGCCGTCATATTGCCAGTCGATCAAGGGATCGCGATTGCTCGCCAGAACAAATTTCAGGAACTGGACCGTCGTGACTTCGTACTTATCGATCTCGTACGCATCCAGGTACACTTTTCTCTGCGGAAACTCCGCCGGGTAGGCATTGCGATCGACTTTCCTGTCGCTCCCCATCAGGAACGTCCCGGCCGGGATTCTCACCATCTCATCGTGCGCAGGCAGCTTAGCGCGTTCTGCCGCGAGTTTCTTTCCTTCGGGCGTCCACTCCCTCGTGACATCGGCAACATCCAACGCCCAGGCTGGAAGACTTACGCTGATCAACGCTTCTATGACCATCGCCACTATGACACTCACCCTTTGCACAATAACGCCTCCCTGTTGTTGCCTCATGGTTCCTTCGGCTGTCCGCTCGGAACCTTGTCGAAATCCTCCAGCGGCTGAAAATTCACCGGCAGGTTGAAAAGATAATCGGACACGGACCGCATTTTCAGATGTTGATACTCGACAATCCAACTGCCGTCTTTCTTCGCCAACTTCATCGGGAAATGGAGATCGGTCGCCACCCATTGATAATACTGCTCCACCCGCTCGCCCTCCTTTGTCGTCACTTCGTACAAGGTCGTCGGATGTCCCTCGCGCACTTCCGTTCCGATTTCCTGTCGCTCGATTTCACCTTCGAGCACCGGCCTGACGTGGAGATCTTGTTCGGGGTCATACGGCAGCGTCTTGAAATGCTTCATGCGTGACAGAAGCAGCCAGACGAGCTGCTTGTCTTTGCGCACGATGGTGACATTGACCGGTCCCAGCGAGTGGTGCTCGATGCGCCACATCTGATCGCGATAATAGATTGACGCTTTGTGTGTCCGGCCGTCGATCTTGGTGATCTGGTCGGCGGTAAATTCCAGTGCGAACGCGGGATTCGCCAACTGCGACCCCAGCATCCCCAGGCACAGCACCCTCAGCCACCGTTGCATCCTGCCATCCTACCATACGTCTCCGGCGCTGCTTCCACTCCTCATCGTCGTCCGTCCTCCATCCTTCTACTGTTCATGGACGGCCAACACGCCTGCCCCGTTGATCGCGCCGGCCTTCAAACTCTGCAGCGCTCGGTTTGCTTGCGTCAAAGGAAACCGTTGCGTACGGGGTCTGATGGGAATCGCGGCTGCTTCCCGCAACAGGTCCAGGCCATCCTGCCGCGTGTTGGCAGTGACGCTGCAGATCATCCGTTCGCCAAAAAGATCGCGATCGTAGTCGATGGGCGGGATGGTGCTCATGTGAATGCCCGCCAGTGCCAAGGTCCCTCCTCGCTCGAGGGCGCGCAAGGCGGGCACGACGAGTTCTCCGGCCGGCGCAAAGATGATTGCCCCGTGCAAACGCGCCGGTGGAGCTTCGGAGGCTTCGCCAACCCACGCGGCCCCCAGGTCGTGCGCCATCGCGCGATGTTCCGCCTTGAGCGAACACACATAGACTTCACATCCCCAGTGACGTGCGATCTGGATGGCGATGTGCGCGGACGCGCCGAACCCGTAGAGACCCAGCCGCTGCCGGGGCTGGATCCGGCTGAGCCGCAAGGCGCGATAGCCGATAATCCCGGCGCACAGCAGCGGCGCGGCTTCTTCATCGGAAAAGGTCGAGGGAATCGGATACGCAAAGGGTGCCGGCACGACCGCATATTCGGCATAGCCGCCGTCGACTTGATACCCGGTAAATCGCGCGGCCAGACATAGATTCTCCCGCCCGCTCCGGCAAAATTGGCACTGTCCACATGTACCCTGGAGCCAGGCGATGCCCACCCGTTCGCCAGCCCGCCGTGTCGTCACCCCCGAGCCAACCTGGCTGACGATCCCCACGGCCTGATGTCCTGGGATGAGCGGCAGCTTGGGACGATCAAGCTCGCCCTCGATGACGTGCAAATCGGTGCGGCAGATGCCGCAGACACTGACCGCCACCAACACTTCACCGGGCCCAGGCTCCGGCGCCGGAAGGTCGTGTAGCAGGAGAGGATCGGCAGCAACATCCCCGGTGTTTCTCAGGACCATCGCTCTCATGATGAGCGGGCCGTCGCCGGAGATGATAAGCGGACCATCATGGTGAGAGCGCCAATGGGCATCGGGCGTGCGGCCAGGAGCAGGAGCTGACCGTTACTTTCGCGATGCGGGCGTTTCGGGCTTGCCGTTTGAAGTCGTGCCGACCGACTGCACGTCACGCGTTTTCGCTCGGGCTCCGGTCCTCATGCGGACGTGCACATCAATCGGTTCGTCTCCGACATCCTCCGGCAAGGGAGGAAACGGCTGGGCGTTGACGACTGCATAGATCCCCGCTTCATCGATCTCGCGGACTCCGGACCCTCGTTCAATTTGAATCAATTGTGCGCGACCGTTGGGATACAGCTTGAACCGCACTCGGACCGTTTCGCCACTCGGACCACGGCGGACACCGCGCACTTGCCGTGCCCAACTGCGGCTGACCATGAGGCTCACCTGCTGCCAATAGGCCTTTCCCCGAGCGGGATCGGCGAGCGGCATCAGATCCTCTTCGGCCAACGCACCGGTGGGGACGGGAGCCACACCGGCGGGTTGGGGCTCGTCGATGATGAGTTCGCTTGTAGGTGGCTCTTCGGGACGCACCACGGGTGGTTCGCTGGTATCGCTGACCGCCTCCTGGCGTTCCAAAGTCACGTACACGATGCGTTTCATGATCCGCTCGAGCTTGTCAGGACGCGACCTGGCGAATGTGACCTGAATGCGGGCGGCTTTTTGATGAACCGAGGTCCGGCTCGTGGGCATCGGGTCGAGTGTCACTTCCGCCTTCAGCGCGGAGGTCTCGGCATCCGGCTCCAGAGTGATGATCTGAGGCTCAAAAAGGATGGATTCGCACAGCGCGACGACTGGGTCAGATCCAGGGGCTACCCCGCCCAGGGTAATGACCAGCGTGAGCGGCTTGCCGATTTGGAGATCGCCGTCCGAATCTTGTGCATGGAGTTCAAAGCGTGCCCAACGGGAGACTGCACCGGAGGCCGAGGAAGCGAGAAAGAGGGGCGAAACGGTGGTGCAGAGCAGGACGCACATGAGTGCCGTGAACCAGGTCCCACTTCGACGCCAGTGCGCCACCATGCACGGCATCCTACCTAGGCCGCCGACACTTGCGCAACCCGTTTTTTTTACGGGCGTTAGGCAAGCACCATGGAGTGGGATACAATGGAATCATGCGCGCGTTGATCAAAACTTTGCCTCAACCCGGATTGACGGCGACGACATGTCCGGATCCGACACCGGGGCCGCACGACGCGGTCATTCGCGTGAAGGCGACGTCGTTGTGCGGGACGGACGCCCACATCTACAATTGGGATCCCTGGGCACACAGCCGCGTTCATCCCCCGCGCATTATCGGCCATGAAATGTGCGGTGAGGTGGTGGAGGTCGGCCCGTCGGTGAAGCTGGTGAAGACCGGGGATTACGTCGCGGCGGAATCCCATCTGACGTGTGGAACCTGTTTTCAGTGCCGCACTGGCCAGGCGCATGTCTGCCGCAACTACCGCATTCTCGGCGTGGACCGAGACGGGTCCTTTGCTGAATATGTCGTGTTGCCTGAGAACGTGCTCTGGCACACCTCACCGGCCATCGCCCCGGAGTATGCCTCAATTCAAGAGCCGCTGGGGAATGCTGTCGATGCGGCGCTGGTCGACGATGTCACCGGGCATACGGTCTTGATTACGGGATGCGGACCCACCGGCCTGTTTGCGGCCGCCGTGGCACGCACGTCCGGAGCGGCCACGATCATCGCCTCAGATGTCAGCGAATACCGATTGAGCCTCGCCAAACAGGTCGGCGCCGACCATGTGTTGAACGCGAAGGCCGAGACGCCCGCAAGCTTGGCTGCAGCCATTCAGGACATCACCGACGGCGAAGGAGTCGACGCCTCCCTCGAGATGTCCGGCAATCCGTCGGCGCTTCATCTGGCTTTCAGCGCCGTGAAGAACGGCGGCCGCGTCACGCTTTTCGGTATCCCGACCGGCCCCATCACGTGCGATCTTGCGAACGACATCATCTTCAAAGGCATCCGCGTCCACGGCATCACCGGTCGACGCTTGTTCAGCACGTGGTACCGGCTGGCAGGCCTGTTCAAAGCCGGCCTTAACATCAAACCCGTTGTCACCCACACGTTTCCCATGAGCGACTTCGCCAAGGGCTTTGACCTGATCAAATCCGGCGAATGCGGGAAAGTCGTCCT
>DASTQE010000038.1:0-7257 GCA_035761895.1 Nitrospira sp. | reverse complement strand
ATTGAAGACCAAAGGGCTGTCGACCAGATCTCGCTCTTTGATGATCTGCGTCATTTCACCGTGGCCGATGATCTCCCCGGAACTCGAGCGCACCAGCAGAAAGCCGTGGGCAATACCCTCCGGAAACCGCACGGCAATAGGCACGGCGCCTGCGGGCGAGCCCATGAAACCGATCATCGCGATGATGACCGCGACGGCCGTCCAAAACTCACGGTGAACGAAAACTATCGTCAAAGAGAACAACATAGTGCGGAGCGTCTTCAGTCTCTCAGCATCTCAGCCAGAGGCTGGCGTCGCGACTTACACTCTTCCGTGAAAAACGCTCGGGAATGTGAAGAGTAAATTGGTTAGTCCCGAGTTCGAAATATTTATTCTCCTGCTGCGTACGGAGAACATGCGCGTTTAGGGCTTTCAAAGGAGGACTTTCGGTTTCCAACCTTTCCCTTCAAGAATCCTGCTAAAATCGAGCCCGTATTGTATTCCCTCTGCGCCCCGGCAATTAGTGGTCCGCCTTTTTGCTGGTCAATGTGGCCAACATACTTTCCGCAGTCCGCCGATCAGAAGCGAACAGGAGAGGATATTTCCTCTAAGAGCGCGTCCTAAACTCATCCTGTTCCCCCTCGGGAATTTTCAGCAACACGCCCAAAGACGTGAGATATTCTCCATCTCCGCGCGCGATGTCCTGTTCCAGATTCTCGAACACGACGGCGAGAAACAAACGGGCCTTTTGGCTTTCCTTCACGACGCCGTCGGCATTGATAAACTCCCCCGGACTCGTGCTCGATGTGAACTTGGCGAACGTGTCGACCGTGGCCTTGGTCGTGTTACAGGCAGATGCAAGGAGCCCGAGACTTGCCAGAACCAAGGCACCCACGAAACCCTTTAACGTCATGATGCTCATGACACCTCCTGATCACCTACCCAGCAACCTTTTGAGCACCTGATTGGGGCCAGCCTTGAAGGCTGGCCCCAATCTTATGATGAGGAGTTCGAACTTCATCTTTCAGCACACCTTACATCTTCGGCGGCTGCGCGTGTTTAATGGACAATGCGTGGTTCTTGTCCGTCGCTTGGGCCTCGATCTGGTCGCCGGCCTTAAAGGTGCCTTCCAGCTCCGTGGTCTTGTCTACGTGCAGACGGATTTCCTTTCCCGCCATATCCTTGACGATGTAAAACTCCCCATCCATTTTCAGCACGTCACCTTTGACGGTCTGGGGACCTGGCATCTGAGCATCTGCCACGAGGGGTTTTGTGACGGACAAGGCTTGGCCCTTCTCCGTGACCTGGGCCTCGATTTTGTCGCCGGCCTTGAATTCGCCTTCCAGCTTCGTGGCCTTATCCACATGCAGACGGATTTCCTTGCCACCCATATCCTTTACTACATAAGAATCCCCTTCAATCTTCAGCACATCCCCCTGGACTGTCTGGAGACCTGGCGTGATCGCTGTCTTCTCTGCGGCCTTGTCCGCCGCCATCGCCAGTCCCGCAATCAGCGTGGCCCCGGCAACAAGAGCCGTGCAGAGCATCAGTCCATCGCGTTTAATCATGATCTTCTCCTTACTAAAATGTGAATTAGTCGCTGATCCGGCTCTCTCTGTTTGATGACTTCCCCTCAGACACGTCTTCTCTTTCGCGACTTCCGGCTGAGATGGTTGTAGCCTCCAGCCAACCGATTGTATGAGTTCGTGCTTTTCCCCGCCGTACCGCTCCCGAACCAAGCGCACACAGTCACCTCCGTACCGTTGCTGAAGCACGCCGATGACTTTCTCGTAGTCCCCTTCGATCTGCCTCAAATCATCACCGATCAGCTTGCCCCATTGCTTTTTGACTACGCCTTTAAACTGCAGCCACTTCCCCCTGAGTTGATCCACCTTCATAGTTTCCTCCTCATGAACGAAATGGCGCTACCATCTGTTCTGTCCTCCTTCCGTTAGTAGCGATTATGGCTAGACGCCCGGCTCCGGTATGGTCAAAATTGCTCGGATCCAAAGAGCTAATATGAATGCATTAGGTCTTCTCATGACATCGGCTCACGTGGAGTGAAATGTCGGTTAGGTTGGTGAGTGCTTATCCCGCGCGTTCTCCATTGCGACAAGGACGGCTGGCGACCTTAACGTACCGGAATTCGTCAAGGTTGGCAGGGAGGGTGGCCAGGCCGTTGGTCAAACCGGCCACTGGGCGAGTCATTTACTTGTTGTCGACTTCTTTCCGCGCCAGCTCCGCCAGGATGCTGGAGGCGATTGGCCGAACCACGGAATCCTCGATGCACCCACAATTAACGCATCGTGTTGTCAGGCACATGCGCCCTATCTTATCTCTCAGTTCTTCACAAGTTTCGCGGGCTAGTAGTCCTTTGCAGCGTTGACAGAGCATAGATCCTCCTTCTTCTCCACGCGTCCGCTCCCGCCGGCAGGCTATCTCTCATGCAGAGAGAATTGACGTAGTCCGCGGGCCGCGCGGCAAAGTAAGGGTCGCCGTGGTTCCCTGCTTCGGCGCCGAGGCCAAATCAAAGGAACCGTTTAAGGCTTTCATTCGTTCCCGGATCGTGAGGAGACCGATCTTCGAAGACAGGACGCTACCAGTGCCGGCAGGCTGCGGCCCTTGCGAGGCCGCGAGATCGAAGCCGCTCTCATCACGCACCACGATCTGAAGGAGGCCCTGGTCGCAGGTCAGGCGGACGGTCGCCTGTTTCACGGCCGCATGCTTCGCCGTGTTGATCAGCAGTTCCCGAACCGAGCGAAAGAGCAGGACGGCGCAGCTGAGAGGAATGGCGCACTCATCTATCTGATCCAGGTCCACTCGTACCTCCAGATCGTGACGCTTCATCTGTATCGCGAGCGCTCGAATCCCCGCGACCAGTCCTTGTTCGTGCAGGATGGGTGGACTCAACTCGGCCATCAACGTTCGACAATACTGTAAGGCTCGGGTCAACACGTCCTCGACTTCTTGGACCATCTCATCGCCTGCTGAAGGCAGAGGAAGTCGCTGCAGCAGTCCGATTTTCATACGGCCGAGCACGAGCAACTGCGCCAGATAGTCGTGCAACTCTGTTGCTAGGTGTGTGCGTTCACGCTGCTCTGCAGCATCGAGTGCGGTCGCCAGGGACCGGAGATCCACCAGGGAACGGCCTAACTCCTGAGTACGCTCGGCGAGTTTCCGCTCCAGCAATCGATTCCACTGTTGTAGCTGGGAGTAGGCCGCTCGCTCGGCGCTGAGCCTGGTGTCTTGAGAGTCGCGTAACGTTTCTTGCGTTGAATGGACGTCTGCCGTCATGTTTCCATTAATCTTTGAATGGTTCATATGCGGCTCCTTTTGCTGCACAAGTGAAAGCGGCTCGACGAATGTCTCAATTATCGAGAGAGCAAAAAGTCAGGATCAAACGAAGCACTAGTGAGAACTCCCATGATCATGCGGGCATGGTAGAGCGGCGGCTGGATGCCAAGCTGTATAGAACTGACCATTCCCCTAGTTTGGTAATAATTTGAGATCCGCGTTTAAGGTAAGTGGTCGTTATTGTGTTTGGTTTCCCCAAAACATTTATTTTCGAAGCCTTAGCATCGTTCTATTAGTTCCCGTCTTTTCTATTAGGTCTATCGTTTCCGGTTGTTTCTGACACAAATTTGGCATGGGCTAGCCTGCACGCTCTGCAACGAGCCGTGGTCGCAATCACCGTCACCGATCTGCCAAAGTCAAAAAGAGAGGTTGTTGTTTAATCGAGCCTTGCTGCGTCCGCACGCCGCCGCTGCGAGTAAAGAACAGACCGCCCCGGCATAACTCTATGGGGAATTGCCGAAGGTGTCCCTTCTCTTCCTAGGCGGAACGCTCATCCAGTCTTTCTGTTGTATTTCCCTCCTGTTATTCGTACTTCGCCGCGAAATTGTGGTTAGTCATGGTGAGATAAATAATTCCTTCTATCATGGAGGCAATCAGAGGAATAAAATGTCCAACAGAACAACAAATAAACGACTCATACCAACTCTCCCAAGATAAAACTTATGAGCGCCGAACGCCGAGAGGAAAAGCGAAGAGAGCCGCCGCTAAACGGTTTCGGCCTGAGACGTAAATCTTTGACGCACACCGCACTTGGGACAGATTTCGGCCTTGGCACTGATCACGGTTCCGCATTTCTTGGCAGCACTTTTCGTCGGGACCTTTCATGCTTGCCTCACCGGCTCTGATAGCGCGTAGATTTTTCTAATTCGGTTTATGTCCTTCCACCTAATGAACAAATTCCAACACGACCCCAGAAACGACCTATAGCAGGCCAGAAAACGGGCCGGGACAAAAACTAATGATCCCTCCTTATCGCGGAATGAACTGATTTGATGTATAGGCCCAACGACCTGCGGTTTGTTAGTCCGCTGTTCCAGAGAATGTTCTTCTGCAATTATGCAGTTAAGGCTTCTTGCTACTATTCAGCTACCGCAACTGCCAACCAAGTAGCTCTGTTGTCACCACACTCCTGCCAAGAAGGTCGATCACTTCATCTACCAACAGGGTGATACTACGACACAGGCCGGCAAGGTGCTCTTCGGCGTGATGGTGTGTTTGCTGAGTTCGAGCGTTCAATGATCCAGGAGCGAGCGAAGGCGGGCATCACGCGGGTTAGAGCGCGTGGGCAGCGTTGGGGACGACGCTCGATCGAAGAAACGGACCCTGACCTTTGCAGCCGAATGCTTCAGCTTCGAGAGGAAGGGATCGGGATGGGAAAGATCGGCAAGCAGCTTGGACTAAGCTCAAGGACGGTGTGGCGATTCCTGCGTAACTCCCAAACGGACAAACCCCTTAATTTATTATCCTGAAACTCCAACCTCAGACAACCTGGCCCCAGAAGAAGCCACAAAAGAGGATGCTCCCGACGTGGGCCAGATGGGGCTGGTTTGTCCTGTCCTGATAGAAGAGTGGTAACAGACTCTGAGCACGAAGATGCGAGATCTAGGCCGACCCTGCAGCTACGTTACAGCTGATCAAACGATCGCCGCGAGCGTAGAACATTAGGAATTCCCAGGCGCCCAACACTCAAAACCTGTAGCCGACCTCGATGATGTACAAGTCGAAACCGAGGGAATCGGAACCATAGAGACCCGCGTCTGAGAAGTGCTGAAGGCGAAACCCTGCAAACGCATGCGAGATCGGATGGATCTGAAGCGCAGTGCTCAGGACAAGTTGGACGTGTCCCCCGAATTCTTGAGTGCCGTATTTCTCGCGACCGAGGAACCCTAAGCCTACCCCCACATCAAACGATACAAACCCTTTCCAGCCGTTCAAGGCCACATTAGGGACGACAGTCGCAATCAGCCCGGTGTCCTCTCCGGCGGTGAGGGCCCCCACGCTCGTGATCAGTCTCGTCTCGACACTCCAAGGACTCGCCCCCAGCGGCCATGACCAAGGAAGCCTGAAAGTGGCGGCTATGTCGACAAGGTCAAAATTGGCTGTCTGTCGCTTCCCCAAAAGAGGTTCATTCCTGCTGAATCCATAGCGTGGGCCGATGCTCAACAAAGTCGTATCCCCGGCGATGCTTTGTTCTGAGATGAGGATGAGTAAGCCCAGAAGGGCGATTCGGAGCGAGCAGGGGTAAATGGCGAATTGTTCTGGGGACCACATTCTCATCGTCCACCCAGCACCGGGAACTTTCTTACCCGTCTTCTACTTGTTTGCTGTTGTTATTGAGCAACTAAAAATACAAGTACTTAGCAACACCTACTACCACGCTGCTACCAAACCCTTCAAATCACTCTCTAACCTCCTGGCGCGAATGAGGTAGCTACTTCTCTTCCCCGAGCTAGCTGGTTTTGCCAAATAACTTGAGCAGATCTAAAGTGATAGTGAATCCAAACGTGGGGCCTTTGTCTTTCTGATTAAGAGCGTCATTCCAGGTTTCCATGCGTAACGCCGCGTAGCTCGCGGCGACCGAGAAGAAAAATTCCTTTTGGCTTTGTCCCGTTTCATCGACAAAGATCCCGGAATCCCAGGTCAGCGCGAATTCGATTTCCCACTGTGGATTCAGCTTCTCTTCCCCGTATGGGCCGACGCTCATAGACACCTGATACAAAAACGAATACGGCTTCACATTGTGAAGCAGGCCGCTGGACTGCAAGGCTCCATAGCGTGCCATAGCGGACGCCCGTAAATAATCCGACACATAGTGCAGGGGCGTCTCATTCCAATAAGGGATGAAGGAATCAAAGGACGCTCGGCGTACCCCGATGCGTGCAAATTCTTCATAGTAGACGGTACCAAGTGAGACCCCTCCGCCGACAAAAAATTCCGGCATGCAATCCAGCAGCGAAAACCACCTTGTCACGGAGCCATCCACCATGCCGTCGACAACGTCCTGTCGGCTGCGGCCAAGGGGAACCGTCTGATTGCCAAAAATCGGATGCGCAATGTTGTTTTGGATATATTCAGTTGGCTCGGACCCCGTCGGTCCAATGCCGAGAGTCAGATTGGAACTCCATCCGGGCCACCGCTGCCAATGTTGGGTCCAGCTTGCCGTGGCGAAGTTGAGGGCAAAGGATTCATTAATCGTCGAGTGATAGCGCGTTCCATGCCCATCAAACTCGCTGAATCGATTAAATGTGCCCCCTATCTGAATGGTATTAAACTGGTCTGGGTATGCGACACTGCCCCAATGGACTGAGGGTGCCGGAGTCTCCGCCATAAGATGAGGAACGAAGAGTATCCCAAAAAACAAGCAGGCGAAGAGAAAGGAGGCGGCGAGCATCACGAGTGCCTGCAAAATCGCCTCCTCGTGTTTTGAGCGGTGTCGTTGCTTCTCTTCCAGTAGAGTACTCTTGGAATTGAGTTTGCTGTTGCTCGGTGGCTCCCTAGGGTACGAATATTTTAGCCTCCTTTGATCATCTAGGCCTACAGTGACCTGCGGCTTGTTAGATCGCTGCCACTTCCTAGACCCACCTGGGGTAGCAAGGAGTTAAAACGTCCGCCTACCCGCGTACTTGTTAGCGGTTCAGCGCTGAAGCGAAAGAGTATTTTTACTATTGATAATTCCAGTTATCGCTACCGATTCGAAGAAGCGTTGATCGAACGAATGACCTGCAGTTTATTAGTTCCCTCACTTTTGTGAATCCCTGCATTGATCAACTACATGTAAACAGCTGCTACCCGCGTGCTACCTAATCTTAAGCTTGGGAAGCCTCCGGAGGACCGAAGACTTCCCAACGAAGCGGTCAGCGCTTCAAGCCATGAGCGGCAATCCACTCCTTCGCTTCAAGGGCGACGTTCATGAGAGCCTCAAGG
>DASTQE010000037.1:0-5137 GCA_035761895.1 Nitrospira sp. | reverse complement strand
AGATAGGCGGTGCTCCTTCACGCGCGCACGTTTGGACTGATCCAGGCTGCTTGTGGGAAGGAGGATAAAGCAAGCTTGGAAAGACCATTTTTCGCGGTGCTCGTCCAAGCGCGCAGTGAGAGGCCGATCAGCCTCCATCCTTAGAGAGAACGAGCGAGCTTGGATGGAGTAGTTTAGGCGGTGATCCCCTGGGATACGGCGCGTCTCGGCGCGCCGGTGGTGGGCGGGTGAGAAACGTTCGCGCACGCTTGGACTGATCCAGGCTGCTGTGGGAAGGAGGAACAAGCAAGCTTGGAAGGATTATTGGAAGGATTATTGGAAGGATTATTTGATCGGATTATTTGATCGGACCTTGAGACAGTGCGTCTCGCCATCGCGGCCTGGGAAAGCGCACGTCCCGGGTAAACGATTGCAAAGCAATCGGTGGGTCGGGTGGGTGGAAAACAATCGACGCGGGGTTGGGCGGGTGAAAAGGGAAAAGGGCGCGTCTTGGCGCGCCCAGGGTAGGGCGGGTGAGAAGGAAAAAAGGGCGCGTCCCGGGAAATCGATTGCAAGGCAATCGGTGGGTCGGGCGGGTGGAAACAGTCGCCCAGGCTTGGACGGGTGAGAAATGACCACAGAGACAAGGCCATGCACCTCTCGCAAAAGCAGGAGGCAAACCAATCGCCTGCACGGTGGAGATACGAGCGAGCTTGGATGGACCATAACTAAATGCCGTCATTTGCCATTTGAGATCGGAGGCGCAGCGCGCGAGTTTGAGATCTGAGATCTGAAGGTGAGAGGAGAGGGGCCATCATGGACCTGCAAGTAGAAGGACGGCAAACCGCCGTCAGACCTGAGTGGCGGACCGACATCGAAGCACGCGTGGCGGATCTGCATCCAGGGCACGACATCACACATGTCCGCGTGACGCTGACGAAGCATGACCACCGCAAGCCGGCTGATTCCCATAGCGTGCTCATCGTGGTCCAGATTCCCGGGCACACGATCACGGCGGCAAAACACCACGAGACCTTCGAGGAATCCATTCGTCTGGCGTTTGAGGCGCTTGCGGTCGAGCTCGAGAGAATCCGCGAAAAGCGCGCATCCCACGAGGTCGATGTGAACGCGCCGCCCGAACGGGGCGTCGTCACGAAGCTGTTTCCCAAAGAAGGCTACGGGTTCATTGCGCTGGAAGATGGCACCGAGGTGTACTTTCACGAAAATTCAGTGCGTGATGCCATCTTTGAGCAGATGGACGGGATGGAGGTCAGCCTCAATGTCGAACCGGGTGAAAAAGGCCCGCAGGCCACGGTTGTGCAGCCGCTTCCGCCAGAAGTTCACTACATCGACAAGCGGTCCCTAGCGGCGTAGCAGCAATTGGGCCGTTATGAGACTTGAGATGTGAAATCGCCTTTCGCGCTTGGTGCGTCTTCCCGTTGAAATCTGAAATCGGCGCTTCGCGCAAGGAGGAACACGATGCATCACAGAACATTTTCATTGATTGGAGGTGCCGGCCTGGGAGCCGGACTGATGTATTTCCTGGATCCGGATCGAGGAAAGCGACGAAGGGCGCTGGTGCGCGACAAAGGCACCCGTTGGTCCAGAAAGACCCGGGAGTTCGCCGGCAGCACCCAGCGCGATGTCCGAAATCGCGCGAAGGGGATGGGAGCAGCTGTGAAATCCTGGGTCCAACCGGATGCGCCTGTGCCCGATCACGTGTTGGCCGAACGCATCCGTTCGAAGATCGGCATGTGCTCGCGGCATCCGTCAGCGATCGACGTGCATGTGACGGATGGTGTGGTGACCATCAGCGGGCCGGTACTGGAAGACGAAGTGGACAGCATCTGCCGCGCCGTCACCAGGATTCCCGGCGTAAAACAGATCTTCAATCGGTTGGAGCGGCATCAGTCACCTGAGGATGTGCCGGCACTTCAAGGGCCGATGGACCGGAAGCCCGGGCCTCGCTTCGCCCTGATGCAATCGCATTGGTCCCCAACCGCGCGCATGGCCGCCGCCCTCATGGGCACTGCCGCAGTGCTCTACGGGCTAAATCAACGAACGGTGGGAGCCACGACCGTCGCTGCGAGCGGCCTCGGCCTCTTGGTGCGCAGCGCCACCAACCAGGAGTTCTCGCGCCTCTTTGATTTCAGGGAACATTTTGAACGTCTGGAAAAAGCAGCGTAAGCGGTGCGGTCCATTTGTCGTCATGTGGGTATCACAATATAACTCCGTACGGAGGTGTTCATGAAAGTGGTCACACGAGGCTTATCTCTTGCTATCTTCGGAATCGCTTTGATTTGTGGCACTGCCGCCGTCGCCGCAGATCAACCTGATACCTACGCGTCCATCATCCTCGCTCAGGCTGGAGGCGGCAGCGGCGGCGGTTCCGGTGGAGGATCAGGCGGTGGCACGGGCGGCGGAATGGGCGGTGGAACGGCAGGAGGATCAGGCGGGGGGACTGCCGGCGGAACGGGGAGCGGTGGATCGGGAGGCAGCGGAACGGGTTCGGGCGCCGGAACGATGGATGGCGGTAACATGGGCGGAGGCAGCACAGGAAAGGGAAGCGGCAGCCCGAGCGTCACCGATCCAGGAATGGGAAGCAGCGGCTCAGGAAGCTCGAGTTCCGGAATGGGGTCGGGGAAAACAGGACCGCAGTCGAGCGGCAAGCAAGGCAGCCGGTCTCAAACGAAATAAACGATCGTCGTTACTCGCGCCGGCCTCACCGGTCGGCGCAGTTTGCTGTGACGCTACTCACGAATGTGCTTTCGTCAAACTTTTGAGCTCCGTAGCATCGCACGGACCGGTGCCGTCCACGAGGCGGGTGAAGCGGTTGGTGTCGAGGGCGTGGTAGCGACGCTGAACGCGGTCGATACAAACGGTAAACGTCTCGTCCTCGTACGTGGTGCCAGACACGAACAGATTCAGTAATTCACGCTTCAGAGGGATGCGTCGGGTTTCGAGCCAAGCAAGATCTTCCTCGAGTTGCGCCTTCTGAGACACATTCCTGAAGTTCAGCAGCTTGCCGATCCACGGAACCTCGTACAGGAGACTGGTGACGGTTTGCATCGCGGCTTTGGGTGTGCGCTCCAATTTCAAATCCGCACTGGCTTCACTGATCTTTTCATCGGCGACGCGTAACGCGAGCGGCTCCAGAACGTGGTCCGTAAAGTCTCCGATAGACGCGCGCGGCATGGCCTGGGTGAACGGGTGTGCACAGGAGATGAGCGAGCAACAGACGAGGAGCAAAGGACCCACATGCAATATGTTCATTCAGAATCTCCTTGAGGCCATCTCTTATACACCGGTCGCAGAGGAGCGGAAAGGGGCCTAGGCGTCTTGGAATCGGTTTCTGGAGACATTACTAGCGTGCCGTCCCTACGTTTTGCGTGGCAAACGAGGCACAAAAGCGCCTCAGATTCTGCGAAGTTTTCCACTCTCAAGTCCCGCGTGTGTGAGCGCCGGCTTACGCTCGGTCTACATTGCCTCGATTTTGCGTGCCTTCGTTCTGCTCGTCTGTTCAAGACCTGACCTGGCCTGCCGTTTGCTTTAGTAACTTGTATCAAGCAGTCAGGAGGTTGGTTGAAATGGACAACGAGAGCAGAGGCTGGCGGCTCATCAAGACGCGGGATTTTGGATTGCTGTGGTGGGGGCAGGTCACGTCTCAAATCGGCGAAGGTCTCAATAAGGTGGCATTGCTGTGGTTCGTCTACGAGCTGACCGGATCCGCCATGATGATCGCGACAGTGGGTCTGATACAGACGGTTCCACCGTTGCTCTTTGGTCCTCTCATCGGTGTCTATCTTGACCGTCTTCGGAAGAAACCGGTCATGATCTGGGTGGATCTGATTCGCACCGGACTCACATTTTTGATCCCGGCCTTATATGGATTGGGTCATCTGAGCATCGAAGGACTGTTCGTCCTGATCTTCCTGCAGTCGATGGTCTCCACGGTCTTCGGGCCGGCGTTGGTCTCGGCGGTGCCTTTGCTGGTCCGGCGAGGCGAACTCGTCTCGGCTAATGCGCTCATCCAGGGCACGAACAACATCGGCAGCCTATTGGGGCCGGCCGTCAGCGGCGTCCTGATTGCGCTGATCGGCGCGCAACATGTCCTCTACGTGAATGCGGCCACCTTTTTCATCTCGGCGCTCTGCCTGATGCCGATCCGCAGTAACGAGGCGATTGCTGAGGGAGCGCACGTGTCGGCGCAGCCGGGATCATTGCTGAGCGATCTGTCGGTCGGCTTCCGCTTCGTCTTTGGCAGTCGCTCGACGGTATTCCTGCTGGTTGTCATCACGGCCCTCTTCAACCTTGGCGCGAGTGCCTTTGTCTTCGTCCTGCCGGTGTACGCGAAAGAACTGCTGCAAGTGGGGCCGGTGCAACTCGGTTGGCTCTGGTCGGCTCTTGGCCTCGGCATGCTTGCCGCCTCCTCGTGGCTGGCCTTCAGACAAAAGAACGACGTGCGCAGCCGCATGCAGATCCTCGTCAGCGGGACGACGGTGGGCGGCCTGGCCACATGCACCCTCGCCGTGTTGGAGTCTCCGCTGCTCGCAGCGGGATTCGTGATTTTGGTAGGGGCCGGCGCAGCAGTTCTCAATCCGGTGGTGTGGGCGTTGCTCCAGGAAGTTACGCCTTCGCATCTCATGGGTCGCGTGCTCACGACCTTCAGCACCGGGTCCATGGCGGCAGCGATGGTGGGCATGTCAGGCTTCGGCTGGATCGCGGATGCGATCGGACCGGCGCAAAGCCTGGTCGGGCTCGGGCTCGTGCTCCTCCTGACGGCCTTCGTGGCCACCCAAATTTCCCGCCACGCTACAAATACCCAGCAAGGCCCGACCATGCAGTTGGCGGGTACCTAGAAGGCGGATAGTCGCCCCCGCTCAGCGATGGGCGAAACCCGCGTGGCCCTATCGCTGCTTGGCTCCGCAACTTGGTCCGTTCCGAACTTCATCGGAACGGACCTTCGAACAATGCGTCCCGAGCCACCCTTTTTAAAATCATACGAGCGAGCTTGGAAGGATCATCATATTTCTCTCCTCCTCTTCGTACCTTCTCTACCTCCTCGTTTCTCAACCATGTTCTAAACAGGCACCAGCATCGCTTTTGAGTATGTCATTCCCTCAGGAAACAGGGTATGGTCAGAAGACGAGGGTGTGGT
>DASTQE010000036.1:0-16601 GCA_035761895.1 Nitrospira sp. | reverse complement strand
CGGATGGAATGGCCATGCAATCACGGATGCCGACTTCTTCAATTCGCCGAGCTTTCCCTCCGAACCACCGCCTGGTCTGAAGGATATCCGGCAGAGCTCTCATCAAGTCCCCTGCGGTGTCTCCCTCAAAGAGGCGCACCCAATCATGCGTAGCCGTCAGCATGTTCCCGTACTCCTCAGATCCACATGCTCCACCTAAAGGTAGTAGTCGAAGTCCTGTTCCGTATGGACGCGCCGGCGGATACGGAAGATGTGGGCTGGAGCCGAATGCGGATCAATTTCAATGTAGTTCCGATTGCCTTCCCAGAGATAGTGCGCATTCGTCAGAAGATCCTGGACCTGGAATGGCCGCCTCTCCTCCACTCCCAGACTCTCCAGATCTAACTCGAGCCACCCTGAATGCACATGGTGAGGACTCAGATTGACCACGACGAGAATGATGTTCGACCAATCCGAGGTCCGCTTGCTGTAACAGAGCAGCTGGTCGTTTGCGACCTCATGAAAGTGGAGACTCCAGTCACCCTGCAGCGCCGGATTCTCACGCCGGATCCGATTCACGTGGCCGATGAATTCACTGAGGCTGTCCGCCCGCTCAAGATCCCAGTGTTTGATCTCATACTTCTCTGAATGTAAATACTCTTCGCTTCCCGGTTCCCGTGGAGCGTGCTCTCCAAGTTCAAACGCGGGCCCGTAAATGCCGTAACTGGCTCCCAGGGTTGCCGCCAGCACGAGCCGAGACATGAATGCCGGCCGGCCTCCGTGCTGCAGCTGCTGCGTCAGAATATCCGGCGTATTGGGCCACAGATTGGGCCGGAAAAATTCGCGCACCTCCGTTTGCGTCAGTTCGGTGAAATACTCGGTGATGTCCGATTTCGTGTTCCGCCATGGGAAATAATTGTACGACTGCGTGAAACCGAGTTTGGCCAACCGCAACATCACCTTTGGCCGGGCAAAGGCCTCGGAAAGGAAAATGACGTCGGGGTGTGCCGTTCTGATCGCTCCGATGAGCCATTCCCAAAAGGGGAAGGGTTTTGTATGGGGATTATCGACTCGAAAGATCCGTACCCCCTGTTCAATCCAAAAGACAATTACGCTCTTCAACTCTTCCCATAAGTCGCGCCATTGGTCAGTCTCGAACTCGAGCGGGAAGATGTCCTGATATTTCTTCGGGGGGTTCTCCGCATACTGCACCGTCCCATCCGGCCGGATGCGAAACCACTCACGATGCTCCTTCACATAAGGATGATCGGGAGAACATTGAAACGCGATGTCTATGGCGACCTCTATGCCATAGGTTTCCGCTCGCTTCATCAACCTTCGAAAATCTTCCAGCGTTCCCAGTTCAGGATGAATCGCTTTGTGGCCCCCTTCCGCGGCGCCGATCGCCCAGGGACTACCCGGATCCGAGGGTCCGCCGGTAGGAGCATTGTTCTTGCCCTTCCGATGACTTTGTCCAATCGGATGGATGGGAGGCAGATACAACACGTCGAATCCCATTGAGGCGATGTACGGGAGACGCGCTTCGCAGTCCTTGAATGTTCCGTGCCGGCCCGCTTTGGGACTCCAGGAGCGGGGGAACATTTCATACCAGGTGCTGAAGCGAGCCTTGTCTCGATCCACCACGACGGTGAGTTCTCGGTCATAGGTTGACGCAAATCGTCGATCCGGATGTCTCGCCATCACCGATTCGAGCTCCGCACTCAAGGCTAAGCGAATACGCTCCTCCTCCGGGCTTTCTCCGGAGGCAAGGATCTTTCCCCAACTCGCGAGCGTGTGGCGTTCCTCCGTCGTGGCGCGCCGGCTCGCGTCATGGATGAACTTGGCGCCAATCAGAAGATCGACCTGGACGTTTTGCTTGGCCTCGACTTTTTTGAGAAGGTCCCGCCGCCACGTGGCAAAGTGATCCACCCACCCCGTGATGGTGTAGCTCCATCGCCCCAACAGAGTGACGGGAAACACGGCGCGCCAACGGTCGTTCGTGAGAAACGTCATCGGGATCTCTGTCCATTGGGCGGTTGTCTCGTGGCGACACTGAAGCAGTACTCTGATCACATCGTGGCCATCAGCAAAGGCGTCGACCTCAACCACGACCTCTTCGCCGACTGTTCGTTTAATGGGGTATCTCCCCCCATCGATTTCAGGTCGGACGCCCTCAATGGCGACGCGTTGCCTCCCAACCTCATCTTTTTTCATCATGTCAGTCATTGTCGATGTCGATCTAGATGTGCGTAAACTCATCATCCGTCTTTTCTCGACGCAACCGGCGCTCAAGCGCCTCTTTGGCGATCGTGCGTCCTCCCAAGCCCACCGCAATGGCCATGGCCAACACGATGCCGCCGAATATGATGGAGAAGGCTGCGACGACGATTTCCTTGGCGATTCCCAGCTGCGTCAAGACCATGGCTGCGGTAAAAATGTTCACCCCCCATCGAACCATGTTGGCCATGAATCTGGCTCCCTGGAGTTGGGCATTGACTGCCGCGATCAACACGGCCTCCCCGCTGAAGTTGGCAAGGAGAATGCCCAGCAGCCCAACGAGGACGGCCGCGATGACGTTGGGCAAGAATGCCAGAATGGCACTCATGAGGTTGGCAGTGGCCGGAAGATCCAGTGCGTCGACACCCATGAATGCGAAAAACAAGAAGACGATCCAAAACGAGAGGCGACCGATCAGATCAGGAATTCGTTGCTTCATCCCGGCTTTCGCAAAGGCCGGAGTCAGCCCCATGCGCTCGCAGAAGACTTCGAAGCGCACGACATGAAGAATCCGCATGAGCAACAGTTTCACGAGCCATCCCATCACAAGGCCTACCAGGAGGAAGGTCACCATGGCCATCAGTTTGGGCAAAAACAGCACCCCTCGGCTCATCGTTTCGCGAAAGGCTGCAACCATGGCTTCCTGCCACATTTCACTCATTGGAACCTCCATCGGTCAACCAGGTACGGCTTCATCGCCTCAAATGTCTGACAACCTTGGTCGACCGTCTGCTGAACCGCCTGCGGGCCTCCGCCTCTTGTCTCAAGGACAACTGATGCCGTCCGCCCGAGATACAGCGGCACCAGCGACCTGAGCAGGTGCTCACGATGGATAACCTTCTCGTGATACGCGACGGCAAAGTCGTAGACGGTTTGAACCCACAACGCGAGAGGAAAGCGGAAGTCATCATCATCCCTTAGACCTAGCGCGAGCACACCCGCCAATGTCTCAGGCGCCAGAATGACCTCCCAAATCGGCAGCAAATCTCGCAAGCCCTGTCGAAAGCCCTTTGTCATCCGCTCCACCTGGATGGGGGCTGATTCGAGTTCACCGTCGACCGGTACGCCGATTTCCGGAACCGTACTGGACACTGTTTGTTTTTCCCAGACGTCCTGATAATGCTCCATGAAAAGGTAAGAGGCACCGACGGCTTGTACCAGGCTCGTTGAGACATCCGGTGCACCTGCCTTGTTGTCCTGAATTCTTGCTCCGAGCCTCGCCTGCCATACGTGATATCCTTCTGCGACGGCGACGGTCGTCAACCAACTATCAATGGCGAAGCGGGCGGCGTCCGCCTCCCAAAGAAACTGCTTTTGCAACAAGAAACTGGCCAGGTGTTGGGAAAATCCATACCCCCCACCCACCTGACAGACCACTTGCTTCCCATACAGGGATCGTGTCAAGGGGGCGATGAGATTATTCGTTAAACTGCCCTCATATGGTGGTCGACGGAATACCGGCGCGACATAGTCTGCACCTTTCTCCATCACCGGCTTGGCGAGCAGTGAAATCCACTCTGATGTGACCGAGCGCAGGCTTGCATCGATGACGACACAGGCCTTTGCTTGCAGCCACTCGGTCAGTGCGAAAAAGGACCTGAACGCCTCCTCCCGTCCCGGCATGCCTGAATAGGACAACCGGTTGAGGGCAAACGGGCTGGCGGACGTTCCTTCTCCCAACGGTTGAATCAATGAGAGAGGGAACAGGCTTCCGACCGTCTGCTTGACGATCTCGGGTGTTCCATCCTGCGAGCCGACATCGGCATTGATGATGAGGATCGAGGCATCCGCAAAGGACCCCTTCAGCCCTGTGAGAAGCGCGGTGAGGACCGACCCGATGGTTGACGCATGGTTGAAGGAAGGGAGCGCGATCAGGAGATCGACCTGATGCACGTCCGGACATTGCTCTTGCACCGCCTTCCATACGGAGTCCTCCATCACAGATTCCTTGACGCATTCATGCAATACAGGTTCTCACTCACCGCGTGACGAACAGTTTCATGAGCGTCAGATAGTCGCTCAGGTGACGTGTGACGAGAAAATTTCTCCTTACATGCTCTCGACCAGCGCCACCCATGCGCTGAATCAAGGCAGGATTATTTAAGAGATGCCTGGCTCGAAAGGCGACCCCCTCGACGGAATGCACGGTGTAGCCCGTGACTCCATCGATGATTTGGGCCGCAAGTCCTCCGGCCGTGCTCCCGATCACCGGTTTCCCTTTCCACATGGCTTCCGTGACCGCGAGGTTGAAGCCGTCCTTGAAGGATTTCTGAAAGACGATGGTGGCGGCTCGTTGGAGCGCGTTGATCTCAAGGTCCGCTTCAGGAGGCAGTTGCAGGACGTGGATGTCGGGATCGCTGGCAGCGGCTTGCTGTACTTCGGCGAGGACGGCTTCCCCTTCTTGATCGTGCATGACCCCGGACCCGGCTAGCACGAGACGACAATTCTGATGTTTCTTCACCAAGCGATACGCCTTGATCGCACCTGTGGGATCCATGAACCACTCGAACCGCGCCAGCAGCAGAAGAATCGGCTTGTCTCGCGGGATGCCAAGGCGCTGAAGGATCTGATTCATTTCAAGGCGGGCCATGGGCCGGTTTTTTTCACTCAATGGATCAATCGACGGTGAAATCAAGAACTGGGGTATGGGAAGGCGATGCGCGAATCCCGGCAGGGAGAAAATGGCGGCGTCATATCCGACGAGGAACCTCCGAAGAAAGCTCCAGCTGTGCTGCCTGGGTTTCGAGATATCAAGATAACAGCGCCAGAACCACTTCCCTCCCTTTCGATGCTCGATCAAGGCCGCAGGAGGCGGGTCATGAACCATCACCAGATCCGCGTCCAGGTTCAGACTCTGTGCGGTTCGCTGGTTGATCTTGAGGTAGACCTGTTGCATCTGATCGGTGAGGTGTTCGTCCTGGCCCTGAAGGGAATTCGCCAACCGTCTGGACACCTGAAAGAATTCTTGGTCGCCTGCCAAGACTTCCCAGCGAGCATTGATGCCCAGAGTGTTGAGCATCGGCACCACCCGGCGAAGGGTTTCCGCCATGCCACCACCATAACGCCCCGCGCTGACGTGCAGGAAACTTTGCCCTGCGACCTGATCGCTCAGGCGGTACAGAAATTCGACAGTGCCTTTCGGCGCATAGTCTCGATACTCGTCCAATTCTTGAGCCATCGCGTCTCCACCTGGAACGCTGCACGCTATACGACGCTGCCTTCTATTCCGTAAGAGGGATCGTCACTCGCTTTCTGTGTCAAGTTGAACCAGTAAAACCCATAGGGAGCCAGACTCAATGCATAAGGTCGTTTACCAATCACGGGAAACCTGGATCCGCCGAGCAGCTCGATCGGCACTCTGCCCTCGAATTGTGCAAGATCCAATTCCACGGGTTGGGCCGATCCGGCCAGATTATGCACGAGCAACAGAAGGTTTCCCTCATATTCGCGGAGATGCGCCAGGACTTTGTCGTTTTGGGGGCGGAGAAAGGTCAGCGACCCTCGCCCAAATGCTCGTTGCTGTTTTCTCCTCCCAATCATCTGTCTCATCCAGTGCAACAGCGAATGGGGCGACTGCCGCTGGGATTCGACGTTCGTCACATTGAATCCGTAGACCGAATCTGAGATGGCGGGCAAGTACAGCTTCGAAGGCTCGGCCTTTGAAAAGCCCCCGTTCCGGTCAGTGGACCACTGCATCGGCGTCCGAACACCGTTGCGATCTCCAAGATGGACATTGTCTCCCATGCCAATTTCATCGCCATAGTAAATGATGGGACTTCCAGGAAGCGTAAACACCAGGCTGTTGAGCAATTCAATCTTTCGACGATCATTGTCCAACAACGGTGCCAATCGCCGGGCGATTCCGATGTTGCGCCGCATCTGTGGATCCCGCGCATAAGCATAGTACATATAATCGCGTTCTTCACCCGCACACATTTCCAATGTCAGCTCGTCATGGTTCCGCAAGAATAAGCACCATTGGCAGTTGTCAGGGATCGGCGGTGTATGCGTGAACATATCGACAATGGGGTGCCAATCCTCGCTCCGGACTCCTAAGAAGAGCCTGGGCATGAGAGGAAAATGAAACGCCATGTGAAACTCATCGCCATTTCCAAAATAAGGGCGTACATCAGCAGGCCATTGGTTGGCCTCAGCGAGAAGGATGCGTCCCTGATACGCCTCATCGATCCGCTTTCGAATTTTCTTCAGATAGGCGTGAGTCTCGGGGAGGTTCTCACAGATCGTCCCTTCCCGCTCAAATAAATAGGGGACCGCATCGCAGCGAAATCCATCGAGACCCTGATCGAGCCAGAAGGACATGACATCCATCATGGCTAGCTGAAGCTCAGGGTTCTCGTAATTCAGATCCGGTTGGTGGCTGAAAAACCGGTGCCAGTAATAGGCTTGTGCGACAGGATCCCACGTCCAGTTCGATTTCTCGGTGTCGATAAAGATAATTCGTGCTTTCTCATAGCGCTTGTCGGTGTCACTCCAGACGTAGTAGTCGCGTTTGGCTGATTGAGGCGAACTTCTCGCTTCCTGAAACCACGGATGCTGATCCGAGGTGTGATTGAGCACGAGATCCACGATGACGCGCATTCCCCTTCTATGCGCTTGGTCGAGGAATTCGCAAAAGTCTTCCAACGAACCATAATCGGGAGCAACTGAGAGGTAATTTGCAACATCATACCCGTCATCACGCAGGGGGGAAGGGAAGAACGGAAGCAACCAGAGACAGTTCACGCCGAGCCATTCGAGATAGTCGAGTTTCTCAATGAGCCCGCGAAAATCTCCGATGCCATCCCCATTAGTGTCATGAAAGGCTTTCACGTGAAGTTCGTAAAAGACAGCATCTTTAAACCACAATGGATCTGTCATTCTTGCAGTCTTCCTTCGTCTGACTATCTGAGATGTTCTCGACTCAAGAACTCGTCGCACACGGTGAGCAATGCTGAGCGCACCCGTTCGAGACTGCCCAAATAAGGGTTGATCGCGCGCAGTTTATCAGCAAGTTCGGGCATGCCGAGACTGTGCTGAATCCAGGCAGAAAAATCGCTGTCTTCCTGTCGGAGGCGATGACGTGCTTCGAAGACATGGAAATAGATCGCACTCACTTCGACCTCGCTCAGTGCATTGCGAAATTCTTGAAGCGTCCGGACTTCCAGGCGCGTAGGGATCTGTAGAATGAGCGACTTATTGAAGTAGAACGGCTCGCCAAAGATCACCCGGGGCACGATGGGCGTCTTGGACAAATGGTCGTCGATGACGGAAATCAGCTCGCCACGCAGCGCATCGAGCTCTCTGAAGTCGAATGGATCGATAACCGACAACCGCTCTCCCAAGACATGATCCCGAACTTCCATGGCCACCCACTGAGCAAAATCATTTGGATAGAGCCGTTCGACATACGTGTGTCTGAGGAAGTAACTGTGGGTATGAAAGTAGATCGAATCCAACGGAACGGTTTCTAGCAATTCGACCAACCGCTTCTCGTCGTGTGCTTCCTCACCCAGGGTTTCGCGCAGCTCCGTGCATGCCATGAGTATAAAAGGCCGGTTTGCTTGCATAACGGTCTCCCCTGTTTACACAAGTTACGCCAATAATGCCTAGGGGAAGCACTAGGGGAAGCACCAGTTTTCTTTCACTGCAAAGTCAAGAAAACTTAAACGATTTTGCGTGACTAACAAGGGAGGGGAGCATGAAATCGGAAAGCCGGGGCGTGGACCCGTGGCGACAACCGACCTATGGGACACACAATGAGGAAGAGCACGAGGCATGCCGAAGAATCCTTGAGATGGATGCTCTCTGGCGCATGAGTGACGCGTATGAGTCGGATCTTCATTCACATGATGGCCATTGGATACTCACATCCCGGCGTTATGAAGCAGTCTCGCCAACGAAGCCGCTTTCGTATCAATAAAACAATGTGAGATCAAGAGGCTGATAGATAAGAGTCCACAGCAAGGTCCCCGTGCCTTCAATTGCCAACTTGGTTCCCCTTCATAGTTCAGCTAAGCCCAGGGTGGCAGCTCAGGTCCTCTCTCTCCTATAAGCTCCTTATATATCAGCTATTGCCTCTCGTGCGTGAGGAACATATTTGCGGCCGCACTCCTGACATGGGTGCAGAGGGCCTGCTTTGTTTTGTCCTGGTAACAGCGTGCTACCAGAACGACCGGCAGGCAAGGTAAATGAATGAAAAAACGCCCTGTTAATTTTGACAGTTCTTAGCCGAAAGGCAGTCAGGTAAGATGCGACTGCTTCACGCCATTTCCTAAAAAGGACCCACATTGAAGGAGATCAAACCCCTGCTGTTCATTCTGGGATTCCTCCTAGGGCCGGCGATTTCGGCATGGCCAACATCACCTCGTGAGAATCGGCTTCCAATCCCCCTCTCGCCTCAGACGGTGCTGTCAACATGCCTATGCTAGCTGTTCGCCCGATACCCCTCTGAACCGTGGATTTCACCCGTCGACGCCTCCGTCCAGTCAGCGTATACCATCGCAATCATGGAACCGATAGAATCACAACGGTTTGTCATGCGCTGTTGGAAGTGCCATGGCCCGCTTACGGATGAGACAGCCGTCGATCCGCACAGCGGCCTGTCTATTCGACAGTTCGTGTGTTTCGGCTGTGGCCGCCGGTGGTTTAGCGGTGAGCGGCCACGACCCGCAATCGCGGCATGAAAATCCGCAGGCGGCCCAAGCCAAGTGGCCGCGCCCGGTGATCGCGATCTGGGCGGTGGTCACTTGCGCGCGCAGGTCTCAACGGACCCCCTCCCTTCAACCATAGAATGGCGTCATTCGATCTGGTCGGTCAGCGTCAACAAATGGAGATCACACCGACCTGGTTTCACCAGGGCAAGTCTGAGCCCTAATGGCTTTTTATAAGAGGTGCAAGATGAATATGCGCATGATTTTCATCCTGACGCTCTTCTCCACCGGTGCGACTGTCACGACGAGTGATGCGGAGACCACCTTCGGGGGGAGCAGGATCATCACCATCGATCAGGTGCAGCGGACCATCACCTTTAAGACAAGAGAAGGACAGACGTGGACATTGCCGGTGACCGATCCCAATCTCTTGAATCAGCAACTCGTCGCAAAGGATCAACAAGTCACCATCGAAATTGATCTGAACGACCGGATTACCAATGTCATCAAGCCTTCAGAGGTGCCCACTGCACCCCGTGTCGAAACGGAGGATCGGTGACCCATACAGAGACTGCCACCGTAAAGCAACTGGGGAACGAGTGATTCCTGACTTTTACCTGGGAGAGCTTCGGCGTATTCTGTATCGGTATGAAACGAGGATATCGGAATCTGATACTGTTTTTGTTGGGAATCGCAATATTGGGATATCTCATTGCCAAATTGGTGGCTCCGATTAGTTTGCTGGGACTCTGGAATGATGTGGATAGTGCAAAACAGCAGAGCGCGCTTCGAAAGGAAGATGTACGCGCTGTCCCGAAAGATGTTCTTGAATTACGGCGACGGCATCATCTTAGACAACTTGCTGAATCGGAGGACGGAAGAAAAATACAGGACGTGCCAAATGGAATATTTGGTTTCTCCAGGTGCGGCGTTCCATCCCTAAGCGCGAATCGCAACCATCTATCTTCACTCGAAATACATAAGCATGATGATGGCATTGTGTACTATGTTGGTTATACTTCTGAGGACCACCTCAATAAATATTTGACTCGTCAGAAGAACTTTCATTTGTCTGTGTATCTTCGCCCAGTGGAAAGAGCCCCATTGCTTTTCGAAATTCCAGTAGACTTTGTCTTTAAGTGCCAGCAGCGAGCTTTTGAAGAAGAGAATCTTTTTGACCTGTTTGTTACAGCCATTCCCGAGTACAAGGAGTAATCGCTTCCATCATTCAAAGCCCCTAGAGATTCCCGCATGTTCATTTTTGGTTTTGTCTAAATAAAACTGTAGCCAGCGGATGCTAGGTGAATCCCTAGAGACGTGGCTTTTCTGGGTATTTTGTTCTTGGGCCTCGTCCTTGCCTACCATTGGATAGAACACGGTTGTACGATTAAACCCATCACGAGGAGGGAGGTAGTTCTTATGAAGCGTATCGCACAGGTTTTTGCCATCATGGCTTGCGCGCTCACCCTGACATTTTGTGCTGGCTCCCGTGATCGTCCGATCAAATTCGTATACCTGGCCCTCGGCGCGAGCGATGCAGTCGGTGTGGGCGCGATCCCATTAACTGATGGATATGTCTACCTCATCAAGCGAGATCTGGACCGGCGGATGCCAGGCGTCTTCCTCATGAACCTGGCGGTTCCTGCTGCCCGGATCGATCTGATCAAGGAGGAGGTTCGCCTCGCTGCGCAGGTCGGAACGAAGGCACAGCTCGTCACCCTCTGGACGGGAGCCAACGATCTGGTCAATGGAGATGATCCGAAGGTGTTTCAAGAGGACCTCCGGGCAATGCTGGGCATTGTCAAGGGCGACATCTCAAAGACAATTGTGATCGCCAATCTCCCGGACCTTACCAAGCTCCCCCGCTTTCGGGAGCGACCGATTCCTTCTGTCACGGCTGAACGCATCGCCGCGTATAACCAGGCCATTGCGCAAGAAGCCAAGCGTGTCGACGCCAAGCTCCTCGATTTTTTTGCCATTCCCATTCAGGACGATCTCGTCTTCGATGTGGACGGATTCCACCCAAATAATGCCGGCCATCAGGCAATCGCAAGAGAATTCTTACGTGTGATCCTTCCTACGCTGAACTTGCGCTAAGCCTAGGGTAAAAGGCGCATGTCATGTAAGGCGCCGCGTAGGAGGCATCTACGTAGTTCATCGTAATTCTTTGGAGTCGTTTACGAACACCTTGAAAGAAGTTTACCATCGCGATTCCTCGGAGTGTCTGCATGCCCAAACAGGATGGCAAACCGTCGCAACGTGCGAGGGCCACTGGCCCATGATTGAAATCCTTCTCGTCGATGATCATCCCCACATTCGAAAGCTCTTGCGCGAGATCATCGAGTCGTATGACAACCTCACACTCGTCGGGGAAGCAGTCAATGGGGAGGAAGCGGTGCTGCTTGCCGTCAAACTCAAGCCTGCTGCGGTGGTCATGGATATTCACCTTCCCGTATTAAATGGCATACCCGCAACAACATTGATCAAAATGAACAATCCATTCACCGCCGTCATTGGGTTGACTGCGGGCGATCCCCGCGAAGACGAAAAAGCCATGACCATTGCTGGTGCGACAGCGGTCATCAATAAGAGCGAAGTGTTGCACGCCCTGTATCCGGCCATCATCGACGCCGTCCAACGAATCAAGAATCCGGCCTAGGGCCCCGCTTCTGAGCGGCGGACTGCACGGCCTCTTTGATGGCCTTATACAAACGTTCTGCGGCTTGATCCTTGGTTAAGTACGTCGCTGCCCCCGCTTCTTTCATGAGCCGGTCTACTTGGTCAGCCTGCTGGACAGAAAGACCGATGATCACTATGGAGGGGAACCGCTGCTTAATACGCTTGGTCGCTTCGACCCCATCCATCTTGGGCATGTTAATGTCCATCACGATAACATCTGGTTGAAACTGACTTGCCAGCGCAACCGCGGCCTCGCCGTCGGCTGCTTCTCCAACCACTTCGAGATCTTCATAGAGCTGCAAGATCGTTTTGATCCCCTCGCGCACCATGGCATGATCATCAACCATGAGGACTCGCAAGGCGGCGGTCTTCGGAGCGGTGGCGGCATGACAAACATCCTGTCCCTCGTGCCCGTTCTCAGTGGTCGAATCCCTCAGGCCTGGGAGCACTAATACAACTCGAGTGCCCTGTTGCATGGCAGAATGTATTTCTATCCTCCCTCCAAGCGCTTCCATGCGTTCGCGAATGCTGAAGAGTCCAAAGTGCTCAAGCTTGCCTTGGCGCTCGATCTTGACACCTTGCGGATCGAAACCTCGTCCTTGATCTGTAACGGTCAGCTCTCGGTCTCCCTGTGGATTGATATTAAGGCTCACCGTCGCCACATCCGTGTGTGCATGTTTCACGACGTTCATGAGCAACTCACGCACAGAAAGAAACAGCAAGACGGCCACCTCTTCTGGAAGATCCACGTCGACGGTGCTGAGCTGTAGTTCAACGCGCAGACCATGGCGTCGCATTTGCTGGGCGAGCCACGTCACCGCCATTGAAAACCCAAACTCCCGAAGCACGGGTGGGGTGAGTTCGGCCACCAGAGAACGCGAGTACGACATTGCTGAATCGACCGCCTGATCGGCTTCTTTCAATTGGTTGACGAGTCCTGGGTCTTCGACCGCTCGTATGGTTTGACTGAGCTTCAACCGCGCAACAACCAACAATTGCCCCAAGTAGTCGTGTAACTCGGACGCCACCTGGCGGCGTACGCGCTGCTCAGCCAGGCTCAACTGTGTGGCCAGCGCCCGTAGCCGCGCTTGTGAGCGCACGAGCTCTTGCGTACGGACAGCGACCCGCTGGTCTAGCTCAACGGTCAACAATCGGAGCTCTTCCTCGGCCCGCTTCCGCGCTGAAATGTCTCGCAAAATGCCGGTGAAAAACCGTCTGGTCGGCAATTGCGTCTCACTAATCGATAGCTCAATGGGAAAAACAGATCCATCCTTGCGTTGTCCAAACACTTCACGACCGACCCCGATGATTTTCTTCTCACCAGTTTCGCGATAGCGTTCAAGATAGTGGTCGTGTTGGCTGTGATAGGGCTCGGGCATCAAGATCTTTACGTTTTGGCCTAATAATTCATGAATCGCATATTGAAAAATACGTTCCACTGCAGGATTTACCGATTCGATTGTGCCATGATCATCAATGGTGATAATGCCATCGACCGCCGTCTCGACGATCGCTCGGACCCGTTCCTGACTCTCTCGCAACGCCGCCTCGGAGCGATGCCGTTCAGTCACATCGCGCAGGATGACCGTATACAGGGATCTGCCGTCGGTCCGAACGTGGGAGATGGAGGCTTCAATGGGGAACTCTTCGCCATCGACTCGCAAGCCGGTGATCGTTCCCAGGCGGCCCATCATACGATTGGTATTGCCGGAATCTCCAAACTGACGAATATGATCTCGATGTGTTTCGCGGTAGCGAGAGGGGATAAAGCGATCGAGCTTCGTCCCCTGAACTTCGCTGGCCATACAGCGAAACATCCGTTCAGCTGCCTCGTTAAAAAAGACAATGCGTTGCTCGTCGTCGACCGAAACGATCGCATCCATCGCCGACGAGAGAATGGACGTCAGACTGGCTCGGCTCAAGCGCAGGGCAGTTTCGGCCTCTTTGTGGGCTGTCAGGTCACGAAAGATCTTCGAAGCTCCAATGACCCTCCCGCCGGCATCTACGATGGGGGATACGGTGAGGAGAACCGCAAAAGGGGTTCCGTCTTTGCGGCATCGAATCGTTTCATAGTGGTCGACGTGTTCTCCGGCGGTGAAGCGTTGGCGGAGTTCAATTTCCTCGTCAGGTCGCTCCTTGGGGAGCAACACACTCATGGAACGGCCGAGAACCTCCTGGGCGGAATACCCGAATAATCGTTCAGCCGCAGGGTTCCAACTGGTAATCATGCCGACCAGGTCTTCACCCACCATAGCGTCAGCTGCAGAATTGATGATGGCGGCTAAGTAGGCAGAGTCATGTGCTGTCTTCATCCCTATCCTCCCGGCCGAAGAGACGGATGTGACGAGGAATTTATTGTAGCCTGTAGTTTTAAGGCTGGTAAATTTCGCGGAGTATAAGCGGTGAAGGACTCACGAGATCCTAGGAATACCCCTTGCCCGCAACGAACGTCGCGATCGTTTTGGACGCTATAAAGGCCAGAAAAGGAGCAATGAAGTCTACTCTGCAGAGGACTTACGGAGGTGCTGGCATGGGAGCGAAAGTTGGCGGAGAGGGTAGGATTCGAACCTACGGTCCGGATGCCCGGACAGCAGCCATAAGGTTGCTACGATTACAGCCGCTCTCGCACCTCTCCAACCTCAGAATATGCGGGGACTGGGAAAGTCCCCACTAGGATGAACCCCAGCCCTATTTTTTCTTTTTACACGTCTCCACAATCGCTTCTACTCTGCCATCTTGCGGACTGACCATCAGGAGCATCCCCTTGTGCTCAGGGTCTCGTTTAAAGAACGTGGCATAATCTTCATCATAACGGCTTTCCCTAATCGTCGTCTCCCCGCTCTGGCGGTCATACACGGTTTCAAGGACAAATGCCGCGATGGTCTGCGTGCCGTTGGTCCGCACGTTGCTCGTGACGCGCCAAAAGAACTTTTCTGGATCGAGCTTCCCTTTGGATTTTTCCAGGATGACGTTCGAACAGAGCCTGGTGCCCTTTGCCACCTCGACATATTCGCCTTTATCCACGAATTCAGCGAAGCTTGAGAGGGGGAATCCCATGACGATTGGAAGCACAAGTAGGTACATGAACATCTCATCAGCCTCCCTGCTCCCCTCGTGTCCATGAGAAGAAAAGGAAACTCCCCTCCCCCCTAGCTTTCCCAATTCGCCCGAAGCAGGTCTTCGTTCTCCTCGTAACGACAGGTCAATGTACCGCGATGAGCATGATGCAGGGCCTCGCCGATGCGCCGCGCGAGATGCGGATCGGTCGTCGTGATAACCAGCCCCTCGGGTGCTTCGGTTTGGTCCTCGATCTTGATAATTCGAGCCAGAGGGTGTTCGGCCTTGAGACGGGCCTCTTCATTGCTGGCGAGCCCGAGCACCTGATCCCGATGCTTGGCAACAAACTCACCGGTGAGCAGCAACACCCCGCTCGGCGCGCGGTCTCGGATCCGTTCACAGGCAGGACACATCACCTCCTGACTCTCCGATGGAACCGGGCCCCACATCCACCGGCCCTTGTGATACACGGCCTTGCACTCACGACACACCGACGGCTCCCGGAGTTTACCCTTTGCTTTGTACTGGTCGTGCTTCCGAGCGCGAACCGATCGATCCTTCTTGTCTCGTGGAAGATGAGATGTCGACATCACAGCTCCTTCAGTTCATCGAGTAAGAGGTGACGAATCGGGAATCTGCATGTGGAATGCCACTCTGTAACGGATGACCGGGACGCGCAAATGCGTGAGAATTATGAGAGGAAGAGCAGAGGCCGCCCGGGGGTATGGAATACGATCAGAGAGACTGTGGTGTTACGGGCCAGGGAGAGCGGGAGTCTGTACCCTAATGCCACAATCGAGGCGCGTGGTAGTGGATGAGACAGCAGACTGGCTACGGTTCCTGAGGCAGGGTAAGGCTTCGCAAGACAGAGACATCTTATCCCAGTACGATCCGAATGTGATGCTCGCCGTCACCGACGAGGGGGATATTGTCGCGACCTATTAACGGGGTGCCGTCCAATTCCATCAGCGTCACGCCGCGACTTACATGCCGCGGATTTTCCACGGAAATGTCATAGCAGGCTGTGTGATACCGGAAATGAATGGAGTATCCGGACCAGTGGCGAGGAATACAAGGATCGATGCAGAGCATGGCACCGCGGACACGGAAGCCAAGGATCCATTCGACACCGGCCCGATAGAACCAGCCCGCAGAACCGCTATACCAGGTCCACCCTCCACAACCGACATGCGGAGGCTGGGCGTAGACATCGCCTGCTACAACGTAGGGCTCGACTTTGTAGCGCTGGACGTTCGCTCGAGAGGCAGCGCGGTGAATAGGGTTCAACATGCGAAATAAGTCGCCGGTCTTGTCCCCATCCCCCAGCGCCGCGAAAGCCAGAACCGTCCAGATCGCTGCGTGAGTATACTGGCCGCCGTTCTCACGAATCCCCGGCACGTAACCCTTGATATAGCCAGGCTCGCGGGGCATCCGGTCGAACGGCGGAGTCAAGAGAAGAATCAGCTTGTCGCGCCGGTTCACAAGATGCTGGTCCACCGCTGCCATTGCACGCGCGCGACGGCCTGGGTCTGCAGCGCCACTGATCACTCCCCAGGATTGCGCAATGGAATCGATGCGGCACTCCGGATCTCCGGCGGAACCGAGAGGTGTCCCGTCGTCAAAATAGGCGCGGCGGTACCAGTCTCCGTCCCACCCATCCCGCTCGAGCGCGGCCTTCAAAGCGCTCACGTGAAGCCGCCACCTTTCTGCACGAACATGCTCGCCGCGCTGGGCCGCCACCTTGGAGAACTCCCAGAGCACCGTATGCAGAAACCAGCCAAGCCAGATGCTTTCACCCTTCCCCCCTTTCCCGACACTGTTCATCCCGTCATTCCAGTCTCCAGCACCCATGAGTGGAAGGCCGTGGCTCCCGACGGCGAGGCTCCGGTCCAATGCGCGCGCGCAATGCTCGAAGAGGGTGTCGGGGATCCCGGACACACGTGGCTCAAAATACGATTC
>DASTQE010000035.1:0-7773 GCA_035761895.1 Nitrospira sp. | reverse complement strand
GTTGTCCATGAGGAGCCCGAAACCGCCTCACCAGCAAGGCGAAGCCAACCTCTTCCTGCCCTCCCGGTTTCCGCGCTCTGTTCTCTATTCTCTAATGGATCGTCAGCCAGAGCAGGGGAATCACCCAGTAGGCAAATCGCTGCACGGGGAGATAGCGTGAGTCATGGATCGGATTTGTTTGCTAATGCTGATCATGGCTACTCTCATCGTGTCGCCGGCGTCGGCAGCGGATATCATCCCTGCTCCAGAACCGCCGGCGGCTCCCCAGCCGCCAGCTGAACAATCACGGCCGGAGGTCGCGCCTAGTCCACGTGACCCTGGCATGGTGAAGCAGCCTGAAACCATCCCTCATCCTGACTCCGTCGTCAATCCCCCGGTGGTCGACCCGAAGATGGCCATCAATCCGGAGACGGCGTCCCCCCAACCGGTTGAACCCCGGGAGCGCCCGAATGAAGATCAGCCGCAAAAGAAACAATGACCGATGAGGGACACAACTCCCGCCCGCCCGACGATGCTAAGGACATGATGATCGGGGGGTGCCGTGTGCGGTTGACCTATGGACAGATCGCAGGCGCGCGCTGGGCTGTGAAGGCGACCATGCGGTGCGGGAGTGAGGACAAGGCAGAAGAACAGTCGCTCGTCACCGAAGCCTTTGACAGTCGAGACGCAGCAGAGCGTGACGCGATTCAACAAGTCACGGCGCTGTTGGGACATAACACCGATCGCAGCTCCTCGCGAGTCCGCAACTGGAGCTGATCAATACCGAGACATCTAACAGGCAATTGGAGGCCGGCCCATGGCGACAATCGGTCAAGCGATTCCCGAAGGCACATTTCAAGCGTTCCATGAAGAGGAGATTCGACCCATCACGCTGACCACCTACCGCGGACGGTGGCTGGTCCTGGTGTTTTATCCCGGAGACTTTACCTTCATCTGTCCTACCGAACTGGAAGAGCTTGGCGCCTTATACGCTGACTTCCGGAAGCAGGGCGCGGAAGTGTTCGGCGTCAGCACTGACTCGGTCTATGTGCATAAAGCCTGGCACGACACCTCTCCGGCGATCAAAAAGCTGCCATTTCCACTGTTGGCCGATGCCGGAGGAACCTTGTCGCAAAAGCTCGGCGTATATCTCTATCGCGAGGGCGTCGCTTTGCGCGGCAGCTTCATCTTTGATCCGGACGGGAAACTGTCCGCATACGAAGTGCATGCCAATACCATCGGTCGAAACATGCAGGAGCTCCTCCGCAAGCTTCAAGCAGCAGTCTTCGTGCATGAAAACGGCGGAGTCGAGGTGTGTCCCGCCGGGTGGAAGCCCGGCGAACGCACACTGCGCCCGAGTTTGGATCTGGTCGGAAAGCTGTAATACAGATGATATGGAGGCGGCACATAAGATGGCTGGCGGCAGCAGCGATCTGTACCATGGTCGTCTCGGTCAGCGCCTGCGCACATCGATCAGACACACAGAATTCGCTTTCGCAGCACACGGGTGACGCTGGAAGCACCGTGCCCAGGTCGCAATCTCCGCAGTATCCCAATACGTCCGGTAATATTATTGCCCCGCCCGGCAATCCTGCGGGCAATTCGTCCGGCGCACCGCCCATTGTCGGCGGCACGACCAGCCAGCAGACGGCCTGGCCGGAAGCCCGCTAGCAGGCCACGCACCGCCAAGAGGATCCATCGACCAAAAACACGGAACAACCGGACCCGTCGGTGGGTGGCCACCCGCATCAGCAGGTGGCGATGCTCCAAGGCCCTCCGGCATGTGAAAGTTGTCTGCACGAGTTTCACGGGCCTGGGCGTACGAGCTGTGGTAAGCTTGCGCGCCATGCGCATATTCGTCCTCGGTGTCGGTGCAACCGGCTCACTCCTCGTCAGATTACTGCTTCGACAAGGTCATCAGGTTACATGCGGGGACCGCGATCTGGAACGAGCACACCATTTCCTGGGGGCCAATTCGGTTCCCCTGGTTCGGGTGAATGCTCGTGATGTGTGGAGCATCCTGAAAGCCGCGCGGAGAACCCAGTTGCTCGTCAATACCTGCCCGCCGGTTCTCAATAAGACCATCATGAGAGCCGCTCTTCGGCTGCGCGCTCACTACCTCGATACGGCCTCTCATTATACAGGCCATCCGTTTCGTGCCGAGCAAATGGGATTTTCGTCAAGGTTCATCGACAAGCGCCGGACGGCGGTGATCACAGCAGGCGTCGCTCCGGGATTGACCAATCTGCTCATCGCCGCCGCGGCAGATCACCTTCATTCCGTTACCTCGGTTCGCGTCCGCCTCTACGAAGCCACCAAGGCAGATGGCCCCTTCTCACAATGGTCGGCCGAGGCATCGTTCGATGAAGCGGTCGCGCGCCCGCGCATCTACGTCAATGGTCATTTTGACTTCGGTCGCCGCTTCGGAGATCGTGAGCGGTTCCGCTTTCCACGTCCGATTGGTTCAATGAGTGTGGTGTTGGCGGCTCAGGATGAAGTCATCACCGTGCCCTATGCGATTCGCATGAACTCGATGGACGCCAAGTTCGGGGGATCCGACATCGATCGTCTCCGTCGCTGGTATAGACAAGGCAAGCTGCGGAAAGCGAGCCGGCCCACGCCCTCGCGTTTCGTTCGGACCTCGACGCCGAGAACGGTTCACCGCCTGTTTCGGCAGGGCAAGCTGCACAACGCGCATTTTGCTGCAGCGGTGGTCGTGATGGGACTCAGGCATGAGCGACCGGTGACGCTTCGTTGGGATGTCATGGTACCGACTCTATTTCAGCTTCGGCGCCAGGGATGGCTCTGCTCGCCGATTGCCTGGGCCACGGCTCACATGTCCGCCTTGTTCATTAAGCATTTCCCGCGCGAGTTCTTCGGCGTGAATCCTCCGGAAGCTTTACCAGTGGCCATCCGACGCGCCATTCTGCGTGACGTTCACGCGCGCGGCTTTCGTGTCACGAAACGCATACAATCACAGGCTCCTCCCGAATTTTAATCACGCTTCTTGCGCTGCGTTTTCAGGCGGTGTTAAGATTTGAAAATTGGAGCTGCAATGCCGAACATCACGTTGTTGGTCTCTCCTAGTTGCGGCGCTTGTCCATCGGCAAAGAGCCTCTGGAAGCAGCTTCGCGTGAAGTACAGCTTTTCCTATCGTGAAGTGGACATCACCACGCCGGACGGGCAGGAACTGGCCAATCGCCACGCGGTGCGTGCAGTGCCGGCCACCATCATCGACGGGCGACTGACGTTTGTCGGCGTCCCCAGTCGAGAGAGCGCCGAGAAGGCATTGCAGTTGAAAATGCGTCCGCGAGAAGGATAATGGCGGGAGTAAACAAAACATTATGCCGGCAGGCTGTCAGAATGGCCGTCCGGCAAGGCCGCAGCGAGCGAAGAGGCGAGACGTACTTTGTGCCGTACGTTGAGCCTCTACGCGATGCGGAACGAACTCGGTGAAAGCGCGTCTGGCGCACGGGGCTTGGGTGGGTGAAAAGATCGCCATTTTCAGCAGGCTGAAATGATGGACGAAGACGATATCGAACTGCCGATCCTGCCGCGACTCGACAAAGGGCCGCCTCCCGATTGTCCGATCTGTGGCGATCCCATGTCCTTTATCGACGGTGACTGGGCGTGTGTCGACTGCAACGGCGAACTGCTTGGACCAGAAACGGGCTAAATGCTCAAGGTTGTAACCGGACGGTTCCACCCTTCGCTCGAATCCGCGTTTGTTGAACAGATCCAGCGCATTAAATCGGCCGACCCCTGGGCCAGACTGGCGATTGTCGTCCCTTCCCAACCGATTCTCGATCGTATCCGGCGATTGCTGGCCGTCGAACATCGGTTGTCGTTGCTCAATGTCTACCTGCTGACCTTCCATCAGCTCGCGTTACGCCTCGACGACGAGCGACGCGGCAATCGTGCGCATCCGCCCCTTCGCATCGTTAGCGAGCTGTTTTTTGAATACCTGGTGCGACACCTGGTCGAGCAGCGGCTTGTCATGTCGCCGGCACTCCGACAACTCATGCATTCGTTCGGCACCTGGACAGCGCTCTGGTCGACGATCCGGGACCTCAAGGACGGGGGAGTTGATCCAGCCACGGCATTGCAGGCGCTCGGCGAAGGATGCTTCGGCGGAGAAGATGAGGAATGGCTCCAGGCATTGTTCTCTCTGCTGGGATCCGTCCAAGAAGTATGTGCCGACCTCAAAGTGGGCACGGCTGACGATCTGGTGGAAGCTCTCGCTTCCGTCGTGCCGGCATCGCCATTTCTCGCCTCCTTGAGCCACGTCTGCTACTACGGTTTCTACGATCTCACGCAAGTGCAGCTGACCTTGTTTCAGGCCGTAAGCGCCAGCGCACCCACCACCCTGTTTTTTCCACTAGAGAAGGACCCTCCATATGCTTTTGCCCGGCGCTTCTTCGACCGCCACATTCAGCCGCTGCTTGGCTCACATCCGCCAGTCGATCTCAGCGCGAGCGAGGAGGATGTCCCGCCGGCGGAGCTGTTCGTGCAGAGCGTCATCGGCCCCGAAGAGGAGTTGTCGGTTACCTGCCGAACCATTCTCGATCTGGTGGAGACAGGCGGATACCGTTTCGACGAAATCGGCGTGGTCGCCCGCACGCTGGACCCCTACTGCAGTATCGTGCAAACGATTTTCGATCGTTATCGCATTCCCTTGGTCACGACGGCGCGACGCCCCCTCCTTCATCAACCGTTGTGCAAGACCCTCTTGCTGCTGGCCTCCCTTCCGCTGAACGATTTCTATCGCGCCGACGTGCTCGACGTCGTGACGTCGCCGTTCTATGCCGGCGCTGTTCTTCCTGCGGGCGGGTGTTCACCGGCCTATCGGCCCGAACAGTGGAAAGCGGTCGTCACGGCCTTGAACATCACCCATGGAATCGATGAATGGAAGCGGCTGGAACGCATCTGTCATCTGCCGCTCGAATTGGACGGTGGCGGCGATGAAACGGCAGCCCTCGGCCCATTCCAGATCGCGCCGGAAGCGATCGCATTGCTGTGGACCTCCGTGTCCGGCCTGCTAACTTCATGCGCCGCTCTTCCCACACGGGGCACGTATGGGACGCTGCTTCAGGCCCTTCAGCGCCTCATCGCAGAGCATCTTCATCGGCCCGACGGTACTCAGGAGCAAGACGTTGCCCTCCAGGTGTCAGCACTAGCCGCTCAGTGGGAAATCATCGACGGAACATTGACGAGTCTCGCCGACCTGAACCTCCTCGGTCCTGACCTAACGTGGGCTGAGTTTGTCGACCTGCTGACCCATGCGTTCGAGCGTGCGACCGTGCCGCTCCAGCCGGTGTGTCACCAAGGTGTCATGTTCATCGAAACAATGGCGGCACGGGGGCTGCCCTTCAAGGCGTTGTTCGTGCTCGGTCTCAACGAGAAGGTGTTCCCTCGGTACATTCGCGAAGATGCCTTTCTTCGTGATCGGCACCGTCGTGTGCTGGAGGCTACTCTTGGATACAAGATCGACGAAAAGCTGAAGGGATACGACGAAGAGGCCCTGCTCTTCATGCTACTCGACCAAGCCGCAACCCGGCGGTTGTGTCTGTCGTTCCAGCGTGCCGATGACTCCGGACGCCTGCTGGCGCCGTCGCCCTATCTCAATGATGCGCGGCAGCGCTCGAGACGGCCTGCACACCCTATGGAGATCGTTCCCCGTCGTCTGACGGAACGGGTCGCACAGCGCCCGACGATGAGCCGGTTCCTTCCACCCACGGATCTCGCCCAGTGGCTGGCTTTCAACGATCAGGACCCCACTGATCTTCTTCGGGCCACGGGACGCGAGGCGGCGATGTTCCGCGATGGCCTCCACGCGCTGGCTCAGACCGAGGAGGAGCACCACACCTTGACGGCCTTCGACGGAGTGACCGGCCCCCTGGAGAAGCATTGGAGCGTGGTAGTGGACCGCGGCATCGCGCCAACGCGCCTCGAGCGGTATGCCCGGTGCCCCTTTCGTTACTTTTCTGCCGACGTGCTGAGACTCGCCCCCGTTCGCGTGCCGGCCTCCAGCGAAGTCGATGCGCGTGTGTTCGGCACCTTCTGCCACGGCGCCTTGCGGCGGTGCTACGAACTGTTGCTGCCAACAGGCTGGCCAGCCAAGCCGGTCACTGACGACACGATTGATTGGTGCATTGAAACCGCCGTGGAGGAGGCGGCCGGCGACGTCGAACGGCAGCATCGAACGGGACACTATCTGCTATGGGAAATGGCCAAGGCCTCCATCATCGACGTGATGACCGCGGCTGTCGATGAGGATGCGTGTGCGTATCGCAGCGCTCCCTTCATCCCCATCGCCTTTGAGGTCATGGCGGAAGGCACCATAGCCGACATCCCGGACAACGGACAGACACCATTGAAAATCCGGGGGCGCGTGGATCGTCTCGACCGGCATCGGGAGTCGGGGGCGCTCCGAATCATCGATTACAAATTAAAAATCGGCAAGTCCATTTCGTCCGAGGACCGGCATCTCGTACAGTCTGCCATTCGTGGCTATCGTCTCCAACCACCCTTGTATGTCCGGCTGCAGATTCAGGATTATGGCATGCCTCACCAGGTCCAACTCTACTTCCTTGCCCCTCACTGGAAGAGCCCGGTCGCACGGTCAACCTTTGACGCCGACGCCTGGTCGGCGGACACCGGCATACAGCTCCGCAACACCCTTGGCCGACTGATCAATGGCATCCGGAACGGCCGGTTTTTCATCATGCCGGACACGTATTGCGACACCTGCGAATTTCGCGTCGCCTGCCGCAGAGAGCATCTGCCGACCTGGTGGCGCGCTTCCCGCGCGGTCGAATCGAAGCAGCTGGCGGCATTGCGTACTCTACAGGTCGACCAATGACGGGCGCCGGACACATGTTCGATCGCGACGCTCGCCGAGCGGCGGAATCGACCTTTGATCGCAACGTCGTCGTCGTGGCAGGGGCGGGCACCGGAAAAACAACCCTGCTCGTCAACCGTCTGATTCATCTTCTCATGAGGGAACGCCAGCCTGTTCCGATCACCCAGGCCGTTGCCTTGACCTACACCAATAAAGCGGCAACTGAAATGAAGGTTCGGTTGCGAGAGCGGCTGACCAGCCTCGCTCGTTTGTCGACTGCTTCCAACGAAGCGCCGGATGCCGGAGCCGTGTCCGTCGACGATCTCCGCCAGTGCTACGCCGTCACGGCGGACGACATCGCGACACGCGCCGGCGAGGCGCTCCGCGACCTGGAAAAAGCGCAAATCGGAACCGTGCACAGCTTCGCCGCCCATCTGCTGCGCCTCTATCCATTGGAAAGCGGCGTCGACCCCGCGTTCCGCGAAGACGACGGCCTTCGCTTTGACGAATCCTTCCGGATGGCATGGGATGTCTGGATCGATCGGGAACTGGGCCGCGAGGGCACCCAACACCGGCAATGGCGAACGCTGCTGGAATCGACGACGCTGGAACAGCTCCGGGCACTCACCTACGCCCTCTGCAGCGATCTGGTCGACGTCGATACGCTCCTCCATCAGGTCGGCTCTGAACCGGACCAGACGCTCTTAAACTGGATTAGCGGCATGCGTGACCGCGCACAAACTCTGCTGGACACGCACGACCGGCCCAGGCGGCGGAAAATCGAACAGATGCTCGCGGCGGCCATCGCCCTCATGACGCTGGTCCAAGAAAAAAAGGCGCAAGCCGCCGAGCAACTCGATTCCACCGCACGGGAATGGCTGGAGAAGGATCCGGGCCAGATGATCAGCGATTGGAACGCAGAGGACTTCTCCTGCGCATTGAATATCGTGAAA
>DASTQE010000034.1:0-3998 GCA_035761895.1 Nitrospira sp. | reverse complement strand
GCCAATCTTCCTGACTACCCATCCGGAGCTCGGAGATGTCTCACAGGGAGAAGTGCTGCATGCCGAGAACTTCGACCGGCTATTCCGCGGACTGGTGACGCCGGCACAGCTCGATGGATTGCGCATGCTCGTCACGCAATTTGCGCAGGAGGAATTCAACGCGACCCACGACCGGAAAACGGTGAAGCCCAGCCTCGGCGTGAGTTGTCTGGATTGCCATGTGAACTTCCACACGACCGGTCAATTTCACCTGAATCCCGATACGCGGCCGCAAATGGAGAGGCTGCGGCTGGATACCGTCAGCCTGCGAGGCATGTTCAACCAACAAATTCACGGCTCAAAGCGCTCGATCCGATCGGTGGAAGACTTTACCGAATTTGAGCAACGCACAGCGTACTTCAACGGCGATCCCATACGGGCCATGAAAAAGGGCATGAACATCATCGACCGGGTACCGGTGGCCCATATGGGGCAGATGCAGAATATGATCGATTTTCCGCCGGCCCCGAAGCTGGATCCGATGACGAGCCGTCTGGACCGTGCCAAGGCGACGGCGCTCGAGACCAAAGGCGAAGAACTCTTTTTCGGGAAAGCGAAGTGTGTGGCCTGTCATCAGCCTCCGGCGTTCACCGATCACCAGATGCACGATCTCCATCTTGAGCGATTCGGCGCAACCGCGGATGGGCCGATCAAGACGTTTGTGTTAAGAGGCATCAAGGATTCACCCCCGTATTTGCATGACGGCCGTCTTCCCACACTCGAAGACACGGTGGAGTTTTTCAATGTGGTCGGCGGTCTCAAGCTGGATCAGGAGGAAAAAAAGGCGCTCACGGCATTCCTGCGGGCGTTGTGACGTCGACGTCGATAAAGGAACAACGTCATGCCAAACCAAACGAGTGATGGATCTGTGCTTCGGCACATTGAAGAGCTGGTGTCGCACGAGCATCGGCTCCAGGCCCAGGAGGCCCTGTCGGAGGAGGACCGCGCCCGCTTGCGGGCGGTGGAGATCGAACTTGATCAAAGCTGGGATCTCCTGCGTCAGCGGCGTGCGCTTCGTGCCGCGGGGCAAGATCCGGACAGGGCAGAGGTCAGGCCCCCGGACATCGTCGAGAAGTATGAGCAATAAGCATCGGCTCACAACACGAGGGAAAGGAGGTCCGCATGTCGGTCATTGAAAAGTCGATTGAGATCGAGGTGCCGGTGAGGACAGCGTACAACCAGTGGACCCAGTTCGAAGAGTTTCCCAACTTCATGGAAGGGGTCAAGCAAGTAAAACAGATCGACGATAAGCATTTGCACTGGAAAGCTGAGATCGGTGGCAAGGAAAAGGAATGGGATGCCGAGATCACAGAGCAGATCCCAGACGAGCGAGTCGCCTGGAGGAGCCGGACCGGCGCCATGAATGCCGGCGTGGTGACGTTTCATCGCCTGTCGGATGCCAAATCGAAGGTCATGCTTCAAATGGAATATGATCCCGAGGGTGTTGTCGAGAACGTCGGAGACGCCGTCGGGGTCGTGTCTCAGCGGGTAGTGGGCGATCTCGAGCGGTTCAAGAAGTACATCGAAAGTCGAGGTCGGGAAACCGGCGCCTGGAGGGGGACCGTGAAGTAGACGCAAGAGCGAACAAGGAGTCGCAGATGAACACACAATGGTTCGTGGCTTACGCGGTCATTGTGTCAGGCTGTTCCTGCATTCTGTCAGGAGGCGATTCTCCCTCAGGGCGATCCCCGACTGCGCGAGTCTGTCGAGGAGCAGGCTGAGGCTCGAGATCGCCGGTTAAAGCAACAAGGACAAGGGGGAGAAGGCCAAGCCTCGGGAATGCGAATCGTGCGCGGGGAGGTGAAGCAGGCCACTCTCAAGACCATCGTGGTGGAGGACAGCAACGGCAAGCAAGCCACGATGTCAATCGATGCCGCAACGGCGGGCGACCGGGACATTCGGCCCGGCGACGTGATTACGGGAACTGTCACGGCTCAAGGCAGAGCGGTGGCGATTCACAAGGAACCGAACGTTGAGACGAGTCACAAGGAAACGGATACCGAGACTGAGCAGAATATGCCTCTGTCTGGCGGAAGGATCAAGCGATAAGGTCTCGCCTCAACAGGCCCGAAAAAAAAAGGGGAGCGCGTCTCAGGGGTTCCCTGGAGGCGCAACCTGTCCTCCTTACAGACAGCCTGTCTGATTCCCTTTGACGCTGGCCTCGCCTGCGCAGCAACACCTTGAGAGATCGGCGGTTTCCGATGCGATTGTGCCGGCGTCATGGTCCAACACTTGCTCAATCATCGTTGGATTGACGCAGTGGTCTATCAACGAAAGGGAGGGTGCAATGAGTGGGATATGGAACACAACGATCATCGCCGCGGCATTGATACTCGGACTGGAGTTGGGTCTGCCGAGTGCTCTTCGGGCCTCGGACGATGCGGCACAAAAGACGAAAGACCAGGTGATCAGTGAACCGACCGAAAGTCATTTAGCCGGGAATCGCCTGGTGACTGGCCGGATCGTCTCAATACGGGGGAATCAGATTGAGATCGACATCGGCAACGTGAAATCGCTTTATGTGCCAGTGCGTCCGGCCAACGTGAAAGGACAAACCTTCGAGGTGGGTCAACCGATCATCGTGACCCTGAACGATCACAACGCAGTGGTGGATTACCACCATCCGAACGAACGGTCGGATCATCAGGTGGTGCGCGGGAAACTGTCGACTCCGCTCACCGTCGGACTCGATAAGGCGGTGATCGAAACTCAGGAAGGCACCAAGACCTTCATGATCACGGATCGGGCCAAAGGGAAACTGGCAACCATTCCCGTGGGGGTCGACGCCTTCTTTTTAGCCGACGAAAGCGGCCAGCTGGTTGACGCGCAGCTTGCGAGCGCCGAAGCGGTGCGCGAATCAAGGCAAAACAACAAGGCACGGATCAAAGGCGCCCATGAACAGCTTCACGCCACGTTCAAGGGCAAGGGCAGTGAAGACACATTGAAGATCGCCGAACAGGGGAAAGAGCGGGAAGTGCCGTTCCGTCCTCCACTCGAGAAGCTCGATCGCTTGAAACCGGGCCAGGATGTTGTGCTCTTAATGGACGATCAGGGCTATGTGCTGGAGATCGCGACGCCTGAAGTGACACCGGTTCGCTGAAAAAAACGCGCGGTGAGGGGTCGTATTGACGATACGGCCCCTGGTGCCCTCACGATACGTCTCCGAGACTCCAAGATTTCCACATCCGATACCAACTCGGGCGGGACTTCCCTGGTGACGAGGGACGCTACCAGTCGGCTCAAGACTCGTTCGAAGCTAAGATACGTGACATTTCATTTCATTCTCTTCACCGAAGGAGCCCCATGGCCATCAATCTGTTACGCGATAGGGGTACGCCGCTCGACCGACAACACTTTACATGGAAAGATCTCGTGCCGAAGCCGATCAGCAAACTGAACGTGGATGCCTTTACGCGCATTCGCATCATTCTGATGAACGGGATCGAGTCTGAGACCATCCGGTTCAGCCATGCCTGTGCGCGGATGAATAAAGACCTGCAAGGCTACCTCGCCCGAGTGCGACGCAAAGAGCAGCATCAGCAAACAGTCGTCAACTGGCTGCTGCCGGCCGATCAATCGCCGCTTGAGACCACGATCGGCTATGAGCAGGTCGCGATCGAAGTGACTGCAGCTCTCGCGAAGGCGGAGCCCGATCCCTACATTGCCCAGGTTCTTCGCTTCGGCCTGCTCGAAGATTTCGATCATCTCTACCGTTATGCCGCCTTGCTTGACCGGCTTCAGGGGATCGACGCGAATACCATCACCCAGGGGTATACCGACATCGTGCCAGGCCGGCCGACGGTGGACGAACATCGCGACCCGCTCGACGACCTTCGGGAACACTATGACAGGCGGCAGGCGGCTCCGCTCACAAAGCTGCACGCATATACGATCCTGGCAGGGGAGCATCAAACACACGATTTCTACATGCATTACGGGCCCTGGTTTGCCGACCCGCT
>DASTQE010000033.1:0-19831 GCA_035761895.1 Nitrospira sp. | reverse complement strand
TCCATGTAGGCGTGGAACCCGCACTGCATGACGAACACCCGCCGGCCTTTTGACATGCCGACAAGCTGTTTCATCGGATCACCGGCCAGATGCTTGTGGTACATGGCTGCGTCGCTGCGGTCTTTGAGATCACGCGGATGTTGCTGATTCATCGGCAGCGGTACGTTGAAGAGGACCCGTGCGCCGAGTTGAGAACTCTCGTACGCTTGAATGTCATGCATGACCGGATCCATGTTCACGACGACGACGTTCTCTTTTTCTCGAACAATCGTCGTAAAGGGGACAAAGCGGCAATCCCGCGCTTCAATGCGCGGGCTCGTAAAGGTGGATGCAAAGCTCTTCCCTTTCTCGATGCCCTCGAGATAGACGACGACGTCGCGAAATTCGCCGGCCGGTCCGACGTTGAACGGTTGCAACAATCGCCAGCCGCGACCGTCTGAAATCCGGCCACAATAGATCTGGTCGGGCAGAGTCGTCAGATTGTAGCCTTTTGGTTTCGGGACTTGCCCCTCGAGCTTCACGGTGCCGAGCACCGTTCCCCCGTCGGGAACCGTCGTTTCTTCATACGCTCGCGCGGCTCCTCCATAGAGGCAGGAGAGACAGGCCGCGAGCAGGAGAATCGAGATGATGCCATGCATATGAAGTCTCCTTCTTGGTGATCTCCGGCGGTTACGTTTGAGATTGGAAGGGTCGCCCGGTCCTGATTCGGCACCGGTTCACGCCTTCGCGTGCTTTCAGATTGTTAGGATCAAAATCCAATACTGTTTTCCAATTGGATAGAGCTTCGCCAGGCAGATCCAACTCCTCGAATAGAACAGCCAAATCACAGCGGGCAAGGACATCGCCTGGGCAAACCTCGAGCAGTTTCTGTAACTCACCGAGACGCTTGGTCCGTTCGTTTTGCATGTGCTTTTCTTGACCGGTGCTGGGGTGTCGCCGCATTGTGCGACCGGCTGAGGGAACGCAGGTCCCGCAAGGTCCAATACACGACGCCCAGCAACATTAATGCGATGGACAGGTTGAACGGCCACTGACCGAGAAGGCTGCCGACCGCAAGAAACACCGCTCCTGCCGTGCACACAATCTCAAGCCGGCCGAACGGTTTCTCAGGAGGTCGTTGCATCGTTATAGAGTCTTGGCCAGCCAGTCGTGTTGTTACGGCCAATGCAGGGGGAATGCCAGAAAATGGTTTGAGAAGGCGTATGGTTGGAGACAGAAAAATTGCGTAGTTGCATATGACGCTCTGGTCATCATGCACGTACGCCAGCCCCAGTGGACCCCTCCCTGCAACATTTGCAGAGAAAGTGAGCTCCGGGCGCGGAAGCGCTGCAAATTTTGCAGAACGCGATTCCGCGCCCCGCTCTGATGTGCTATTGAGATTTGAAATTTGAGATTTGCGACGCGGCGTTCCGCCGCGCTACTCGCGGATGCCGTATTGTTTGATTTTGTACTGAAGGGCACGGAGGCTGATGCCAAGAAGTTTGGCCGCTTTCTCACGATGGTTGGTAACCTCGGTGAGCGTGCGACGAATCGCCTCGCGCTCGAGGTCCTTGAGAGGTGATCCCAGGGAGACGACCATGATACGCGCATCCTCCCTGCTTGCTTGGATTTCTTCCGGCAGACACTCAGGTTCAATCACAGGCTCTTTCACTGTGACCACCAACCGCTCGATGAGGTTCCGCAACTGCCGGATGTTGCCCGGCCAGGCATAGAGCCGTAATAACCGCATGGCTTGTCGAGAAATCTCTTTCGGCTTGCGGTGATGCTGGCCCGAGAATTCGTGCATAAAGCGGTCCGCCAACAAGGGAATATCGTTCCCGCGCTCACGCAGCGGAGGGAGATGGATAGGCACCACATTGAGTCGGTAATAGAGATCTTCGCGAAAATTCCCGTCTTTGACCGCTTGCTCGAGATTCCGGTTGGTGGCCGCGACAATCCTCGTATCGACCTTCACCACCTTGGTTCCGCCCAGTCGTCTGAACTCTTTCGTCTCGAGCACGCGCAGGAAATCGACTTGTGACTTAAGCGACAATTCTCCCACTTCATCGAGTAACAATGTTCCACCGTGCGCCAACTCAAATCGTCCCAGCTTGTTGCTCGTCGCGCCAGTGAACGCTCCTTTCTCATATCCGAACAGTTCACTCTCAAAGAGATTTTCAGGCAGCGCTCCACAATTTAAGGTGACAAACGGACCGTCCGCCCGTCGACTCTTGTGGTGAATCGCACGAGCCACGAGCTCCTTTCCGGTTCCGCTTTCTCCCGTGAGCAGAACGGTCACGTCGCTATCGGCCACCATCTCGACGAGACCGTACACACGCTGCATGGGTTCGCTCTCACCGATCATCTGCTCGAATCGCGCCTTGGTGTCGAGGCGATCCTTCAGCTGCTTGTTTTCGGACGCCAGCGCGTGGCGTTCGAGTGCTTTCTCGACGATGATGGGAAATCGTTCGCGATCGATAGGTTTTGTGATGTAGTCGTACGCCCCGTATCGCATGGCTTCGACGGCTGTATCGATGGAGCCGAAGGCGGTCATGACGAGGACTTCGGTATCGGGCCATTTCTGTTTGAGCTGGCGAAGAAATTCCATACCGCCCATTCCAGGCATCTTGAGATCAGTCAGGACAAGATCGGTTCTGACTGCTTCGAGCTGCTCCAGGGCTTCCTCTCCGGTCCCCGCACCTTGAACCTCGTAGTGCTTTTTTTCGAGCAGCGTCACGAGCGCTCCACGGATGTTGATTTCATCATCTACGACAAGAATGCGTCTTCCGGCTGTCACGAGGTGGCCTCTAGTTCCTCCAGCTGGGTTGCGAGGGCTGGAAACTTCAGTTCAATTGCTGTTCCATTGCCCGGCATACTTGTCACTTTGATTAAGCCACTGTGGTCCTGCATGATGCGATAGGCGATGGCGAGGCCAAGCCCTGAACCGCCCGGTTTAGTGGTGTAGAAAGGATCGAAGAGCCGAGGCAATGCCTCCTCCGGTATGCCGATACCGGTATCCCGAACAGAGATTTCGACCCAGCGTTTCCCGTCGGCCGTGCATGAATCCGCTGTGATGTGGCAGTTCCCGCCGTCCGGCATGGCATGGAAGGCGTTCACGATCACATTCACCAGTACCTGACCAATCTGCGTCTCATCGCCGAGCACTCGAGGCAAATCATTGTCGATCGTATGTTCAAGGTGAATGTTGTGCTCCTGCGCTTCAAGCTGCATGAGCGTGACGATATGTTCGATGACGCGATGCATGTCGACTTCATGAGTATCCACGGAGCTGGGCCGCGCGAACTTCATGAAATTGTCGAGAATCGCTGAGAGACGTCGACATTCTGCATTCAATATGTGCAGATAATGCGTCGCCCCGCTCGTCAGAGGGCCATGCTCTTGTAACTCTTCCTCGAGGAGATGCCGATTCAAATCGATCGCACTGAGGGGGTTCCGCAACTCGTGCGCCACGCCGGCGGATAACGTATGGAGAGCGGCGAGTTTCTCAGCGACCCGAACCCGCTGCTCGAGTCCCAGCCATTCGGTGACATCCTGTGCTTGGAGCAGCACACCGGCCGGTTCCCCATTGTCGCCCGTCAACTCGACCGTGCTAACACGGATCGTTTGGAGTCGGCCGTTGATGCCTTCGTACGACAAATCTTTCTGATTAAGGTGACGATGGCTCTTGAGCGCCCTGTCCAGCACTTCCCGAACCATTTCACCACTGCCAAACACGGATTCATAGGAATTGCCAAGCAGATCAGCCGTCGACCGTTTCAACACCGCCTCGGCCGCGGGATTCACGGCGGTGATGAGGCCGCTGCGGTTGATTGTCAGGATGCCGGTCGGGATGCTTTGCAAAATGTTCCTGGCGAGCCCCTTCACTTCTTCGAGGGTTCGCTTTGTGCTGGCAGAGTGTGAAAAGCTGATGACGGCTGCGATGCTTACAGCGCTTGCGAGGGTGAGGAGCAACACCAGGACCATCAGATCGCGCCGCGAAGGGGCAGGGAACGTTTCCGTGCTGAAGAACAATAGGACAATGAAACCAACGGCAAGAACAACGGGAATGGACGCGATGAGCCGAATGGGAGCCCTTCGAAGGACACTGGCTTCAGGAATGGGCCTAAACATGGTCTTTCGAGGAGGATGGGGACGCGGAGCTTATGCTAACACGCATCCGCGCGGCTGTACACACGCCCTGAGCATCACTCATGTATCGTGGAGGGATGCCGCGCCGTCACCAGCCAGACGACTGGCGTTCAGACTTTCGCTTCTTTCAAGGCCTTCGCGGCTTCTTCGGGGGACACGGGATTGATATAGAAACCCGTGCCCCATTCGAAGCCGGCCACCTGGGTGAGCTTTGGGATGAGCTCAATGTGCCAGTGGTAGAAATCGGCGGTTTTCTCATGCAATGGCGAGCTGTGAAGGATGAAGTTATAGGCCGGTTTCGACAGGACCTTGTCCATGCGCCGGAGCGATTCCGAGAGAATCGGTGCGAGAAACTCAAACTGCTGCTTATGGCTCTCTTCAAAATAGCCGGCATGCCGCTTGGGCAGAATCCACATCTCGAACGGAAACCGTGGCGCGAACGGGGTGACGCAGAGGAACTCCGGATTATCCGCCACAATGCGACTGCCGTCTGAAAGGTCCTGTCTGAGAATGTCGCAGTAGATGCATCGTTCCTTCTGCTGGTAGTGGGCGCGGCAACCCTCGATTTCGTTCATGACGCTGGTGGGAATGACCGGCAACGCAATCAACTGCGAATGGCTGTGCTCGAGCGTGGCGCCCGCCGCTGCGCCATGGTTCTTGAAAATCAGAATGTACCGCAGTCGAAGGTCCTGCTTGAGATCGATGACCCGGTCGCGATAGGCCCAGAGCACGTCTTCGATCCGTCTGGTCGGCATCTCGGACAGGGTGTCCTTGTGGCCGGGCGTTTCAATGATGACTTCATGCGCGCCGATGCCGTTCATCCGGTCGTAGAGGCCCAAGCCTTCGCGGCCCAGTTCCCCCTCGACCTGCAAGGCGGGAAATTTGTTCGGCACGACCCGGACGGTCCAATTGGGCGCATCGGCTTCGGCGGGCTGGGGACGGTATGCCATGATTTCCTTGGGTGTCAGCCGTTCTTGTCCCGGGCAGAAGGGGCAGAGTGAGGCCGAGATCGGTCGGATCGGCTGCATCTGTGCGAAGTCGTGCGGACGGCCGTTTCGGTCGGTCGAGATGATGACCCAGCGACCAACGATGGGATCGCGCCGCAAATCAGGCATTTGTTCACTCCAAGGCTAGCGGCTAGCGGCTGGGAAATTGATTTCTTGTCGGACCGCTCGCCACTGGCCTCTCGCCTCTTGCCCAGGTTTCAGACTCTCCACACTGTCGCTTCGAATTCCGGTCCTGGAATCGTTAGGGCGACTGGCTGATGGCGCGGGTATCGCGCAACCTCCATGCCGTTTCCCAGTACGAGCAGCGTCATGTGGAGCGTCTGTCCCTGTTCCACGTGAAGCTCTTTGAAGGGAAGGGCCAGTTCCATGAGTTGATCCGTCGCGATTCGTTCCGATCGACTCATCTCCTGCCAACTGCCGTCTTCTCGCCGTTGTGCCAGCACATAGTGATCCGGGGAGGAGAAGGAGATTTCCAGCCGATAACTGTGGGCCGGCGTGCGAAGCCAGCATTCAATCCGAAGATCGTCCCTCTGATTCAAAAGGGACTGATCGGGATCGAGTCGAAGATACAGGTGCTCCAGATCGAAGCCGTAGCACATGGCGGTGAAAAGGCCTTCGGCTTTCCACATGGCGCCAAGTGGAGGATTGGGATTGATTGTTCCGGCCCCACGCCATTCGAAAAAATCGGTGACCACTCCGTCGAGCGTCGGTCGCAGCAGCGAGAGCGGCTGCGTGACCTGATCTCGGCTGAGGAAACGGCGTGCCTCGCAGAGCGGCTGATTGAGCAGGTCCGGCGGCGCCATGCCGGCGAGCGTCCACACGTTGCGAAGGTGCGTGCGGAACAATCGGTCGAACTCTTCCTTGTACGCGGTATCAAAATCGTCGCCATACCACCAGAACCAGTCGCTTCCCTCGGCGGCGTACAGTTCGTGCCAGGCGGCCTTGGCTCGGTCTGGCGGCAGGCTGGGGCTGACCTCCTGCAAGCGGGACCGCGTGTGGTTCAAGAGATCCCATCCGCGGTTGTCTTCTGCATGGCCAATCCAGATCTTAAAGTCCTGATTGATCCAGGAACCTGAGTGCAGATGGGGCAAATGCGGTAGGTCCGCCGTGGCGGCGAGGGCCTCGGTGAACGTGGCTGTGGTGACGCGGAAGGAGTCTCCTCCGTCCAGTGAGCTCTCAGACAGCGTCCGATACAGATGCGAGAGGAATTGTTCGCCTCCTTCGTGATAATGCTCCCAAGGATTTTCGCCGTCCAGAATGATCGGCAAGAGTACGTCATCCTGTGGCGTATCGAGCGCGATCTGCTTGATGCGGCGCAGGACGTCGTCGCCGGCCGTGTCGGCCGTCGTTTTGTGGTACAGAAAGCCGAAGCCATCGGACAGGTCCCGGTCGCGAAACACGATCGCCGTCTCCTCGCCCGCGGGGCCCACGCGGTAGGGGCGATAGAGTTGGGATTGCCGGTGCCAGGGTATCTGCGCCGTCTCGAGCGAGCGGGCGAGGATGCCTTCATCGGTGGCCAGCCAGCGGAAGCCGACGCGACGAATCACAGGAATCAATTCGGGACAAACAGAACCCTCTGATGGCCACAGACCCGCAGGAGGCTCTCCGAACGTGGCTGCGTGATACTCAATGGCCAGACGCAGTTGGGCCTCGGCATCTTCCGGCGCGCGAAACCGAGACGGCAGCGGCAGGTCGGGTCTGGCTCGGCGGGTATGCTCCGTGTCGAGGACGAGCGGAAGGATCGGATGATAGAAAGGGGTGGTCGTCAATTCTATCTGGCCTCGCTCCGCCAGCCGGCGATACATCGGCACGATGTCCAGCACCGTCTGCCGTTGAAGCGCCAAGACCTCCAGCTTGTCCTCTTCGGTGAATCCCCGGTTTTTCGCCCGCAGTGCCGCGAGGCGCGGATACTGCTGGACCGCGCCATAACCGAACCAGGCGAGATTGAACCACACTTGAAGATCCAACAGCTCCTGGGCGGTGAACTGGCGGGCGAGGCGTTGGAGGTCCTGACCGTCAATGTCGAGGCCGCGCTTGACCAGGAGCTCGTGGTACCGCGGATAGGGCCGAATCATCGTGGCCCAATTGATCGAGAAGTAATGGCGGATGAGGAAGGCCTGTTCCTCCTGACTCAAATCGGCGGCGCGTCGCTGAGCATGTTCCAGAAACAGATCTTGAACGGCTCCCTCACCAATCTCCTTGAGCTGCACCAGGAGAGAGGGAGTGAAGTTGAACGTGGCGTGAATACGGGGGAACCGCTCCAAAAGAAAGGCCATGTCGAAATAGGCCTTGGTGGCGTGCAGGCGGACCCAGGGCATGCTGACCGATCCTGTGACGGGGTCGGTATAGTACGGCTGATGCATGTGCCACAGAAAGCAGACCCGAACAGTTTTCATGGGCAGGTCGAAAGAAGGTTGCGGACCACTAAAGAGTATGTCATAGGGATACCCACCTTGCAATCAACGGAGGAAAATGGAAAAGGCGTGCGCGCAGACCGTCGAGAGTTCCGCCTGTCACTGGATGCGAGCGTGGGTTCCGGTGGCGGCGTACATGGCGCTGATATTCTACCTGTCGTCGTTGCCTCATCCCGAAGACCAGCTGCCGAATTTTCTCTTCGAAAAACTCGGCGACAAGCTGTTGCATGCCATTGAGTATTCCGTGCTGGCCATGCTTTGCTATCGGGCATTCCGTCGGACGGTCAGAGCATATGCTGCGCAGTATGCCGTCGTGCTCGCCATTGCAGCTGCGTCCTTGTACGGCGCGACGGACGAGGTGCATCAAGCCTTCGTGCCCCTTCGCGCGTCCTCCTGGACGGATTGGATCGCAGATACCGCCGGTGCGGTGATCGGCGCGGTCGGCGCTCGACGCTTCCTTGAGCGCGGAGCAAAGGACGCCATCTCGTGACAAGTTTTTGTCGTGCCAGTATAATGCCGCGCTGATGGCCACAATCGATCCTGCCACCACTAAACGGCCCCTGGCTCTCCCGGATCGAGCGCTTGTGGCCGAGACGGTACGCACCCGGCTGCCGTTCCGAGCGACAGTCAAAAAACTGCTCCCCCTCGCCGGAGACGCGTCCAACCGACGGTATTTTCGAATCGAGGTGAGCGACGCGACCCTCTCCTCCGTCATACTCATGCAGCTCGCCGAGCCCGAAGCGTTCAAACAGTCGGAGGAGGCGGTAAGCGGATCGGCTCATGCGATCGCCGAGCTGCCGTTCATCAATATCCAGGCGCATCTCGCGAAAGCCGGCGTCTCAGTGCCGGAGCTCTATTATTACGATCAGCCCGCCGGTCTGCTTTATCTCGAGGATTTTGGAGACCTCACGCTGTCGGAAGCCAGTACCCATGCCCGCCCGGCCGACCTTGAAGCGCGTTACAAGCAGGCGATCGACGGCCTCGTCCGCATGCAGTCCAAGGCGACGTCGCCCGCCGATCCGCGATGCCTGGCGTTTCACCGGAGCTTCGACGTGCCGCTCCTGATGTGGGAGTTCGATCATTTTCTGGAGTACGGCATTGCGGCCAGACAAGGTGCGCCGCTAAACAGCGCAGATGAACTCGCGATCCGGGATGAATTCCGTAACATCTCTGCACTCCTGGCCGAACAGCCGCGAGTGTTCGCGCACCGGGATTATCATTCCAGAAATTTGATGGTCGCCGGGGAACGGCTGGGCGTGATCGATTTTCAGGATGCGTTGATGGGGCCGGCCACCTACGACCTTGCCTCTCTGCTGCGGGATGCCTACATCGCGCTTGACGAAGCGCTGATCGACCGGCTCATCGACTACTATCTGGACCAGCTCCAAGAAGGGCGCCATCTCTGGACGAACCGGGAGGCGTTCCGCCGCTTGTTCGATTTCACGAGCATTCAACGCAATCTGAAAGCGGCCGGCCGGTTCGTGTACATCGATCGGGTGAAAGGCAATCCAAAATTTCTGGCGGACATACCCCGAACGCTCGGATACGTGAAACGAAATCTGCACAAGTATCCCGAGTTGAACACTCTGCGCAAACTCATGAGCGCATATGTGCCGGAGCTCCAGTGATGAGTGATCAGTGATGGGTGATCAGTGAATAGCAAAGCGCTCAGTCATCGCGTTCTCCTGCCGTCCTCATTACTCATCACCTCTCACCCATCACATCTCTTATGAAGGCGATGATCCTCGCGGCGGGCCTGGGTACCCGCTTGAGGCCGCTCACGAATACGATCCCTAAGCCGCTGCTTCCGATTGCCGGCACGCCGCTCATCGTTTGGAATCTCCTGCTCCTGAAACGCCACGGCTTTCACGACGTCATCATCAATCTGCATCATCTGGGACCGATGATCGAGCAGGCACTCGGGAACGGGTCGAAGTACGGAATGCGGATCTACTATTCGCATGAACCGGTGATTCTCGGAACAGGCGGAGGGATCAAGCAGGCAGAGCCGAATTTTTCAGGAGAGCCCGTGCTCGTGCTGAACGGCGATACACTGTTTGAGCTGGATCTCGAGGCTCTGTGCGCCTTTCACCAGCGGCGCCAGGCGGCGGCGACCCTGGTCGTACGCTCCGATGCCGATGCTTCTCGTTGGGGAGTGGTCGAATTGGACGCCGATGACCACATCGTTCGCATTACCGGCCGTGGCAGAACGGACGCCGGCGTGACGAAGCCCCGTATGTTTGCCGGCGTCCATATTCTCAATCCGCGTTTGCTTCGCGACGTTCCCAAGGGCAAAGCATCGTCCATCATCGATGCGTATGTCGCGGCGATCCAGCGCGGAGACCTGGTCGCGGGTTACGAGTTCACCGGCTACTGGTCCGACGTGGGGACGCCTGAACGCTATGCCCAGGCCGAGCACGATGCCACGAGCGGGCTGATCAGACTGAGTGAGCGGCTCTCCGCAACTCCACTGGCCTGAAGCAGGGTGTTCCTATCCTTCTCCATCCCGGCACGTGAAGGTGGTACTCAGCGTCTCAGCACAGACCTGAATTGTATTGTAGTGATTGGACTGGATGAGTCCGCAACTGCGGGCGTTGAACGAGCATCCTAATAATCGCTCCCTCTGAGCTCGCTTGTTGTCTTTTAGGGCGGGGCTGGATTGATCTCCTACTGCGCGCTTGGACGAGCACCGACTTACAAATGGTTCTTCCAAGCTAGCTTATTCCTCTCATACGGAGCAGCCTGGATCAGTCCAAACGCGCGCGCGTGAAGGAGCACCGCCTATTTGAACATACGCTTGGTCTGGTGTGCCGCCTTCCGCGAGCACAAGGACTGACCAGGCTGATCCACGCCATTCTGGTGTGTGCGGTCGGCGAGCACAGGGGACTTGCCAGGTCAAATCTTGCTCAACCTCTCATCATACTTTTACCAGCTGCCTCAGTTTCGCCTTCGTGGGCCTCATCGCCTTTCTCTTCCAACTTTCGCCGTTGCTGTCTGAGCAGGCGAGCCAGGTACGTGCGCTGAAGCTTGAGGCGGTCCGCCGCCTTCGTCTGGTTGCCATCGGCGGCACGCAGGGCCTGTCCAATGATGTGGCGGCTGTGGGCCTCCATTGATTCGTGGTAGGGCAGCCTGAGGTAAGAAAGGCCGTCGTTGTTCATGTCCGCCGACGTAAAGTCGAGCGCAAGGACGTCGGGTTCGATCACATCCGTTTGACTGAGGATGACGGCGCGGGCGATCACATTATCCAATTCACGAATGTTGCCGGGCCATGAATAGCGCGCCAGGGCGTCCATAGCGTCAGGGCTGAACCACATGCCGGGACGCTTCGCCTCCTTCGCGTGCCGGCTCAAGAAAAACTTGGCAAGCGCCGGAAAATCCTCGAGTCGCTCGCGCAGCGGCGGCAGCGTGAGGCCGATGACGTTCAGCCGGAAGAACAAATCTTCGCGGAAGTCTCCGACTTTGACGGCCTGCTTCAAATCTTTGTTCGTTGCGGCGATGATGCGGATGTTGACCGAGACGAGCCTCGTGCCGCCGACGCGATGAAATTCGCGGTCCTGGAGCACCCGCAGCAGCTTCGCCTGAAGCGGCAACGACATGTCGCCGATCTCGTCCAGGAACACGGTACCGCCTTCGGCCATTTCCAGCTTGCCTTTCTGCAGACGGTCGGCGCCCGTAAAGGCGCCGCGCTCGTGGCCGAAGAGCTCATTTTCCAATAACGTCTCCGTCAAGGCGACGCAGTTGATGACGACGAGCGGCATGGCATGACGCGGACTCCATTGGTGAATGGACCGGGCTAACAGCTCTTTGCCCGTGCCGCTTTCACCGAGCAGAAGGACGCCCGCATCCGATTTGGCGGCCCGCTGGGCGGCTTCCAACACGCTGCGGATCTTCGCACTGGTGCCGATGATCGACGCGTAGCGGCTGTCGACTTCACTTTTCAGGCAGGCGACCTGCCGCTTGAGTGACGCGCGCTCGAGGGCTTTGCCAATGACGATCAATAGGTGGTCCTTATCGAGCGGCTTGGTGAGAAAATCGTATGCTCCGTGCTTCATGGCTTCCACCGCCGCCTCGATCGAACCGTGCGCCGTCATCACAATGACGGGAATGTCCTCCGCCTGTTTGACGATGGGAAGCCGCTTCAAGACATCGAGGCCGCCGAGTCTGGGCATGTCGAGGTCAAGCAGCATGAGGTGTGGCGACTCCTGCTCGACCTTTTCGAGCGCTTGGATGCCGTCACTGGCGACGATGGTGCCGTAGTCGGAGGCTTGCAGGCGATCCTCCAGCATCGTCGTAATGTCTTGATCATCGTCGACGATCAGAATTTTGGCGTTCATGCGGCTCCCCTCCTTCTCGTACGCCCCAATGGTGTGACGCAGATGCTCATCATTGCGCGCTTCAAAAATTCCACCCGCCCAGTCCCCTGACCGCACCGAGATGCGTTCTTTCCCAACGAGCACCTCTTTGATGATCCCTCCAAGCTTGCTCGGTGGCTTTTCGGGACAAGGGCTGGTTGATCTCCACGTGCGCGCTTGGACGAGCACCGACTATTCAACAATACGTTAGATCTGGTGTGTGCGTTCGGTGGGCACAGGAGATCAACCAGCCCTCATGTCCCTTCTCGCGTGCCGCGTTGCGCGAGCAAGATGTGTATCTCGTCGCACCATCCCATTCATTCTTCCATCACATGGATCACCAGTCCCGTGAGCGGCTTCGGATAAAAATACGTTGACTTATGCGGCATCCGCTCGCCGGCCCGGGCCACCGCCTGGACCTCGCCGACCTTCGTCGCATTGAGCAAAAGCGCACCGGACCCCCTGCCGTCGGCGGCCCAATCGAGCGCTTCATGATCGTCTTTCGTATACAAGATTGTCTCCTGCTCCTGCTGCGTCGGGCAGAGCGCGCTGACGACCAGCTGCTGAAGCAGCGAGACATCAAGTTTGGCGCGCGGAGAGGCGTTCGCATCCGGACGATGCGCCTGCTTGAGCGAGAGGGTGACATAGCGGTCTTCGCCGTTGAGGGCGAGTCCGAAGGTTGGAGCCGTGCGCCCGTCTGTGCGCAACGCCTCGAGGAACCCTGCCCGCACTGCGGGCTTGGTGTCGCGCGAAAAAGGGAACTCCTTGAAATCGAACGTGTCTCCCAGCTGCGTCTTGATGGTGCCGAACGGTGGCAAGGGGGTCGTTGTGACGCGGTGCGTGGGAAGCACGGTCAAACCGGGATCTTCGAGCGGCGACAGGAGCATCAGCACACCGTCGTAGGGTTTGAGTGTATCCGATGTGCCGGCCTGCTCCCGGCGGAAATGTTGATAGTTGAGCGCCGTTTCATAGCGATGATGACCGTCGGCAATGAAGAGCGGCTTGCTTCGCATGATGTCCACGATTTGCGCGAGCACCGACGCATCGGTGACCGCCCAGAGCTGCTGCCGGCATCCATTGTCGTCTTCGAAATCGATCCGTGGGGGCTGGTCTTTGACGGCCCGTTCGAGGAGGCCGAGAACCGCATTCTGCGGATCGGAATAGAGCAGCCAGATGGGACTCAAATTCGCCTTGCAGGCTTTGAGCAGGTTGAGCCGGTCGGTCTTAGCGGCCGACCTCGTGTTTTCATGTGGATAAATGTGACCGGAGTCGAGCGGCTCGAGTTTTGTCGTCGTCAGAAAGCCCCTCAGCGTTTTTCTCGGAGCGCGGGCATCGGCAGACGGTGACGCATACTCGATCGTGTGGTAATAGACGGCCGGTTGAGCGTCACGCTTCAGCGATCCGTTGGACATCCAGCTGTGTAAGGTCTCGGCCGCGCGCGTGTACCGATTATTGTTGGCGTCATCTCCGGGATGATCGATCCCGAGCTCGAGCCGGATGATGTTCTGCGGATGCCGGTCATGCAATGCTTTCTGTCCTGCCGCATCGATGATGTCATAGGGGGGCGACACGACATCGCGGATGGAGCCGACAGCTGTTGGGTCGTACAAGGTCCCACGAAACGGAAGAATCTGTGCCATGCGTTCCTCTTCCTGCTGGATGGAAAAATCCGTTAGCGTTGCGTCTGCATCGCCGAGCGGGTCCGTACGGCGCGTACGTGTCACCGCCGGCGAACTGGACACGCTGTGAAGGCTGGGCCGCTGTCCCGCGCGCTGCCCACCAGATGCCGGGGCGGCACCTGGCCACGCGGATGCGGCTACCGGTCGCGGGTCACCATGTAATCGGCGACCACCGAGAGCGCCCGACGAGCCGTGCTGTCTTCGAACTCGCTCAACTCTCGCTTGGCCGCGATGATGTAGGCTTGAGCATGGTTCAACGCATACGTGATGGATCCATACTCGTCCATGAGGCCGATGAGACGCTGCAAATCGTCCTCAGTCAATGTGCGCGTTTCCATCCGGTCTTTGATCATCTGCCGGTCGCCTTCCGAGCAATGATTCAGCAAATGAAGCAGCGGGAGCGTCGCCTTGCCCTGACGGAGGTCCTGTCCGAGCGTCTTACCCAACGACGCGCCGTTCGCTGCGTAGTCCAAGGTGTCGTCGACGACTTGAAACGCAATGCCGAGATACTGTCCGAAGCGGAAGAGGCAGTCCTGCTGCGCGTCCGACGCTTCGGCCAAGATCGCACCCATACGACACGAGGCCGCAATCAACCCCGCTGTTTTGTGCTCGACGATTTTAATGTAGTCGGCCTCCGGCATCGCCGGATTCCCGTTGTAGTAGAGCTGAAGGACTTCGCCTTCCGCCATCTTCTTGCAGGCCTCGGCGAGCACTTCGTTGATCCGCTGGCTGCGGAATTCGACGACTTGGCACATCGCTTTGGAGTAGAGATAGTCGCCAACCAGGATGCTGACTTGATTTCCCCAGACTTTTCGGGCGGTTTGGCGGCCTCTCCTGATCTCCGCGTCGTCGACGACATCGTCATGAAGGAGGGTGGCGGTATGGATAAATTCCACCAGGCTGCCGAGTTGATGGTGTTCACGGCCGGCATAGCCGCAAAGACGGGCGCACAGCAAGAGGAGCAGAGGCCGGATACGCTTGCCGCCGCTATTCAGGATATGCGCCGCGACGGTATTAACAAGCGTGACACTGGAGGCCAGATTGAAGTGGATCCGATCTTCAACTCCCTCGAGCTCACTCCGATAGGCATCCCAGACGTCCGCCATCGTGTGAATCGTGGAGGTGACAGGACCCTGTGGCATGCGGCGGATGGTAGGGCAGCGAAGGAAACAAAGTCAAGGGAATCCCAACGAAATCCACGCATTGATCGCTTGACAGAAGAATCACCCTTCCATTAATCTGACGCTCGAATTTCCAATGGGATCATGCCTCACGAGCAACGAGGTTTCGCGTCCCCCGAGTCCTCTCGTTAGGGCCTCTACCCAGCAGGAAAAAAGACCTGCCTTTTTCACGAGATAGGTAACATGGAACTTCCAGGGCTTCCACGGAAGCAAGGGCTCTACGACCCTCAGCACGAAAAAGATTCCTGCGGCATCGGCTTTGTCGTCAACATCAAAGGCCAAAAGTCGCACGACATCATCCATCAAGGTCTGCAAGTCCTCGAAAATCTCACGCACCGCGGGGCGCAAGGCTGCGATCCCTGTACCGGCGACGGGGCGGGGATTCTGTTGCAAGTGCCTCACGAATTCTTGCGGCGCGCCGCTGCCGACGCCGGGGTCACATTGCCCGGAGCCGGCGAGTACGGCGTCGGGCAGGTATTTCTTCCTCCAAATCAGGCCGCACGGCAGCAATGCGAAAAATTGTTCAACAAGATCATCGAGCAGGAAGGCGCACGGCTGCTTGGCTGGCGGGATGTGCCGGTCAAAAGCGATACGATCGGCGTTCAGGCCCGCAAAACTGAGCCGTTCATCCGACAGGTGTTCATCGCCCGGGACGTGCTGAACGAAGCGCAATTCGAACGCAAGCTCTACGTCATACGCAAGCTCGTTGAGAAGGCGATCCGTGAATCGGCGATCCAAGGTCGTGAGCACTTCTATATTCCGAGTCTGTCCGCCAACACCATCGTCTACAAAGGTTTGCTGCTGCCGCATCAGATGGGGGCCTACTATCAGGATCTCAAAGACCCGAGCATGGTCAGTGCCCTGGCCCTCGTACATTCTCGCTTCAGCACCAATACGTTTCCGACCTGGCCGCTCGCGCATCCCTATCGCTACATCTGCCATAACGGCGAGATCAACACCCTGAAGGGCAACGTGAATTGGATGAAGGCCAGGCAGGGACGGCTGCACTCGGAGCTGTTCGGCAAGGATATGGAAAAGCTGTTTCCAATCGTCTACGAGCAGCAGAGCGATTCGGCCTGCCTGGACAACGCGCTCGAGTTTCTCCTGCTGGGCGGCCGGTCGCTGCCCCACGCGATGATGATGTTGATCCCGGAGCCATGGGTGGCCAACCCGCAGATGGATCTCGACCGTCGCGGCTTCTATCAGTACCACGCCGCGATGATGGAGCCCTGGGACGGCCCGGCGGCCGTCTGTTTCACCGACGGCAAGATGATCGGCGCGACGCTGGATCGCAACGGCCTCCGACCCTGCCGTTATCAGGTGACGACCGATGGCATGGTCGTGCTTGCGTCCGAGGCGGGCGTCTTGCCGTCCGATCCAAAAACCATTCGCATGAAGGGCCGGCTGCAGCCGGGACGTATGTTCCTGGTCGACACCGTCCAAGGCCGGATCATCGACGACGAGGAGATCAAGGCTGACATCGTAGGCCGCAAGCCGTATCGCAGCTGGGTCACGCAATACGGCGTCTCGCTCGACGAGCTTCCTGAACCGCTGAACGTCCCGCAGCCGGACCATCCGACGATCCGTCAGCGACAACAGGCATTCGGCTATACGGTCGAAGAGCTCAAGATGGTGATCACGCCGATGATCGTGACCGGCGAAGAAGCCATCTCGTCGATGGGCACGGATACGCCGCTCGCGGTGCTGTCCGACCGTCCACAACTGTTGTTTAAGTACTTCAAGCAATTGTTCGCGCAGGTGACAAATCCACCGATCGACCCGATCCGCGAGCAGCTCGTGATGTCACTCGTGACGAATATCGGTCCCAAGCCCAACTTGATGGACGAATCGCCGGAATCCTGCCGCCGGATCAAGGTCCAGCAGCCCATTCTCACGAACGCGGACCTGCAAAAGATTCGCGGCATCTCCGATCCCCATTTCAAGAGCAAGACGCTGCGGATGCTGTTCCGCGTCGCCGAAGGGCCCGACGGATTGGGCGCGGCGGTCGACGCCATGTGCCGAGAGGCCTCGCAGGCGATCAAGGATGGCTATAAGTTTCTGATTTTGAGTGACCGTGGCGTCGATGAATACTGGGCGCCGATTCCCAGCCTGCTCGGCATCTCCGCGATCCATCACCACCTGGTGCGTGAATGCACCAGGACCGAGGTCGGCTTGATCCTCGAAACCGGGGAGCCGCGCGACGTGCACCAGTTTGCCTGTCTGATCGGCTACGGCGCCGGGACTATCAATCCCTATCTCCTGTTCGAATCGCTCGTCGATATGGAGCGTGACAATTATCTGCCCGAAGGACTGGATGCGCAAACGGCGGAAGGAAAATTCATCAAGGCCATCAACAAAGGCCTCCTCAAGATTTTCTCAAAGATGGGCATTTCCACGGTGCAGTCGTACTGCGGCGCGCAGATTTTCGAGGCGATCGGCTTGAACCACGAGATCATCGACCGCTACTTCACCGGCACGCCCTCGCGCGTCGAAGGCGTCGGCATTCGCGAGATTGGAGAGGAGACTCTGCGGCGGCATCGCGTCGCGTACGAGCCGGCGGCCATCCGCCAGCTCGATTTCGGCGGCGAGATCCATTACCGCATCCAGGGAGAACACCATAACTGGAATCCCGACACGATCTACAAGCTCCAGCACGCGAGCAAAGCGAATGATCCCAAGACGTATGCCGAGTTTGCGCAGCTTGTGAACGACGAGAGCGCGCGCCGGTCGAACCTGCGTGGCCTCCTCGATTTCAAGTTTGCCCCGACGCCGATTCCGCTCGAAGAGGTCGAGCCGGCGCGCGAGATCGTCAAGCGGTTCAATACCGGAGCGATGTCGTTCGGATCCATCAGCAAGGAAGCGCACGAGACGCTGGCAATCGCGATGAACCGCCTCGGCGGAAAGAGCAACACCGGCGAGGGCGGCGAGGACCCGGAGCGGTTTAAGCCGCTGCCGAACGGCGATTCCAAGAACAGCTACATCAAGCAGGTGGCGTCCGCCCGCTTTGGAGTGACCGCTCATTACCTGGTGAATGCGCGCGAATTGCAGATCAAGATGGCGCAAGGCGCCAAGCCGGGGGAAGGGGGCCAGCTGCCCGGACACAAGGTCGACGAAAATATCGCGAAGTTCCGCTATGCGACGCCGGGGGTCCAGCTCATTTCACCGCCGCCGCATCACGATATTTATTCAATCGAGGACCTGGCGCAGCTGATCTTCGACCTTAAGAATTCCAATCCCGAAGCCGGCGTGTCCGTCAAGTTGGTTGCTGAAGTCGGCGTCGGCACCGTGGCCGCCGGCGTTTCCAAGGCCCACGCGGACAAAGTGCTCATCAGCGGTGACTCGGGCGGCACGGGCGCTTCGCCGCTCTCCTCGATCAAGTACGGCGGGATTCCCTGGGAACTGGGGCTGGCCGAGACGCACCAGACGCTGGTGCTGAACGATCTGCGCGGCCGCATCCGTGTCGAGACCGACGGGCAGATGAAGACGGGACGGGATGTGGTCATTGCGACCCTGCTTGGCGCCGAGGAATACGGGTTTGCGACGGCGCCGCTCATCGTCGAAGGCTGCATCATGATGCGGAAGTGCCATCTGAACACATGCCCCGTCGGCATTGCGACGCAGGATCCCGAACTGCGGAAGAAATTCAATGGAAAGCCGGAGCACATCGTCAATTACCTGTTCTTCGTGGCTGAAGAAGCGCGGCAACTCATGGCCAAACTGGGATTCCGCACCATCAATGAGATGGTCGGACGCGTCGACAAGCTGAAAATTACCAAAGCGGTCGATCACTGGAAGGCCAAGGGATTGGACCTGACGCCGCTTCTGACCATGCCCGACGTCGGCCCGGAAGTTCCACGGTATTGCGTACAGAAGCAGGATCACGGCCTCGAGGGCATCCTGGACAACAAATTGGTCGAGCTCTGCCAGCCGGCCATCGAGCGGGGCGAGAAGGTCAGCCTCGATCTACCGATCAAGAATGTCAACCGGACGACCGGCACGGTGCTCTCCAGCCGGATCGCGAAGAAATACGGCTTGGAAGGACTTCCCGAAGACACGATCTCGATCAAATTCACAGGTTCGGCCGGACAATCGTTCGGGGCCTTCCTGGCCAGAGGAATCACCCTGACCTTGGAAGGGGAATCCAACGATTACATCGGCAAAGGGCTCTCCGGCGGCAAGATCATCGTTTTCCCGCCGAAGAACGTCTTGTTTGTTCCTGAGGACACCATCCTTATCGGCAACACGTCGCTTTACGGTGCCACGCAAGGCGAGGCTTACTTCTACGGCATGGCGGGCGAACGGTTTGCCGTGCGCAACAGCGGTGCACGCGCTGTGGTCGAAGGCACGGGCGATCATGGTTGCGAATACATGACGGGCGGCGTCGTTGTCGTGCTGGGCCGCACGGGAAGGAATTTCGCCGCCGGCATGTCGGGGGGCATCGCGTTCGTACTCGACGATGCCGGGAAATTCCAGAGCCGGTGCAATACCGGCATGGTCGAGTTGGAGCCCGTTGTGTCCAAGGAAGACAAGCGGTTGCTGCATGAGCTGATAACGAAGCATTTTATGTATACCGGCAGCCGCAAGGCCAAGCAGGTCCTGGATTCGTTCGACGCCACGCTGCCGAAGTTCGTGAAGATCATGCCGGTGGACTATAAGCGTGTCCTTGAAGAGCGGAAGCGTAAAGCGAGCGCGGTACACTAGTGGGCGAGGGGCAAGAGGCGAGGGGCTAAGCGAACGTCATGAACTCAGAACTCGGCACCTCAGGACTGAAGAAATGGGCTCAGCACTTAGCATTCAGGAATTAAGAAATGGGTGACCCTAAGGGCTTCATGAAATACGCCCGTGAGGGCCCGAAGCGGAAGCCGGTCGAGCTGCGCGTCCTCGATTGGAAGGAGATGTACGAGCCGATCTCCGAGGACAAGCTCAAGATCCAGGGTGCGCGTTGCATGGATTGCGGTGTGCCGTTTTGTCAGGGGAATACGGGCTGCCCGGTCGTGAATCTGATTCCCGAATGGAACGATCTCGTGTATCGGGGGCGTTGGAACGATGCGCTAAAGGCGCTCCACACAA